>CAZYWP010000080.1:0-14811 GCA_964651495.1 uncultured Eubacteriales bacterium | reverse complement strand
GGCGATGGCGGTCAAACCCAGTTCGCTGAGCTTTTGCACACGGAGCGTGACTTGGCTGATGATCCCCGTGGTTCCTTCAGCGTCGGCGATGAGGTCGAGATCTTGCCCCGGGGGACGAGCGGGATATTCCTCTCTGCCGCCCATTTCACCAGCTCGACAAGCTCGGCCTCGCTCTCGGGCTGGACGACCGCATCGGGAACCGTCCGCCCGATGACCGGCTTGAACAGGCTGGGCATGGCGGCGATGTCGTGGCCGTAGAGAAGGCGCTCAGTGGGGTCGAAATTGGCCCGGCCCCCGAATTTATCCTCAAGCCATTTCCTGTCGTTCCTGCTTAACCGGTTCACGGCATGACTCCTTTAATCTGCTGGCAGGCGAAAATCCTCCGGGTAGAAAATCCCGCTCTGCCGGGGTCGGGGGTGCGTTTCAACAGCGGAACACGCGCTCCGCAGCAACGGTCAAATTCTTATTGACCCTATGTATTTTATAAGTTTAATAAGAAATGGTCAAGGCGCGCCGGCCAGAACAGCCGGAAATCGCGGCGGGCTTCGCTACGGCCGGAAGGCTTCTTCCCTGATGGTGGCTTTGCGGATCCGCTCGGCGACCGGGTTGACGCCGATTCCCGGCCCGTCGGGGACCTTGATCGTGCCGTCCTTTTCCAGCTCGATCGGCGGGTCGATCAGGTCTTCTTTATAGTATCGCTTGCTGGCCGAGAGGTCGTTGGGCAGCTTGAAGTTGGGGAGCGAGGCGATATGCAGGTTGTGCGCCCGGCCGATGCCCGACTCCAGCATCCCGCCGCACCAGACCGGGATTCCTTCGCGGCGGCAGTGGTCGTGGATTTTGCGCGCTTCGACCATGCCGCCGACGCGGCCGACCTTGATGTTGATAATGCGGCAGCTCCCCATCTCCAGCGCCTGCCGGGCCGTGTCTTCTGACAAGATGCTTTCGTCGAGACAGATTGGGGTCTTGATCAGCTTCTGCAGCCGGCTGTGGTCCCAGAGGTCGTAGGGCGCAAACGGCTGTTCCAGCATCAGGAGGTTGAATTCGTCCAGCATCTTGAGCCCCTGCGTGTCCTTGAGGACATAAGCGCCGTTGGCGTCGGCCTGGAGAGGGATGGTGGGGAACTGTTTCCGGATTTCCTTGGCCACTTCGTAGTCCCAGCCAGGTTTGATCTTGATCTTGATCCTCTTGTAGCCTTCCCGCCAACTAGAGGTAATCCGGTCCAGAAGCTCGGGGATGGAATTCTCGATCCCCAGGCTGACGCCGGCCGGGATTTCCTCGTGAATCCCTCCATAGAGTCTCCACAGAGGGACGTTGGCCTTTTTGGCCTGCAAATCCCAGAGGGCCAGCTCGAGCCCTGCCCTGGCCATGGGATGGCCGCGGAACTTTTTCGCTTCCCTGAAGAAATCTTCGGCCCGAGAAATCCCCTGCTTGAAGATAAGCGGGATAAAATAGTTCGCCAGGACCAGCCAGGCGGTCGAGGTGGTTTCGTAGCTGTAGAGAGGCGCCTCGGAAGCGACCACTTCGCCGTAGCCGCAGAGTCCTCCCGAATAGACCCTGACGATGAGGAAGGTCCGCCCTTCCTCGCGGCCCAGGCTCGTCTCGAAGAAATGGACGTAAGGGAGATACAGCAGCGCCAGCTCGACTCGTTCGATTTCCATTCAGACTCTCCGCTCAAAATAAATTATCACAGCTGGATGGCGTTTGGCAAGCGCTGGGTCTCTATTAAGTGAGGACGATCCGCTTTCGACCGGCGCATTGCTCGTAAAGGTCGATGACTTTCTCGGCCATCGCCTCGGCGGAGAATTTCTTGTGGACGGTCTGGAATCCCCTCTGGGCCAGCCGGGCCGCTCGCTCCCGGTCCCGGTAGAGAGTGAGGATGGCCTGAGCCAGGGATGCCGGGTCATACGGAGGCACGAGCAGCCCGGTCTCGCCATCTATGACCACCTCCGGGATTCCGCCTGTCCTGGTGGCAACGATGGGCAGCCGGCTGGCCATGGCATCTAGCAGGGAGCTCCCCATGCCTTCGAGGTGCGAGGAGAGCACAAACAGGTCGAGGGAGGCGAGAATTTGGGGGACATCCTCCCGGAACCCGAGGAAGAAGACGATATCCTCCACTCCCAGGTCGTGCACCTGCTTATTCAGGGTCAGCCGCAGGGACCCGGTCCCGACGACGACGATCCTGACCTTGGGCGCCTGCTCTTTCAGGATCTTTGCCGCCTGGATCAGGTCGGTGTGACCTTTGTGGTCTTCCAGGGCAGCGACGATTCCGACCAGGTAATCGTCGGGGGCGAAAGAGAATTCCCGGCGCAGAAAATCCCGGCAGGTCACTTCCCGGAAAGGAGAAAAATCGATCCCCGAGGGGATGACGTGAATGAGCGACCAGGGAACTCTCGAATCGAGAAGGACCTTCTTCACGCCCTCCGAGATGGCGATTATGGCATCGACATCCCTGGTGTACTTGCGGCGGGAGAAGGAGCTGTTCTGGAGCGGAAAATCCACCCTCCGGGAGATGATCCGGAGAGGGACATGGGCCCAGCGGGCCGCCGTTGCACCGACGGCCAGGCCGTGGGCATCATGGAAGTGAACGAGCCGGCACTTTCGTTTTTTCATCGCCCGGCTCAACCGGAAAGCGGCGAAGAAATCGGCCTCGTTGCTCATCCGCAGGGGGAGAACCGGGAGTCCGGCTTCGGCGGCCTTGCGATGGAGGGGGCTTGAGGGCTGGACGACGAAATAGACGAGATAGCCTTTCCTCCTCAGCTCTTTGACCAGGAAGAGAGATTGTCTCTGGCCGCCCCGCCATTCCTTTCCGGCGTCAATCTGGAAAAGGCTCAATCCGCTCTCCTTTTTTCCAGATCTCCCTCAGCTTGGCGTAGCGGGCAAAGACGGCGTATCCGGTCAGGACCGAGATAACCAGGCCGGCGAACCCGTCGAGAAACCCGCGCTTCCAGACATAGGCCCGGAAGAACCGGAAAAAGGGCAAAAAAAGGAGATGGTACCAGCGCGCTTTTTTCCGCCCGGCGTAAAGCTTATGCGCGGCCAGGCCGGAGAACTTGTTGATCCGGGCCAGGTGCTCGTGGATGTTCCGGTAGGTAAAATGATGGATCGGAGCACGCAGTTTTTTGATTTTGCCCCGGACGACAAGGTTCTCGTGCACGAACTCCCCCTCCCAGCGGGCGCTGTCCTTGCGGAAGAGACGGACCCTCCAGTCGGGATACCATCCGGAGTGGCGGACCCAGCGGCCGAGATAATAGACCTGCCTGGGGATGGCGAACCCGACGCAGTCGGGCTCAGCCTTCTTGAGCTCGGCGAGCTCCTTTCGGAGTTCGGGCGACAGGCGCTCGTCGGCGTCGAGCGAAAAAATCCAGGAGCAAGAAGCTTTATCATTGGCGAAATTTTTCTGGTCGGCGTAGTTTGTCCAGGCTCGTTCGAAGACACGGTCGGTATATTTCCTGGCAATCCTGATCGTTTCATCGGTGCTGAAGCAGTCGACGACGACGATTTCCGAGGCCACGCCAGCCAGGCTCTTCAGGGCGTCTTCGAGCCGGCGCTCCTCGTTGTAGGTGATGACGACGGCGGAAAACTCCATCGCGCTCATCATAGCACAGGCCGAAAAACCATCGCAAGGGAGGCTCGGTGTTGGCAAGCCCCTCCGTTGATGTGATTCCAATGGGCACAGGATACCGCCCTCAGCCCCCGCACCCCGGGGAACCAGTCCCGTCGGTTCCCCCCCATCGGGAAAGCCGATGGGGCCCCCTTCCGCTACGGGGTCTTTAGGGCGGCATCCTGCGCCCATTATGAAGATCAATAATTTGGAAGTGCTTCCTACGACCTGAGATCGTCAGCACGTTTGCCGCTATCTCACCAAATTAATGTGACTCGCCCGGAAGCTTGACAAGCTCGGGCAAGTTAACTCATCATCATGCCGATGCGCGATAAGACGGTTTCCCGTTACGCAGCTTTTTTTCTTCTTTTCTCCGTCCTTATCAGCCTCTACGTTCTCCTTCTTCGCCGGGCACCGCGATTCACCATTTCAAATCATGCCTTCAGCCCTTCCCCGGTATCAGTGGTCCTGGCGGCCGCAGTATTTTTCCTCCTGCTCCTCACCCTCTGGGTTTTATATGCCAAGCTGATCCAACGGGCGTTCAGCCTACCGGAAAAGGATGTTTTGGCCGCGGACTTTCTGACTTATCTGCCGATCCTGTTCCTCAGCCTGGCGCCGTTGACCCTGCTCCACTATATCGGGGCGGCTGATCTCGCGGCCAGGCTGGATCTGTTGGGTCTGGGAATAGCGGTGTCGATTCTGTACCTCAAAGCCGTTCAGGTTCGACGCTGGCGAGAGGGGAAGACAGCCCCCCGGCGGAAATGGGCCGGCCGGTTCGAGGCGCTCGCGCCGCGCCGGAAATCCCTGCTTCTCTTCTGCGCCGCGCTGGTTCTGTTCACCGCCGGGTCGCTGCTTTTGACCTCGGCCGGGATCACATTCGGCGGCGACGAGCCCCATTATCTCCTCATCAGCCACAGCCTGCTCCGAGACGGCGACCTCGACCTGGTGGACAACTACTCCAACCGTGATTACGCCCGCTACATGATGTTCGAGGGCAAAATCGCCCCTCACGTCGTCGCCGGAGCCGACCCGGGAAGCCGGTATTCTTTTCATTCCCCCGGGATTGCCTTCCTGATGCTTCCTTTCTACGCTCTGGGGTCGCTGTTCGAGGGAAAGGCCCTCGTCTTTATCATCCGCCTGGGGATGGGCCTCTGGGGCGCGCTCTTTTCCCTCCAGGTCTATCTCTACGCGCGGAGCGAATGGCGGACCACGGCGACGGCCCTTCAGCTCTGGGCCCTGACGAGCTTCACGGCGCCGGTCTTTTTTTACGCCATCCATATCTACCCGGAAATCCTGGTGGCAGCGTTTTCTCTTGCCGCTTTCCGGATCTTCCGCTTTTCTCCGGCTCTATCCTGGATCAAGGCCGCCCTGAGCGGTTTCCTTGTCTCCTCGCTCATCTGGTTTCACGCCCTCAAGTACATCTTCATTTCCTTCCCCCTTTTCCTCTACGGTTTCATGATGGTGCGGAAAAAGGCCTCCCGCAGGCGCTATCTCTGGCTCTATCTCCTCGCCGCAGCGGCGGTGGTTTTGCTCTACCTCCAGTTCCAAAAGACCGTCTATGGGACCTATTCTCTCTCTGCCGTCTCCTGGGCTCAGGATATGACCAACACGGGCGAAGAATTCCTCCGCTTCGCCAGGACCCTCCTTTTTCGGATCCCTCTCCGGGACCGCTGGGAGACATTGGCCGGATATTTCCTCGACCAGCGGGACGGGCTGCTCTTGTACGCCCCTCTGTATTTCTTCGCCCTCTTGGGCGCCTGGGAAATGTGGAAACGGAAGAGAAAGGATTTCTTCCTCCTCCTTCTGCTGACGGCGCCCTATGTGTTGGTCTCCGCCTTCCTCACTCAGAGGACGGGCTATGCGCCCCAGGCGAGGCCGCTCGTCGCGGTCATCTGGGCGGCCGTCATCTGGCTGGGCTATTTCCTGGCCGACAACCGGAAAACCATCTTCTCCCAGGCCTTCTATTTCGCCGCCGGGCTGAGTTATCTTCTGACCGTTCTGCTGCTCAAATTCCCGTCCAATCTCTATCAGGAGACAACGCGGGGAATAAGAGAAAGGGCCGGAGGTCTGTTCTATCTTCTGAGCAACATCCGCTTCCGCCTGCCGGATTTTCTGCCCTCCTACATCAAATCCGAAGACAGGATGTGGCTTCCCAATTTTGTCTGGCTGGCCGCAGTCGTCCTGTTCGTTGCGGCGTATGCGACGGCCAAAAAACGCCCTCTGTCGATCGGCCCCGCCGGTCACATCCTTCTGGCCGGCGCCGGATGCATCGTTTTCTTTTTTTGGCTCGTGCTCTTTCCCCGCCTTGTTCCGAGGAACCCGGTCCGGGCCGGCCTGCCTTCGGGAGAACGGGTCACTTTCTATTCCCTGTCCAGGGCCGCCCGCATGTCCGAGGCGGGACGCTTCCTGCTGAGCGAGGACAACCGCTCATACAGGTTCTTCTTCACGACCCCGGCGCCCGTCCGGGAGCTGAAGTTCTCCCTCGGCTCGACAAGGGGGGACTACGCCTGGCGGCTGCGGGTGTTTGACGAAGTGTTTTCGGAGGGGCAGACGATCAAGGAAGTCAGGACTCTGAGCCTTCCCGTTCCGGCGCGCTATCCGCTGGGAAAATCGTCCTTTTACGAGCTCGTCCTCGACCTGGGACCCGGCGCCGGAGTTACGACCCGGCTCAATCCTTATTTATTCTGGGTTCAATTCGAGTTTTAGTTCAGCCGAACTTGGCAAACCTGACGATCCGCTTCTTGTGCAGCTTGAACTTGACTAGCAGCTTCAGGATGGAGAACCCGTAGACCAGGCTGCCCAGAATGCCGATCCGGGACGCCTCTTCAAAATAGCGCGTCTCGATGGGGATCTCCTTGATGCGCAGGCCGTGAACGACTCCCTGGGCGATGATCTCGGAATCGAAGACAAAATCATCCGAGTCGAGCTCGAACTTCACGGTCTCAAGGTACTTGCGGGAGTAAGCGCGCAGGCCCGAGTGATACTCCGTGAGATACATGTAGAAGGCGGCGTTTTCCAGGGCGGTGAGGAAAATATTGGCCAGGTATTTCCACTTGGGCATCCCGCCTTCGAGCGGCCGTCCGCCGAGCATTCGCGACCCGAAGACGGCATCGCACTCTTCCTGGAGGAGCGGAATGACGAGCTGCGGGATCACCCGCGGGTCATACTGGTGGTCCGGATGAACCATGATCATGATGTCGCCGCCGAGCTTGAGGGCCTCCCGGTAGCAGGTCTTCTGATTGGCGCCGTAACCCCGGTTCTTGTCATGGACGAAGACGCGCAGGCCGAGCCGCCTCGCCAGGTCCACCGTGCCGTCCCGGCTGGCGTCGTCAGTGAGGATGATCTCATCCACCCACTCCCTGGGGATATCGTCCAGGGTTCGTTCGAGCGTCTTCTCGGCGTTATAGGCCGGCATGACGACGATGACCTTCTCAGTCCGGGCGGGCATGAATCCAGATCCTCAGTGCTTCATATATCACAATTGTGGCCCTCGTGGATAGAGGTCAGCGGGTGTCCCTGAAGGGACGATTCTGCTCTTTGGCGATTGTCAGATTTTCCGGCCGGTAACGAGGTCGCCGTTCAGGTCTTCTTGGCCTCGGCCTTCAGAGCCACCTCATAGGCTTCCCGGACGGGAGAGCCTTCATAGTAGGGGATAAACTTGGCTACCTGTTGCTGGAAAAAGCGGTTCTTCTCGCTCGCCAACATGGCCTCTTCGCTTGCCCAGAGCGTGATAGCCGTGGACTCGCCGGTGCGGGAATCAGTGAGGAAATAGGCGCCCTTGAAACCCGGCTGCTTGCGGCACTGCGGCAGGACGTTTTTCTCAAATAGCTCAACCGCCTGGTCGATTTTTCCGGCCCGGAAATGACACCGCAGGACGCGGGCGAACATGGCTCCCTCCTTCATTCTCCTCATTAGAGGATATGAATTCCACCCTCAGAATTCAGCCTGTCACTTGCCGTTTTCACCGGGCCTGAAGGTCTTGAACTTGACCGGAAGGGCGGCATTCTTCCGCCAGAATTTGAGCTCGGTGACTTTGTAGATGTTTCGCTTGCGCACGCTCAGGATGCCGACGACGCGGTCGTTATTCCAGTACTGGTAATCGTGGACCGATATCGTCGGCGGCGCCTGTGGATGGGAGTGGATCGAGCCGATATATTTCAGCCCGCTGGAGGCGATGATTTCGTCGATCTTGTCGTAATCGGGGATCACATAATCATACGTCGATTCGACCACCGGCGGGATGACGATCTGCATGATCTTGTAGGTGCTGTTGGCCAGCCTTTTCCCGAGCATGATGGCGTAGACTTCACGCGGATAGCCGCGGCTGGCCCGTCTTTTGAACCTGTATAAATCGCCTTCGTTGATCACCAGCTTCATCGTTCGCACCCGACCGGCGGTTCAGGCCGAGAAGCCTCTCCGCTTTAGTAGACGATCATGGTAATTTTAAACCCCGATCTTATCTTGGGGGAAGCGCGAACTTTATACCACAACAGACCTCGGTCAGTCAAACCCGCGGCTGCGGCGAAGCAGCTGCAGTATCGACGTATATTATTGTAATTAAATAATTTATCAGATATTTAGAGGATTCTCCTTTTTTTTCCCCGGGCGCGTTTTGCCGCCTCCCGACGACGGCTGGAACGCCCCGGCTCCTCCGTCGATGGCCGGCGTAACCGAGGCAAGGAGATCAGCGAAAGTGCTGGAAATACCAGACGGCAAAATTCAACAAGCCCCAGAGTTCTCTTCCCCGGTCCCGTTTCTTCCCCAGGTGCTCGGCGATGATTCTCTCAATAAAGGGCGGCTTCAGGAAAGGGATCTGACGAAGGTTCGCCGGCGCAAGATAATCGAGCATCAATTCTCTGAGCTCGTGACAAAACCAGCGCGAGTACGGGATTTCAAGCCCGATTTTCTTTTTCCGGAGGATGTCTTCCGGGAGGTCCCGTTTCATCACCTGTTTGAGAAGATACTTGAGAGTGAACCGGCGGAGCTTCCAGCTCCCGGCAAGTCTGGCCAGGTATTCAAACAGGCGCAGGTCCGTAAACGGCACCCGGGCCTCCAGGGAATGGGCCATGGTCATCCGGTCATTCTTGATCATCAGGTCATCGGGAAGATGAAAGGCGCAGTCGATGCTCAGGAGTTTGTTCAGCTCATCGCCCCCCGCCTCGGCAAAATGCCGGGAGAAGAGATCCCAGGAAGGGCCGTAGCGCTTCTGCATCTCGGCGCCGTCCTCGAAGAGTTGCTGTTTTTCCGGTTCGGAGAACACTTCCCGCCATTTGTAGTGACTCACAGGGACATCGTATTCCGCGCCCTGCAGGAAGCGTTTGATTTTGAAGTCGAGGCTGAGCTTATCGTGCGACACGGGCATCCGGCCGGCCAGCTTCCCCAGCAGCTTCCTGATGACCGCCGGGTTGCGCCGGTAAATACGCCGGAACTTATAGGCGAGGTGAGTTTCGTAGCCGGCGAAGACCTCGTCTCCGCCTTCCCCGGACAGCAAAACGGTCACATGATTCCTCGCTTCCCGGGACAGGAGATAGGTCGGGATCGCCGAGCCGTCGGCGTACGGTTCGTCGATGAAAGAAGATTGTTTCTCCAGATGCTCGGCCACCAGATGCGGCTTGACCGGGATGCGGTGATGGATGGTGCCGACCCTGTCGGCGACCGCCTGGGCTGAGGATGTTTCGTCGAACGATTTTTCGTCGAAACCGATGGAAAAAGTATGAAACCCGGAATCCCCCCGCAACTGCGACATGAGAACCGTCAGTGTGCTCGAATCCAGCCCCCCGGAAAGCATCACTCCGACCGGCACGTCGGAGATGAGCTGGGATCTGACGGCTGAGAGGAGCAGGCCGCGGATGTTTTCGGTCACCTCCTCGGGAGCGGCGGGAATTTCGCTGCCGTATTCCGCCCGCCAGTACTGTTTCTGAGCGATCTCCAGCCCGGAACCGCAGCGGATTTCCATCCAGTGGCGCGGCGGAACTTCTTTAATTCCCTCGAAAGCCGTGATCTCGCCGGGCATGTAATCAAAGCTGAAATAGCGGTAGAGGGCTTCCAGGCAGGGCCGTTTATCGAACCCGGGCACGGGCAGGATGGCCTTGATCTCCGAGGCGAACCAGAATGAACCGGCGATAACTGCATAGAAGAGCGGCTTGATGCCGAACCGGTCCCGGATGAGATAGAGGCTTTTCTTCCGGCTGTCCCAGATTGCCAGGGCGAACATGCCGTTCAATTCAGTGATAAAATCAATCCCCAGGAGCTCATACAGGCAAAGGAGGACTTCGGTGTCGGTTCGCGACCGGAAGGCGAATTTCCGGTCGAGGGCGTACTTTTCTTTTAATTCGCGAAAATTGTAGACCTCGCCATTATAGGCGATCGAGACTGTCCCCGCTTCGTTCTGCATCGGCTGTCGCCCGTTGACCGTTAGGTCGATGATTTTCAGCCGGCGGTGGCTGACCGCGTAAGGTCCATCGGAGAACGATCCCGAGTCATCGGGGCCGCGGTGGGCGAGCCGGCCGGCCAGCGATTCGGTAAGTCGGCTATCAGCAGGCCGGCGGAGGTCGCCGTTCAGGATTCCGACAAAGCCGCACATGCTAATCCCGCAATTTCATGTTGTGGAAGGCGTTCAACCGGGCGATCCAGTCGGCGGCGGAAGCGCCGCCGCTGACATGGTCGGCCACGGACAGCCCGATTTCCATAGACTGATCGATATTGTTATGGAGAAACAGGCCCGGTTTCCCGCTGATATAGACGGACGGGTGCTCGCGGGCCGAATAGCTCAGGAGGCTCTGGATGACGTCTTCCCAGCCCACTCTGTAGACGGGATAGATCTTGGGAAGATGAACGATGAAATTCTTTTCCCTCAAACCGCGTTGATTTCGCCGGATGAGCGACGCCTTGCGCAGGCTCGCCAGGCACATTTCGTACATGTCGTCAGCAGGAACGTTCCAGAGGGCATCGCCCTCCGAGCAGGGCACCTCACAGGTCAGGGCGATCTGCCCCGTTCCGGGCTGCATGGCCGGGTCAAACCGCTTGGGCACCGAGACGCGGCCGAAAACGTATTCCAGCTCGGGGAAATAAAACGACTCCCCCTGGAGCAGAGGTTCGCCCTCGACGTGCAGGTAGACGAGGCGCAGCCCCCGCCAGATGATCCTCTCGACCTGTCTCAGGATGTCTTCGGGCGGACCGAGCTTGATCAGGAGTTCATCGATCGGAATGGTCGAAATCAGGGTTTCAAACTCCGCCTCCCGGGCGCTCCCCGCCGTGAACTGGATAGCCTTCTCTCCCCCGCCGAGCCTGAGCGAAAAGTCGCCCACCCCGGTCACGATTTCGCCTCCGCGGTCACGAATGCGCCCGGCCAGCGCCTCCGCCAGGCCGCTCATGCCGCCCCGGATGTAATAATAGTAGTTATTTTTCGACCGGCCCGCATAATGGGTGATCATATCTTTCAGGAACAGGGTCGGGCTGACCATGGAAATTCTTTTCTTGACCGCCGTGGTGGAGATCCACGATGGCTCGCCCCCCCACACCTTTCTGGCGTAGGGCTCGTAAAACAGGCGATAGGCCCTCAGTCCGGCCCGGCGGGTCAAATAGTCTTCATAGTTGTCGCGCTCTGTGAGCGCGCTGCTCTTCTTCAGGCGCGAGAGCAGCCGGTTTTTCAAGAGCGAGACGCCGCACAGACCGGATTCGAACAGGCCGATGCTCCGGAACATCTGAAATGAGGTGATGGGATAATCGATGTAGGATTTTTTCAAGCGCAGCTTGCCGCAGCGCTCATTCTTGATGATCTTTTCCGGACAGACCTCCTGAATGAGACGGAAAGCGCGTTCGCTCGGGTCTCTGTGGATCCGGTGGCTACCCAGGTCATACCGGGCGCCGTTTCTCTCGACCGTTCTTAAAAGGCCCCCCACCCGGGGCTCTTTTTCTACGACCAGGACTTCCCCGGGATACTCCTCGGCCAGCCGGCAGGCGCTCGCCAGGCCGCTCACGCCGGCTCCGAGGACGACGAAACGGTATCGCGATTTCACCATAAAATTGATGGATTATAATATTCTGAAAAACAAAAAAATGCCAGCCTCAGCCGCCTGAGACGGCGTCCCGATTTCCCCCGGCAGCTCAGTTCCCTCTCCCCCTGGCGGGAGAGGATGAAGGAGAGGGAGGACTGTTCCCTGATCTGTCAGCGCGGACCGAGGCAGGCCGCAGCCTCCGGACCAGGTCGCGCCCGAATAGAAAAAGCGCGGCATAGAAGACGAGCAGAATAAAGGGCTCGACCGGAATCCTGTAACGCAGGTTATTGATGCCGCCCGGCGTAAAAAAGACGGAAAGCAAAAAATTGTAATGAACTGTTCCCTCGATGAGGCAGAGCCAGTGGAACAGCTCCCTGTTTTTCCGGATGGCAAGGAGGAGAGCGAGGGGGACAAATAGGACGAAAGTGAGCAGGGCGAGAGGATTTTTGAAGATTCCGCCGTGCAGGCGGAAGAAGAACCGGAAGAGCCTGGCCGGGAATTTGTTCCGGTTGAAGATCCTCTTATTCTGAGGAGCCGTCCAGTCCCAGGAATAGTCGTAATAAGCCGCGGCCGCCCGGGGAAGCAGTCTGAAGTACTCACCCGGGTTATCCCTGATGATTTTAAGGTTGAGGCGGAGGAGGATCCGGGAAATCTCGGCCTCTGACAACTTCGTCGTTTCAGCCAATCGCCAGCGGAACTCAAACGGCCGGCCCTTCACTTCGGCCAGGATGGCAGCGTACTTATCCAGCTCGGGGTCGCTGCCCCCTTTATATTTCCAGTAAAAGTGCCAGGTGAAATATCCCATCTGATAGGGAAGGATCGTGGAGATGCCGAAATAGCCGTGTTTGACTTTGTTCCGCCAGGACCAGGACCCTATGGCGACAAGGTTGAAGAGGAGGAAGACGGCCAGGGGCCTGGCGTATTTCCTGAAAAATCTTTCGCCCGAGGCCGGCCGGATATGAATGAGCGTGGATATCCCCAGGAGACAGACAAAAAGACCGGCGAAGCTGGGACGCGTCAGCAGCAAACAGGCAGAAAAAACTCCGGCCAGGTAGGGAGCCGATTTGCTCCTCTCGAAAATCTTCCGGTAGAACAGCAGCGTCAGCCCCAGAAGCGTCAGGGAAAGCGTTTCCGTCAAAATCAAGAATTCGAACCCGATGACAAGATAATCGAGATTAAAGATCACTCCCATGGCCAGCGCGAAAACTTCGCTCCCGGTGAGAGACCTGGCGAGAGCGTAGATCAGATAGCAGTTGATCATACCGAGGACGAACATCTGGATGAAGACGATGTACAGCAGATAGCGGGGGGTGAGCGAAAAAAGATCGTTCAGAAATTGGATGAGTTCGAGGAACAGCGGGTAACCCGGAGTCCGCACCGGGTCCAGGTTCCGCAATTCGAAATAGGTGACCGAATCCGTCTGCACTCGGGGGATGACGCTCTGGAACAAAAAAATCCTGAGGACCAGCGCGGCCATTAGAAAAACGAGGAGCGGCCAGCGCCGGCGCAAAAAAGCCCGCGGGTTGATCGGCCTCAGAAATCGTGGCCGCCGGCTCCCGTCCATCGTCATGGCCAATTTAAAGGGCTCTCCATTCTCCGGGCTGACGGAACATGATTCCGCGGCGGTGAGAAGGATTGTCCTTGTGGAAAAAATAGAGAATCATGGACGACCGCAGCTTCTCTCTCTCCTCATCCATTTGATACGAAACCAGCGCGCCGTCATTCAACAGGATAGTCAACCCCGGTGCGGCCGCCTCGATGGCGTCTTCATAGGGATAGGCGGTGACTTCCCGCCAGCCCTGGTCCCGGCCCGGGGGGAGCGCGGAAACCCGATAGTCATCCCTGGCGAATTGAATCCGGTAGGTGTAGCCGCGATGGAGGGAAAGCTCCTCGTATTTCAAAATGCGCAAGCAGACTAAACGGACGTTCCTGTTCAACAGGTAGGTGTCTTTCCGCAGGCCATAGGCCACGGCGATCAATGCGATGAGCAGCAGAATAGAGCCGGCCGGCAGGGCTTTTCTTCCTACCCGATTCTGCATTCAGGCTCCGGGAACGGACATTTTCACGGTCCCGAGCATTATATTCACCTCTCACCAGAACTGTCAACGTAACCGGGACTTACAGAATTGATAGAAACACCCGACGGGTCCTGTCGCGGTTACCCCCCGGCGCCCTCGCGGCCGATCTTATTGATTCTGAAGCGTGTCAGTCCGCGGCATCAAACGCTCGGGGCGGCTGTTTTATTGTTGATTCGCTCTTGATCGTGCCCTATCATAGAAAAAGCAAGGAGGCCGCATGAATAAAAATTCCGCTCCTTTCCGTCTGTTTATTCTTGTGTCTGTGTTGGCCATCACGGGAATTTTCGTCCCCGCCTCTTATGCCCAGGATAAATCGGCTGCCGAACCCGAGCTCTGCGTGGGAGACTATCTCAGCGAGCCGGCGGCCCGCCATCAACTGGACGAATTCGCCCGCGGATATTCGAGCTGGAAAGAGTGGGAAGCGCGGGCCCGGCGGGTGCGCGAGGGCATTCTAAAGGGCGCCGGGCTCCTGCCTCCGCCGAGAAAGTCCGCCCTCAACCCGATCATCCACAGCCGGCGCGAGTATGAAGGCTATTCGGTCGAGAACATCGCCTTGGAGAGCCTTCCCGGTTTTTTCGTCACCGGGAACCTGTACCGGCCGCTCGCAGTCAAGCCCCCCCACGCGGCGATCCTCTGCCCCCACGGCCACTTCCGTTACCCGGCCGGCGGCGGGCGGTTCAGGCCGGACATGCAGCTCCGCTGCGCGGCGCTGGCCAGGATGGGCGCGGTCGTGCTGTCTTACGATATGGTCGGCTGGGGGGACTCCACCCAAACCTCCCACGACCATCCGCGCATCCTGGCGCTTCAACTCTGGAACAGCATCCGCTGTCTGGATTTTCTGGAGTCGCTCCCAGAGGTTGACCGCCAGCGGATCGGCATCACCGGCGCTTCGGGCGGCGGGACCCAGACCTTCCTGCTGACGGCCGTGGACGACCGGGTCGCCGTCTCCGTGCCGGTCGTCATGGTGTCGGCCCACTTCTTCGGCGGCTGCAAGTGCGAGAGCGGACTGCCCATCCACCGCAGCGCCGGTCACGAGACGAACAACGCCGACATCGCCGCCCTGGCCGCGCCCCGGCCGCAGCTTCTGATCTCCTGCGGCGAAGACTGGACCAAGAATAATCCTCGGGTGGAGTTC
>CAZYWP010000079.1:0-14850 GCA_964651495.1 uncultured Eubacteriales bacterium | reverse complement strand
ACATGATGATGTGATGCACCTCCTCGGGGAGTTTGATAGACTCCCCGTTGGAAACTGATTTTTCAGGAGGTGCACAGATGAATTATGTAAGTATTGACCATCATCGTCAATATTCGCCTATGACGTTGATGGATGAAGAGGGACAGACGATCCGATCCGGGCGGATTCCCAACCTTCGGGTCGAGATCGAGAAGTTCCTTGAAGGTAGGGAGGCGGTTGAAGCCGTCATCGAGACAGGGCGCTCGAGCTATACGATGGTGGATGTTCTGGAGGAGAAGGGGGGCAGCGAAGCCGCCTTGTCGATTTGCGGGTTTGCCTTTTTACAGTTGAGTTGATATTTTCAAACCAACCTGGACCACGGGGAGATTGATTAATGGAATGCCCGAAGTGCCGGGCTGAGAATCCCGAGAAGACGAAATTCTGCGGCGAATGCGGGACGAAGCTGGAAAGAACCCCCGTGTCTGATATAAAAGATCGATGAGGAATTGGCCCTGAAGCTCCTCAAGCCAGGGAGCAATACGGCAAATTCCTCGACCTCTGGAAGGACGCCGACCCGAGCCTCCCCGAGGTGGAGGACGTGAAAAAGCGCCTGGCCGATTTGTAAGCCTTAGACTGAGGAGAGACGGCGTCCACGTGATTCCCGCCGACCGTTTTCTGGGGGGACTGATTTGAGAGCCGTTCAATTGGACTCTGAAGCATTTTGGCTTATCACCTAAAAGGAAAAGCTTACGGCCAGCCGGGCCGGGGAGGTGTGCTCGTTCAGATAGATTGACAGAGGCTCGCCTGAAGTGCTATGTTTCAACGGGATGAGGGCATCCCATCCTTACGATTAAACTTCAGCGAGATAGACGCTCAGGGAATGAACAAGTGAAAACGCGAAGAGATGAACTCCAGGCGATATTCAAAAAGCGGGGAGTTCTCCTCGCTTATCTTTTCGGCTCACAGAAAGATATAGGGGAACAATTCCTGGAGGGTTCTTCTTACGAAATGCGGGAGCCCTCCGACCTGGACGTGGGTCTTCTGATCGCTCCGTTTTCGGGGACTATGTACGAGAGCTACGGCAATCTCTACCTCGAACTTTCGCGAGTTTTCGCGCCGTTTAACATCGATGTCATCCTCCTTCATGAAGTCCATTCCCTTCTCAAGTTCGAAATTATCAGTGGTTACCGTCTTTACGCGGAGGATGAGCAGTTCGCCGATGACTATGAAGACCTCGTCGTTAAATTCGCCTCCGATCTCGCCGTCAAGCGGCGGATGTTTGAATCCGACTTCGTAAAGGCTATCGAAGATGGTCATTTCGAGATTAAACATCCCTAGAGTTCGAGAAAACCTGAGTCTGATCGGGTCGTTTCTGGAAAAACTCGGCCGGCTGGCGGAGCTGTCCAAAGGCGAATTTTTGGCCGACGAACGCAACCCGGCCGCGGCCGAGAGCTTCCTGCGCCGCTCCATTGAAGCCATGTTCGATATCTCCCGCCATATCCTTTCCAAGAGCTATGAATTCAAGAGCCTCGAATACAAGGACGTCGCCCTGGCGCTGGGAGCGAAGAAAATCGTCTCGCCGGAATACGCCGATACCCTGGTGAAGATGGCCGGCTACCGAAACCGGATGGTCCATTACTATAGGGAGATAAAGCCGGACGAACTCTATGACATTCTCCAGAAGGACCTCGGAGATATAGAACGGTTTCTCGTCGAAATCGAGAAATTTCTCCAGAACTACCTCCGACAAGTCCGGGATTAGGTCGGTTTTTCTTTTTCCATCAATCGTCTCAGCGCTTCCGACCGTCTTGATGAAGACTCGCACGGGTTGTCAGCGCCGCCGGTGATTGGATATAATCTTCCTGGAATCCTGACGGTACTTCAACGATGGAAATCGAAGTCCGATTTTACTCCGGTTACATGGGGGAGGAGACGCCCCGGGCGCTCATCTCCGGCGGCCGGGAATACCCGGTGGAACGGGTCCTTTCCAGGCGGCGCTGCGCGGACAAAGAGACGGGAGTCAGGTTCGAGCTCTTCGAGTGTCTCGTCAGCGGGAAAAAAGTCATTATCCGTAAGGACGAATCCGGGAAGACCGATGTCCTTCCCTCCAGCGACCTGTCTTTTCTTTAGCCTTACCGGCGACGCTCACCTGAACTTTTCATGGCTCTGCAGGGCACCCGCGAACTTTGAAAACCCCCTCCTCCCGACCTCCTCCCTCCAGGGGAGGAGGATTTGTGGATGATTCGTTCGTCTCCTTCCTTTTATCGAGACGGAGGATTGGAGAAAGTAGATTTTTTAAGTAATTCCTGTCATAGCGATTTGGGCTATCTTCAAAAACCAAAAAAATGTCTTCCATCGTTGAGGACATTGTATAATAGAAACTTGCCACCATGAGTCTCGACTTTCTGGAAAAAACCGAAGCGTTCCAGCGGCTTCTCGAGGATGTCCGGCTGGGGAAAAAAAGCCTCCGGGTGACGGGCGTCAACGAGCCGGCGCTCCCATATTTTCTCAGCTGCCTGGCCCGCCGCGCCAAGCAAAAGGTGGTCTTCGTTCAGCCCGCCGCGCGGCCGCTTTCCCGGCTTGAGGGCCAGGTCCGGTTTTTCCTTTCCGCCTTCTCCGCGCCCCTGGACGTGCTCGGCCTCCCGCCCCTTTCGGAAAGCCCTTACGAGGAGATATTCCCCTCTCTGGACGCTGTATCCTCGCGGATGAGATTTTTTTATCGACTCACCCGCGGGGGGCCTTCCCTCGTCCTGACGAACCTCTTCGGGCTGCTCAAGCCGTTCCCGGGTCCGGATGACCTGGGGAAAGCCTTCCTCGAGATCGAACCCGGTGGGTCGCTCGAACGCGACCGGCTCCTCCAGGTTCTGGCTGAGTATGGCTACTCCAAAGAAGACCTCGTTTCCTCTCCGGGAGAATATGCCTGGCGGGGAGGGATCGTCGATATCTATTCGCCCTGGGGGAATTTTCCCTACCGGGTGGAGTTCAGCGGCGACGACATCGCCTCGCTGCGGGAGTTCGACCCTTCGACGCAGCGGTCCCAGGCGAGGTCTTCCCGTCTGGTGGTCCCTTCACTGCGGGAGTTTCCCGCTTCCAACCGGTTTTTTGAAGAGTGGGAACGCGCTGCCGCGGAGGTCAAGGATGCCCCCGGCCGAGACCTGAAAGAGAAGCTCGCTTCGCTGAAAAAAGGAGATGTGTTTCCCTCCTTCTTTTATCTTGCCCTGCTCGAGCGGGCCCATTTTGTGCCCTTCACTCACTATCTGGGAGACGCGCTCTTCGTCATCAGCGATCCGGAAGAAGTGGACCGGGAGTGGGACGAATCGCGGCAGGGCCTGGAGAGCCAGTTCAAAGAGCGGCAAAAAAACAAGGACTTCCATCTTCCTCCCGAGGACGTCTTTCCGCCCGCGCCGTGGACGAAAGTCCGCCGGGAGGCCCTCCAGGTCGGCGACCTGTATTCTCCGCCGGACGGGGCGCAGCATCATTTTCTCTTCCAGTCCGTCCCCCGGTTCGAGAACAAGATCCCCTTCTTTCTTCAGTCCATGAAGAGGCTGCAGAGGGAACGGGAGCGCTGCTCGATTTTTCTGGCCAACGCGGCCATCCGGCACAAGGTCGGCGTCCTGCTGGCCCAGAATGCGATCAGGGCGCGTGACGAGATCAGCCCCTTTGCCCAGCCCAAATCCGGAGAGATCCTCCTCCTGACGGGCAACCTGGAGCGGGGGTTCAGTTATCCGGCGGAAAAAATCGTCTATTTTTCGGAGAAGGACATTTTCACCGAGGAAAAAGTCCTGGTCAGCCGGCCGGCGCGCCGCGCCTTCGTCTCCCACTTCCAGGACCTCAGAGAGGCAGATTATGTCGTCCACACGGATTACGGCATCGGCGTCTTCCGCGGGCTGGTCAAGCTCGATGTGGACGGGCACGGCCGGGAGTTCATCGAGATCACCTACCAGGACGAGGACAAGCTCTTCGTCCCCGTCGAAGACCTGAACCTGGTGCAGAAATATTCCCGCGTCGGGACAACCTTGCCTCCTCTCGATAAGCTCGGCGGGCCGGCCTGGCCGAAGACCAAGGAACGGACCAAGAAGGCCATCGAGAAGATGGCCCGCGAGCTGTTGGAGCTTTATGCCCGAAGAAAGGCCATCCAGGGCTTTGGGTTCAGCCCGGAGGGCGCCTGGGAATCCGAATTCGAACGGACGTTCGAGTTCGAAGAAACCGAGGACCAGCTGCGGGTGATCAAGGAAATCAAGCGGGACATGGAATCCGTTTCCCCGATGGACCGCCTGGTCTGCGGGGATGTCGGCTACGGCAAGACCGAGGTGGGCATGCGGGCCGCCTTCAAGGCCGTCATGGACGGCAAGCAGGTTGCGGTTCTTTGCCCGACCACGGTCCTGGCCAGCCAGCACCTCAAGACCTTTCGCAACAGGATGGTCCTCTTCCCGGTTCAGATCGAAGGGCTCACCCGGCTGCAGTCGAGGAGCCAGCAGCAAAAGATCGTCGCCGGCCTCAAGGCGGGCCAGGTGGATATCGTCATCGGGACCCATCGTCTCCTCTCCCGGGACGTGGAATTTCACGACCTCGGACTCCTCGTCGTCGATGAAGAGCAGCGCTTCGGGGTCAATCACAAGGAAAAGATCAAGCAGATGCGGGCCAACATCGATGTCATCACCCTGACGGCGACGCCCATCCCCCGGACGCTCAACCTGTCGGTGTCGGGCCTGAGGGACATCAGCCTGATCGAGACGCCTCCCAAGGACCGGTTGGCGATCCACACCGTGGTCACCCCTTTCCACCCCAAGCTCATCGCCGCGGCGATCAGACAGGAGCTCGGCCGCGGGGGGCAGGTCTATTACATTCACAACAAGATCGAGGACATCGAAGCCGTAGCCGGTATGGTGGAAGAACTCGCTCCCCAGGCCAGGGTCGTGTTCATCCATGGGAAAATGCCCGGCGCGGCCATCGAGAAGAGGATGATCGACTTCATCAGCGGGAAATTCAGCGTCCTGATTTCCACGACCATCATTGAAAACGGGATCGACATCCCGCTCGTCAACACGCTCATCGTGGACCGGGCCGACCAGTTCGGGCTTTCCCAGCTCTATCAGCTCCGCGGCCGCGTTGGACGATCTTCCCGCCAGGCCTATGCGTATTTCCTGGCTCCCCCATATACGGAACTGACGCCCTTGGCCAAGGAGCGGCTCAAGGCCCTCAAGGAATTCAGCCAGTTGGGGTCGGGATTCCGGCTGGCCGCCAGGGACCTGGAGATCCGGGGCGCCGGGAACCTCCTCGGCTCCCAGCAGCACGGATACATGGCCGCCGTGGGGTTCGACTATTTCATGGAGCTGCTCGACCAGACCATCCGGGAGCTCAAGGGAGAAAAGGTGGAGGAGGCGAAGTGCGAGATCAACCTGCGCGTGGACATCCGCATCCCAGAGGAGTACCTGCCCCAGATCAACCTGCGGCTCAACCTGTACAAGCGCATTTCTTCCGTCGAAAACGTGGCTGAGATCGAGAAAATCCGGGAAGAAGTCCAGGACCGCTACGGGCCCGTGCCCGGCAGTGTGGAGAACCTGCTGCGCTACGGCGCCGTCAAGCACCTCGCCCAGAAGATCCGGGTCGCCGCCATCGACCGCATCGGCGGCCGGCTGGTGCTCAAATTTTCCCCCGCCAGCCTGGCCGACCTGGGCGGGTTGACCCGGGTGATCAAAAAATATGGAGGCTCTCTGACTCCTCAGGGCGTGCTCAGCCTGCCGCTCCGCGTGGACCAGGAAGCGGTGCTCATGGACGAAACGGTTTCCGTCTTGAAGGAGTTATCTGATTGTAATATAATGAATTGAAATTAAAAAAGATAAACGCAATGACCAGGATTCGCGCCGGAGCACTTATTTTTCTCGCCGTCATGTTCGCAGCGGCGTGCCGGTCCGAGGATTCACGCCGCCAGGCCTCGTCCTCGGCCGGAGAGGCTGAGCCCGGGAGTGAGAGGATTGTGCTGCGGGTGGCGGATTCCGCATATCAGCTAAAGGATTTTGATCAGTATGTCCGGGCCGCTATCGGCTCCGGCGCCAAGGGCCTGGATGGTTCGACCCTGGGGCCCCTGTTTGACGAATTCATCGACCAGAAGCTCCTCCTCCAGGCGGCCCAGGAGCAGGGAATCACGATTTCCTCCGCTGATAAAACGGATTATCTCGCCCGGCTGGAAGAGGGGACTTTGTCTGCCGAGGAGAAGGCATCGCTTCTGGCTTCGGACTCCGTTCCTTTGATCGACCAACTCAAAGCGGAAAAGTATGCCCGCGGGATCGTCCGCAACCTCACGGTTGAGGAGTCGGAAGTGCGCGACTATTACGAACGCAACCAAAAAGAGTTTGTTCTCCCGGAGCGAGTGGCGGTCAGCCAGGTTCTCCTGCGGACGGAGCAGGAGGCCGTCGAAGCCTGGGAGAAGCTCCGGTCTGCTTCCGAGGACGGATTCCGGGAGCTGGCCAGGTCGGAGTCGGTCGGACCGGAGGCGGCGGCGGGAGGGGAGATGGGCGTCTTCCAGAGGGGGCAGCTCCCGCCGGAAATGGACGAGGCTGTGTTCTTGCTCCCGGAAGGGGAGGTCAGCCCCGTCATCGAGTCATCATACGGATTTCATATTTTCCGGGTCGACAAGAAGTTCCCGGCGGAGACGAAGTCACTGGAGGACGCCGCCGCGTCGATCAAGATCAAACTTCTCGACCTCAAGTCTCAGGCCGCCGTGGCCCGCCATCTCCAAGAGCTGGAGGGACGCTTCGACTGGGCGATTTTTCCCGAGAATCTGCCTTTTCTGTATAATAGGACGAAATGATGAGAAAGAAAGCTGCCGCTCTTGCCCCGCTGTGGATTCTGCTCGCCGCGCTCGGGCTCGCCTCCCAGCAGGTGATCGAAGAAGTCGTGGCCATCGTCAACGACGATATCATCACTCTCTCCCAGTACAGGCAATATCATGATTCCCTGTATCAGATGCTGCGGGCGCAGCTGCAGGGGGAGGAGTTTGACAAGCAGTATGCCAGAGCCAAAGAAGGGATCATGGACAGCATGGTCATGGACGTGCTCCTGCTTCAGCTGGCCAAGCAGAAACAGCTCAACGTCAACGAGCAGGTTAAAAACACCGTCGAGTCCATCCGCAAGGAGAACAATATCGAATCGGACGCCCAGTTGCGGGAGGAGCTCCGCCGCCAGGGGATGAGTTACGAAGAATTCATCAAGGGGATCGAGGATAATCTGCTGCGGCAGGCGGTGGTCTTCACCGAGGTCGACCGGGGCATCGTCCTGGATGAGTCCGAGATCGTCAATTATTACAGGGCCCATCAGGCGGAATTCATCGACCCTGAGGATTACAAGCTGCGGGCTGCTTACCTCTCCCTGGAGGGCGGGAGCGAGGAGGAGCTCGAGGCGAAAAGAAAGGAAATCAGCGACAAAGTCGCCGCCGGCGGGGATTTCGCCGCCGTGGCCGGCGAGTCCTCAGACAGCCCTCTCCGGGAGAACCAGGGGGATCTCGGGACCATCAAGAAGGGGCAGCTGGATAAAACCCTGGAGGAGGCGGTAGTCAAACTGAAGCCGGGAGAGATCGCTCCCTGGGTTCAGGCCAAAAACGGCTGGTATCTGTTGAAGCTCGAGGAAAAAAAGGAGAGCCGTCTCCTGACCTTTGAGGAAGTCAAGAAAACGATCGAAGAAAAGATCTACCAGGAAAAAAAGAGAAAAAAACTGGATGTGTTTCTGAAAGACCTCAAAGGCAAAAGCTATATCAAGATTATCAAGCCCGACCCCCTTAGCCTCTGACCGTCAGCGGATGAACACGGCGGCGGCCAGGGCGGTCGTCCAGAGCCCTTTTTCCCCCTTGGTCGTCTGGGTGATGCTGCGCGTCTTGACGAAGAGGTCCTCGGAGATCTGATAGACTTTTCTCTCCTCGTTCCAGATTCGGCTGATGTCGGGATTCTGCCCCAGGGTCGTGGCCAGCATCTCGGTGGCCAGCTGCTCGGCGTAGAGCCCGGCCTCCTTCTCGTTCTGGCCGAAGCTGTGGTGCTCGGAGAGATAGCCGTAATGGACGGGGTCGTTGGGGATGGCCAGGCCGACTGAAGCGGAGATCAGCCGGTGCGCCTCGTTGGTCGAATTCTCGCTCATCACCAGAAAAAGGATCTGGCCGGGCTGGAGGTCCTTCAGGCCCTCTTCCCTGGAAACGAGCTTGCAGTGCGGGGGGAAAATGCTCGACACCTTGACGAGATTATAGGGAGCGATTCCCGCGTCCCGGAGGGCCTGCTCCAAGCTGGCCAGCTTTTCCTTGTGCTGGCCTCTTCCCTTGGTCAGGAAGAGGCGGGAGGGAATGATCGCGCTCATCGGCTTCCTTTCCCTTTATGGGTTTATGTTCTACTCTTTCTTTTCCACTCCGACCGGCTCCGGCTCCTTGAAATCGATCTCCCGGGAGATGTTGTATTCCCCCAGCAGGACGTGAGGGGAGCCTTTGGACTGGACGAAAAGCCTGCAGATCCAGGGCCTCCACTGCGGGTTGTCCTTGAACGAGGCCAGGCTTGTGCCGTCCACGCCGAAATTGCTCTTCAAAGTGATCACCGGGCTTGTTTCGCCGGGCCTGACGGGGTCTTTGCGGATGGCGGCCAGGAAATTATCGCCCATGTTTTCTATCTCGCCCTGGAACTTGAAGATACCGTTGAAATTGAGGTAGTTCATCGGTTTGTCCCCGATATTCTTGACCCGGAAAGAGATGGTCGGGACGAGGATCAGCTTGGGCGGCCAGGGCTGGTAGGTTTTCGACACCCATTTGGAGGTCACTTCGACGATCTCGAGGGAGGCTTTGAGCTTCTCGGGAGACATGGATTGCACGCAGGAGGCGCAAAAGGAGATCATCAGGACGGCCGCCGCCAGTATGACAGGCAATCCCGGTTTACGCATCTTTTTCCTCCTATTTCGAAGCTAATATAGCGGATGAATCGAAATTATGCAAACCCTGCCCGGGCGGTTTCTCACATCTCTGTATACCGGATAGGACGGCGTTTATTCCGGTGGAAAGGCGGGCCAACCGCTCAGTCCGGGATGATCCGGGAAGCGAAGACCGGCCTGATATTGTATTCTTTCAGGAGATGGATGTTTTCTTTCAGGGCCTGGAGAGTCTCCGGGAAGGGGTGGGCGATGGCGATCGCACTTCCAGTTTTTTGGGACAGGCGGAAGAGGTCGGTCATTTTTTTTCTGGAAAAATCCACCCCGACGGTCGAATCCAGAAAAATGTTTCGATAGGAAGCGCGCATTCCCATCTGCCGGGCGAGGTCGTAGGCGATGGACTGGCCGCTCGTCCGGCTGTCGATGAAAAAGAGGTTTCGTTCCTTCAGCACATCCAGGATGGGGCGCATGACCGCTTCCTCCTGGGTGATTTTCGAGCCCATGTGATTGTTCACGCCCCTGACATAAGGGACCATTCCCAACGACTCTTCCACCTGAGCCCTGATCTCGTTTTCCTTCATCCCGGTCCGGATCATCCCCGCCGTGCCGGCGTAGTCTTCTTGATTGTTCAGGGACTCGCCGGGCAGGTGGAGCATCACCTCCAGGCCGTTTTCGTGGGCGATGCGGGCCGTCTCTTCGGCGTAGGGACTGAACGGGAGCACGGAAATCGTCAGCGGCGTGTTCAGGTCGATGATCTCCTGGAGGACGTCGAGGCTGTTGCCCATGTCGTCGATGATGATGGCGACGGTATCCCCGGGCGGGGGGGGCGGAGCTTCTTCACTTTCCTCCGGCTGCGGGCGGGGGCAGGAGAAGATGATCGAGAGCCTCTCTTTTTCCGTTCCTTGAAGCAGCCAGGAGTGGATGATCCTATCCTCTTCTTCCTTTTCTTCTATAAGGATGGAGACCCCGGTCGGCCGGAGCTCGGCTTCGATCTCCGGCCGGATCTTATCGTAGGCGTCCTGGGTCAGGCCGACGGCAAGACACAGCGCCCCGGCTTCATCCTTGAGCCGCTGGACCTCCCCGGCTGGAACGCCGGATTCCTCGAGCCGCCGCAGGACGGCCTGAGTCCAGGCGGAGGGAGCCCGGTAGGCCACTGCTTCAGGGGCCAGGAAAGAAAAAACGTACGCCTTCTCGCCTTTCCGGGCCGAGAGGAAGTCCAGACCGAGGCTGGCCGCCAGAGCCAGGAGGATGAACGAGAGATAGAGACGGGAAGAGTACCGCATTTCCCTTTTTGCCGGGGGACTTTGATCCGGTTTCATCGATCAAGAGAGCGAGAAAAGGCCCTGAGTTTTCTTGAGATAAGAAGCGAAATCCTGGCTGGACGGCTCTATTTTGACATCCGGCTCTGCGCCGCGTCCCCACAACTGAGTGCCCGAATTGAGACAGAAGACTCCAGAGGTCAGGAGCACGGATGTCCCGTCTTGGAGGGGGAAGAACTCCTGCTTGGCGGCCTGGCCGAGAGTGGGAAGGCCGACGATCTTAGCCCGGCTGAAATCCTGCAGGACTGCGGCCGCCGCCTCGGCCGGGCCCAGGGTGGCCTGGCTGACCCAGATCGCCAGCGGGATTTTAGCCAGGACCGGCTCTTCGGGCGAGGAAAGATTCTCTTTTGCCCCTCCCTTTTTTTCAAAGTAGCCGACCGTCTCGGCCTTCAGGAAGAGGTTGATCAGGCGGCCGGCCTCCTCGTAGCTCCCCCGGTCGCAATTCCGCAAATCGATGACCAGGGGACGCCCCGATTTCAGAAGACGGGGCAGCAGTTTGGCCTTGATCCCGTCGACACAGGGAGCCTCGAGCCGGGCGATCTTGAGGATGCCCGCCGTTCCCTCCTGGGCCGCAAAAGCCCAGGGCTCGGCCGAAAGCAGAGCCCTCTCCACCTTGAGATCCAAGGTTTTATCATCGCGTAGGATTTTGAGGTCGAGCGGCGCCGCTTCCCGGTCGTTGAGGAGGACGGCCACCTCGGGATAGCTCATCGCCGGAGTGGGTTTTTTGTTGATTTCCGTGATCAGGTCTCCCGGGCGAATGTCGCTTTTTGCGGCCGGGGACCCCTCGACCAGCCCGATCACTCGGGGAAATTCAAGGTATCTCTTGAAGAAGAGGATGCCGGGCTCGAGGAGAGGAGAATCCCGCTGGCTCAAATAGCGGGACGTGCTCTCGGCGTCGAGATACCCTGAATAGCTGTCCAGGGAGTTCACCAACCCTTTGAACGAGCCGTCTATGGTCCGGAGCGGGTCCTTCTCCTCCAGATAGTCGTTGCGGATCAGGCGGATCACCGCCTCCAGGAGATAGAGGTTTTTCGGCGGAGTCGAAGGGGCGGCGACGCTGCGGACCGAGGCCCGTTGGAAGAGAAGAAAGATGGTGCTGAAAAGAAATACGGCTATGATGATCAGTCGTGTTCTTCGCACCGGCGGCTCTCTTTTTTTTGAGTTCATCATTCTATCATCTTCGTTTGAGCCATTGCAAGGGATCGAGAGGCCGGGCCTTGAAGCGGATCTCGAGATAGAGCGATGTCCCCTTGAGGGACCCCGTATCGCCGGCGATGGCGATCGGCTGCTCGCCCCTGACGAGATCGCCCTTGTCGACCAGGAATTCGGCGCAATGGCCGTAGAGCGTGTAGTAGTTCAGGCCGTGATCGATGATCAACAGGTTGCCGTAGCCCTGAAAGTGGTCGGCGAAGATGACCTTTCCCGGATGGATAGCCTGGACGGTCCGGGCGTCCTTCAAGGGGGCGATTTCGATGCCGTTGTTCATGGTGGTGGTATTCAGGTAGCGCTCGGGGCCGAAGCGGGTGATGACTTTTCCGGAAATCGGCCAGGCGAGCTTGCCCTTTTTCTCGTAGAACGGGACAAACCGGAAGGGGAGGACGATTTCCTGGCTGGCCAGCTTTTTCATCAGGGCTTCGAGGTGCCGGGCCCGTTCGTTCTGCTCTGCCAGGGCCTGCTCGTAGGTCTTTTTGTTTTTCTGGATCTGCTGGAGCAGGGCGCGGTTTTGCGCTTCCTGAGCCTCCAGCTCCCGCTTTTTCCCGTCCGATTCCTGGATTAACCGGGCATACTCGGCTTTCTTCTCCTCCTGGGCGGCCTCGGCCGTCCGGAGCTCGGCCAGGGTGTTCTGGTAGGAGGCGATGACGCCCTGCTGGTAGCCGGCCAGAAGCCCGAGATGCTTGCTCTCGGCGAAAATGGCGCCCGTGTTCTCGGCCTCGAGGACGAGGCGGAGAAAATCGAATTTTCCGTATTTATAAAGAGTGATCAGCGTTTTTTCGATCGACTTTTGTTCGCGCCGGACTTTCTCCCGCAGGTCGAGGATGCCGGCCCGGATGGAAGTGAGGTCGCCCGAAGTCTTCTCCAGTTGGAGGCTGTAAACGGACAGTTCTTTCCTGATGACTGCTTTATTGAAGGCGATCCTGTCCAGTTGAGCCAGCAACGAGGACTCATTTTTCTCGGTCTCTTTGATTTTATCCCGGAGGGCCAAGATTTCCTGGTTGATTTTGGCCAGGCGCTTCTCGAATTCAGAGAGCTCCTGCTGGGGGGAGGCGGGCTCCTGCGCCCGGACCAGGGGAAGAACGAGAAGAATGAGAAGAAGGGGGGCGGCCAGCGGGAGGGCCCCTGTCCGCCGGCCCGGAGGCCGTCTGGTCAGGAAGCGCCCGGAGGCCGTTCTCTCATTTTCGCGAAACATAGATGATCCCGCCGATGATCCCGAGGATGAGGCTGAAGGCCACTTCGATGAAGGAAAAAGAAACGGCCGTCTGGGGAGGGATGGTGTAGAATTTGAAGATTTCGATGTAAGACCCCTCCCGCAGGCCCAGGCCGTTGATCGTGATCGGGATGATCTGGATGAGCAGGACGATGGGGATGAAGATGAAGTAATCGAGGATGCTGATGCGGAGATGGAGGGCCTGACCGATCAGGAAATAATGGAGGATGACGTTGAGCTGGAGGAGCAATGCCCAGAAAGTGGCCCGGAGAAAAGGCCCTTGCTGGGTCCGGTAATGAAGAATGGTCTCCCGGAAGAAGAGAATTTTTGTCTTGAGCCGCTCGACGATTCCCCGCCCGGGGACGGCGGCTATCAATCTTCCCCCAGGCGGCAGAAGAAACGCGGCGATCAGGCCGAGGCCGAGGAGCCCGAGGAGCAGGGCGGCCCAGACGACCGGGACCCGGCGGGCCATGTCGAGCCGGAACAGCGCGGCGACCACGGCAAAAAGGAAAAGGACGATGATCCCGGTGAACCGCTCGACCATGACGATGGCCGACGACTTGACCAGCGATTTGGAGTAGCGCGAGCCGTCCCAGATGCGGACGATGTCCCCGCCGAAGCGGGTGGGGAGAAAATTGTTGAAGAACTGGCCGACGAGGTAGGACTTGGCCAGAAAGGCGAGGGGGATTTCGTCTCCCTGGGCTCGGGCCAGGATCTGCCAGCGGTAGGCGCTGGCATAGAGGCCGAAGGCGTGGAGGGAAAAGGCCAGGATGAGCCAGTAGGGATTGACCTCCCTGAGCACGGCGCCGATATCTTGGAACGAGGTCTGGGTGGTCAGGATGATAATGAGGATGGACAGGCTGAAGGCGAGCTTGAGGGCCAGCGCCAGGATCCTCTTCGGTTTGGCCATTTTCGTCAGCGCCATTTTGCCATAAACCGGCCCGCTATTGAAAGATGCGGCCTCGCCAAACCCGGGAAAATCCGATATAGTAGAAAGCTGATGCAAACGCATTATTTTTATAGATACGATAGATTTAATAAACTCGGGAGGTGACGAGGATGCCCGCACGCGAGATCAAACCGGATGTCTTCTGGATCGGGGTGAACGACCGGACCACGGACCTTTTCGAGGGCCTCTGGCCGATCGTCCAGGAGGGGGTCTCTTATAACTCCTACCTGGTTATGGATGAGAAGCGGGCCGTCATCGACCTGGCCAAGTCGATCAAGGCGGACGAGTATTTCGCCCAGGTCGAAGAGATCACCGACATCGCCAAGATCGACTACGTCGTCATCAATCACATGGAACCCGACCACACGGGCCTGCTGCGGCTGCTGCGGAAGATCGCGCCCCAGGCGGAGATCCTGGGGTCGGCCAAGACGAAGGACATGCTGGCCGGTTTCTTCTCCGTGACGGACCGCGTCCGGGTGGTCGGCGACGGCGACACCCTCTCCCTGGGAAAGAGAACTCTGAAGTTCTTCTCCACCCCCTTCGTTCACTGGCCCGAAACCATCATGACCTACGAGACTACGCACCGGATCCTGTTCTCCTGCGATGCCTTCGGCGGATACGGCGCCCTGAAGGGCGGCATCTTCGACGATGAATGCAGGGAGCTTGACTTCTATGAGAAGGAGGCCCTCCGCTACTACGCCAACATCGTCGCCAACTACAGCGGGCGGGTGCTGGAGGCCATCGCCAAGCTCGCCGGCGTCCCGGTCGATATCGTCGCGCCCTCGCACGGCCTCATCTGGCGCCGGGAGCCGCAGCGGATCATCCAGGACTACAAAAAATGGGCCGAATACGCTTCGGGGAAGGCCGAGCCGGGAATCACCCTCGTCTACGGTTCGATGTACGGGCACACCGAGAGGATGATGAACGCCGTCGCCCAGGGCATATCCCGGGCCGGGGTGGCCCTCGAGATTTTCGACGCGGCCCGGACGCACGCGAGCTATATTCTTCCTTCCCTCTGGTCGAAATCTGGAGTCGTGATCGGCGCGCCCACCTACGAGGTGCGCCTTTTCCCGCCCGTGGCGGAGGTCCTGAACATGGCCTTCCACAAGAGGATCCTGAACCGGAAGGCCGCCTACTTCGGTAGCTACGGCTGGAGCGGTGGGGCGCTGAGAGAACTCAAGAAAATCATCGAGCCGGCCAAGTGGGACCTGCGCGAGAGCCTGGAATTTATCGGCCGCCCCGGCGCGGAGGACCTCAAGAAAGGGGAGGAGTTCGGCCGCCGC
>CAZYWP010000078.1:0-14879 GCA_964651495.1 uncultured Eubacteriales bacterium | reverse complement strand
GAGGGCGAAGGGGATGCGCCGTGACAGGACCCATTCCCAGTACAGAAAGAGAGGTTGAAGAAGCCACCAATGATTGCTATTACCGTCCCCTTTCGATAACATGACGATCAGATATCCCTTCGGTCTCAAGAATATGACTCGTGCCCGATTACGAAAAGACGCCCTCACGATTTTCCGGGCGGGACTTAAGGCCGTCGATCCCGCCGGCGCCATAAAAAGGCATGTCCGGCGCCGGGGAAACATTCTGACAGTCGGCCCTAGATCTTACGATCTCAAGGATTATGACGGAATCTATGTCATCGGCGCGGGCAAGGCCTCGGCAGCCATGGCCCGGCCGCTCGAAGAGCTGTTGGGAGGCCGGCTGCGGTCAGGGATCATCAACGTCAAGTCCGGTCACATCCGGCCGCTCCGACGGATCACCGTCAACGAAGCGGGCCACCCAGTGCCGGACGAAGCCGGCCAACGCGGGACCCGGCAGATTATGGAACTGCTTAGCCGGACGGGCGAGAAGGACCTCGTGTTCGTCCTTATCTCCGGAGGAGGATCGGCGCTCCTGCCGGCCCCAGCTCCGGGTCTGACGCTCGAAGACAAGCGGCAGACGACGCAGCGACTCCTCGAGAGCGGCGCTGCGATCCAGGAGATCAACGCCGTCCGCAAGCATATCTCCGCCGTGAAAGGAGGGCGGCTGGCGCGCCTGGCCTATCCATCGGCCCTGGTATCGCTCATCCTCTCCGACGTCATTGGCGACAGCCTCGAAAGCATCGCCTCCGGCCCGACCGTCCCGGACAGCACGACATTCTCCGACTGCCTGAGGATCCTGCAAAAATACAGCATCACCCGGAAAGTCCCGCCGGGAGTCAGGCGGTATCTGGAAAAGGGCGCTCGAGGCAAGGTTGAAGAAACCCCTAAAGCGGACGACCCGGCTTTCATCCGGACACAGAACCTGATCGTCGGAAGCAATATTCAGGCGGTCCTGGCGGCAAAAAATAAAGCCAAAGCCCTGGGATACAACAGCCTCGTGCTCTCCACCACCATCGAGGGCGAGACACGGGAAATCGCTGGGATGCACGCCGCCCTGGCCAGGGAGATCCTGGCCAGCGGCCACCCGGTCCGGCGCCCCGCCTGTCTGATCTCGGGGGGAGAGACGACGGTCACTATCCGCGGCCGGGGGCTGGGGGGCCGCAACCAGGAATTCGCCCTCGCCGCCGCCATCGCCATCGACGGCCTGACGGACATCGTCGTCCTGAGCGGGGGCACAGACGGGACCGACGGACCAACCAACGCAGCCGGTGCGATGGCCGATGGTATTACGGTGGCGCGGGCCCGGGCATTAGGGATGGAGGCGGAGCGCTATCTTTGGGACAACAACAGCTACAACTTTTTCCAGCCGCTGGGCGACCTTCTGCTGACGGGGCCGACCTTCACCAACGTCATGGACCTGCGCCTGATCCTGGTCCGTTAAAACAATCTATTCTGCTTTTAAGCTGGAAGTGCAGAAGGGGCAGCGGACAGCCTTGATCGGGATGGCCGAGAAGCAATAGGGGCACTCTTTCGTGGCGGGTACTGCGGCCGGAGCTTCGGCCTTCCTTCTCAGCTTATTGATCTGCCGGATGACCAGGAAAATGGCAAAAGCGATAATCAGGAAGCTGATGATCGTGTTGATAAAGACGCCGAGGTTCAGCGTGACCGCTCCCGCCTGCTTGGCCGCGGCCAGGGAGGCATAGGGCCCGGCCGCCGCTCCCTCCTTGAGCACGACAAAAACGTTGGAGAAATCGACCTTGCCCAGCAGCAATCCGATCGGCGGCATGATGACGTCGGCGACTAGGGAGATGACGATCGTGCCGAAGGCGGCTCCGACGACGATGCCGACGGCCATGTCCATGACGTTGCCCTTCAAAATGAATTCCTTGAACTCTTTAAACATCGCGCCTTCCTCCTCTCATGTTGATATATTTTATCGCCTGCTCAGGCCGTCCTGAACCCGGCTTCTGCAGCACCGCTTTCCAGATGCCAGAAAGGAAGCCAGAGGATGCCCGACCAGAGGACTGAGATGTCCTTTCTCTTCGGCCGCAACGCGATCTGCTGAAGCGTCCCCGCGGCCGGGTCCAGGCTGCTCGTGACCCTGGCCGCCTCCGCCTCCAGCTGCCGCTCCAGGTCAGCCATCTTCGACCTGGCCATCTCCACCTGCTGGCGCGCCCGCTCGATGTCCATCTTCTCGTAATAGCTCCGGCTGGCGCTGCGGGCGCTCGTGGTCGCCCGGCCGATGTGAGAAGACTTCCGTCCCAGAATGGCCCCGAGGATGGTGGCTCCCATGGAGATCGCCGTGCCTGTCATCTGCTCTCGATACTGCTCCTGCTCCCGTTGCAGCCGCTGCTGGGCCATCATGAGCTGCCGCTCGAGGGTAGAGATCTTGACGGCATATTTCTGCCGCAGCCGGGCCACCTCGGAATCCCGCTTCTCATGGGCGAGCTGAGCCAGGCGGATGCGGAAATCGCGCTCCGACTCGCCCGGCGACGAGACGGCCTGGAGGAGCGGACTCTTCCACAGGCTTAGCTGAAAAGCCCGGGCCAGGAAATCGCCGTAATCCGTCCCGGCCGATTTCAGGAGATGGAGCGACCTGGACGGGAGCGGCAGGAATGACGCCCCCGCCTCGGGCGTGCGGGAGAGCGCTTCGACCTGGAGAGACAAAGACAGAGCTCTATCCCACAGCAGGCCGAGGACATCCTCTCTCAATTCCAGAAAACGCGCCTGCGATTCGACGGTAGAGATTCCCAGCCTGTTGTCGAAGACCGCCGCCTGGCCGAACGCGGCTGCCGCCGGATGATAAATTAGGCGTCCCGGCCCGGACCGCTGAATCCCGAGCGGAAGAAACAGCTCGTTGATCCCGGGAGGAAGCTGCGGCCGGCCCACCGCGGTCGGCATGGGCATGGCCGGACCGGGTTGCTCCGGCGGCTTAGCCGCTGCGGCCATCCCGGCCGGCGGCGCGGCCTTTCTTCCGTCCATGACCTGCTTGATCTGCTGGCGGGTCATGGGGCCATAAAGGTAAGACAGCGTCCAGCGCGTGTTCAGGAGCACCGGCTTGTCCTCGTGGACGTTGTGCATATAGAAGACGCGTTTGCGCAGCCCGCTGATGATTTTGGAAACCTCCCCGAGGTCGATATTTCCTCCGACGCCGGCTAGCCCCTCCAGGAGGCGTTCTTTGTCCCTCTCTGTCTGCAGGCGGCCGATAAACCAGGTGCCCGCGTTGGCCAGGCCTTTGTAATCCAGGTCGACAGGGTTCTGGGTGGTCAGAACCAGACCCAAACCGAAGGCCCGCGCCTGCTTAAGGAGTGTCAGAAGCGGCCTTTTCGAAGGAGGCTCGCTCACCGGCGGGAAAAACCCGAAAATTTCGTCCATGTAGAAAAGGGCCCGCAGGCTCGATGTCCCCGGCTGTTTTCGCATCCAGCCGAGGAGCTCGTTCAGAAGCAGGGTGACGAAAAACATCCGCTCGGCGTCGGAGAGATGAGCGATGGACAGAATGCTCAAGCGGGGCTTGCCTGCCGGCGTGAAGAGCAGCGCATCGATTTCCATGGGCTCGCCCTCCATCCAGGACTCGAACCCGGGCGCGGCCAGGAGGTTGTTCAACATCATGGCCAGCTTGTACCGCTCCGCCGCCGGATAAAAGGCGTCGAGCTCGAAAACCCCGATGCGCGTGAGCGGCGGCGACTGGATTCTCTGGATCAGGGCGGGAAGGTCGAGGCTTTCCCCCGAGCTCCAGGCCTGCTCCAGGATGTTGGAGAGGAGGATGTGCTCGCGGCTCTGGATGGGATCGGCCTGGATTCCCAGGAGGCCGAGGAGCCCGGACACGGTGGTCGAGATCCTCTGGCGGAAGAGGTCGGTGTCTTCGATGAGATCGGCCGGGGGCGCGGCAAAGGATTTGAGAATCGAAAGCGGCAGCCCGGCGTTGCTTCCCGGAGTATAGATGGCGATATCAGCGGCATCGAGGAGCCGCCGGATGCGGGCTTCATCCTGGTCCCACTCCCCTATCCCGCGCCGCCAGAGTTCGGACTGCTGGCGGGCGTAATCGTCCGGAGACAGTCCCTTTTGAGCGGCCTCATCCGGGTTGACCCAGGGCCGGAAGTCTTCCGGTCTGAGCCCGGGGAAAAGGAGAGACAGGTTGCCGAGGTCGCCCTTCGGGTCGACGATGACGGCGGGGATGTTGTCGATCGCCGCCTCCTCAAGGAGGGCGATGCACAGGCCCGTTTTCCCGCTCCCCGTCATCCCTACGCAGACGGCATGGGTGACAAGGTCCTTGGAATCGTAGAGAAGATAGTCCCCCGTGATTTCCTGGGTCTTCGGGTCGACGACTTTGCCGAGATAAAATAAACCGAGTTTTTCGTAATCAAGCATGCCTTTGTTCTCCCTAAAGAGTCAAAAAAGGCCGAATCCACAGCCTTATCGTGAGATTGATCAAGTAATCCAGGAGCTAAGACTAATTACTACATCGGCGCGGGCGCTGTCAAGAAATTGAAAAACCGGGGGCAACTGAAAGAAACAGGAGTTGTTGACTTACGTGTCATTGCGAGTCCCCGAAGGGGACGCGGCAATCTCATCGTAAATAACTGAGATCACCACGCTTCGCTCGTGATGACATTCTGCAATTGGCAATAACGGCAAAAAGGGGGCCTTGGGGATTACTTCCGGCCGCCTCTCAGGATCCTGGCAGGTAGAGTGATGATCGCCTTGAGGAGGTCGAAGACGGCTCCGACCGTGATCCCGAGAAGACGGAAAGGCAGAGAAAGCAGCCAGACCAGTGGATACAAGAGCAGAGCCAGCAGGGCCAGCGGCCAGCAGAGGACCAGAAGAATCAGCCACAACAGAAATTTCATCATCTGAATCCCTCCAAATGCGCGGGTGAACTCAACATAAGATTAAAAAGCAGCACGCTTGATTCGCACTCCTCTCCATTATAAATACGAAAATTCTCCAAGGAAAGTACGCTTGAGTTAGGTTATCAACCGATTTCCTTGAGTTGCCGATGTCTTCACTCGTGCTTGGGGGTTTTTTGCCGCCGTCGACAATCCCCGACTGTCCTTGACATCTCTTAGAGACGCAATCTATACTCCCTCACGATGGTTGGATCGGGAAAGCGGTGAGCTGATGTGGATACTGGCCGCTCTGGTCGCCCTCCTTTTGGTCGCCTACCTGCTTTATGCCCTGTTCCGGGCTGAGGATTTATGAATGCCGAGCCTGTTCTTTCTAAAACCGGCTGCCGAATCGTTGTTTTTTGTCCTGCTGATCCTGCTCGCTGCCAAACCTGCCGGCCTCTATCTTTATTATAGTCTGGGCGGAATTCCCTCCAAGGCGACCTCCTTTTTCCAGCCAATTGAACGCCTCTTCCAGCGCGCTGCCGGTGGCCGGTCTTGGCAGGAGCAGGATTGGCTTCAATATGGAATGTCACTCCTGATTTTCAACGGGCTGGGAATCTTGGTTTTGCTGGCCATCGAGCTCAGCCAAAAATGGCTTCCCCTCAATCCTCAGCGCTTCGGCAATGTCCCCCTGGATGTGGCTTTCAATACGGCCGTTTCATTTGCCACCAACACCAACTGGCAATCCTATGTTCCCGAAAAAACAATGTCCTACCTGACCCAAATGCTGGGCCTGGCCGGGCAAAACTTCCTCTCTGCCGCCACCGGGATGGCCGTCGCTCTCGCGCTCATCCGAGGATTCGTCCGCAAGGAGACCAAATCCGTCGGCAATTTTTGGCTGGATTTAACCCGCTCGCTCGTCTATGTCCTTCTGCCGCTTTCCCTTTTGATTTCAATAATATTACTCTGGCAAGGAACCCCCCAGAATTTCAACCCTTACGCTGAGGCAATGACTGTTGAGGGCAAGACTCAGTTGATTCCCCAAGGCCCCGTCGCTTCGCAAGAAGCGATCAAGGAGTTGGGCACCAACGGCGGTGGTTTTTTTAACGCCAATTCCTCCCACCCCTATGAGAACCCGACCCCTCTTTCCAACCTCCTCGAGCTGTTGGCCATTATCCTTATTCCGGCGGGGCTTATTTACGCCTTTGGCAAGATGGTCGGAGACCTCCGGCAGGGCCGGGCCTTGATGAAGGCCGTCGTGATTCTCTTTGCCGCCGGTCTGTCCCTCGTCGTTTTTTCGGAATGGCAGGGCAATCCGATCATCGAGAACGAATTCTCAGGAAGTGTTGAACTCACTCCTTCCCGCCATCAGCCAGGAGGGAACTTGGAAGGAAAGGAGGAGCGCTTGGGGATCGCCGGATCTTCGCTTTTCACGACCCTGACCACAGCGACATCCTGCGGCGCAGTCAACAACATGCATTCCAGCCTCCTTCCGATGTCGGGTTTTGTGGCCCTATTTAACATGCAGCTCGGGGAGATCGTCTTCGGGGGTGTGGGATCGGGACTCTACATGCTTATCCTTTTCGCGGTCATGACGGTCTTCATCGCCGGGCTGATGGTCGGGCGGACTCCAGAATATTTGGGGAAAAAGATCGGTCCTCTCGAGATCAAGCTGACCGTGCTGGCTGTGCTCGTCTCCTCGATTCTCATCCTGATCGTCGCCGCGGCCGGCTCAATTCTTCCCGGAGCGAAAGCCTCTGTCGGCAGCGCCGGCCCCCATGGGTTCAGCGAAATCCTCTATGCCGGGACTTCTGCCTCCGCCAACAACGGGAGCGCTTTTGCCTCTTTCAATTCCAATACGGTCTTCTGGAATGTTGCCCTGGCTCTGGCGATGCTTATCGGCCGGTATGTTCCGATTATTCTAACGCTCAGGCTGGCCGGGGCCTTAGCCCGGAAAAAATATACACACCCGACCTCGGGCTCCTTCCCCACAACCGGTTGGACATTTGTTCTGCTCCTTGTGGCGATTATCATTCTGGTCGGCGGCCTGACATTTATGCCGGCCCTGACCCTCGGTCCCGTGGTGGAGCACCTGATGATGCTTGCAGGAAAAATCTTCTAAGGACTTCGAGAGCCATGGTTCAGCCAACGAAGCTCAGCGTCTGGCGGCGGGAATTCGTCTCGGAAGCGCTGAAGTCTGCCGTCCGCAAACTCCACCCTAAAATCCAATGGCATAACCCGGTGATGTTTTGTGTCGAAATCGGAGCGGCCCTGATCACGTTTCTCATTTTCACCCGGCTGTTCCAGAGGAATACTCAGACCATTTTATTTGACCTGCAGATCGCCATTTGGCTGTGGCTGACCGTCTTATTCGCTAATTTTGCCGAAGCGCTGGCCGAAGTTCGCGGCAAAGCTCAATCCGAGTCTCTCCGGAGCTTAAAGAAAAACCTGATGGCGAAAAGGCTCCTTTCCGGGGACAATAAAGCGGTTTCCATTATCCCGGCTGCCCAATTGAAAAAAGGAGACCTGGTCCTGGTCGAAACCGGCGATCTGATTCCCGGAGACGGAGAGGTCATCGACGGAGTCTCGCTCGTCGATGAATCGGCGGTTACCGGGGAATCTGCCCCTGTCATCAGGGAATCCGGGGGGGACCGGTCGGCCGTCACGGGCGGGACCAAGGTCCTCTCTGACTGGGTCATAGTCAGAGTCAGCGCCAACCCCGGCGAATCCTTTCTTGACAAGATGATCTCCCTCGTCGAGGGCGCCATCCGCAGTAAAACGCCGAATGAGGTTGCCCTCAACATTCTCCTGATCTCCTTGACGCTTATTTTTGTTTTTGCCACCGCGACTATCGAGCCGTTCCTGAGATTTTTTGGGGGGACTTCATCCGTGACTCAACTTGTTTCCCTTTTCGTCGCCCTGGCTCCGACGACGATCGGCGCTCTCCTTTCGGCCATCGGCATCGCCGGCATGAACCGGCTTCTTCAGATTAACGTGCTGGCCTTTTCCGGCCGGGCTGTGGAAGCATCGGGCGACGTGGACATTGTTCTTCTGGACAAGACGGGAACGATTACGCTCGGCAATCGGTATGCGGTCGACTTTATCCCCTCGGCGGGACAAGAAGAAAGAACGCTCGCCGAAGCGTCACAGCTTGCTTCTCTAAGCGATCAGACCCCCGAGGGCCGTTCCATCGTCGTCCTGGCCAAACAGAGGTTCGGCATTCGAGAACATCAGTTCGGAACCAAGGACAAGGTTCAATTCATCGCCTTTACGGCACAAAATCGATTGAGCGGCATTGACTTGGACGGCAAAATGATCCGCAAAGGCGCGACAGGCGCGATCCAGGCCTTCATCAAGACGGTCAAGCCTGAGGCGGAGATCGACAGGCAAACATTGGCCAGCGTGGAAAAGATTGCCAAGACCGGAGGGACGCCATTGGTCGTTGCCGAGAATGATAAGATACTGGGGGTCATTCATCTCAAGGACGTTTTAAAGGGCGGCATCAGCGAACGGCTCAAGAGACTCCGCAACATGGGAATCAAATCCGTGATGATCACCGGCGACAATCCGGCAACGGCGGCCGCTATTGCCGCCGAGGCGGGAGTGGCCGATTTCATATCCGAGGCGAAACCGGAGGATAAGCTATCGCTCATTCGCCGCTACCAAGCCGATGGACACATGGTCGCCATGATCGGTGACGGAACGAATGACGCGCCGGCCTTGGCGCAGGCCGACGTCGGCATTGCCATGAACACCGGCACGTCGGCGGCCAGAGAGGCCGGAAACATGCTGGACCTGGATTCCAACCCGACTAAGCTCATCGAAGTCGTGGAGATCGGCAAGCAGATCCTCATCACCAGAGGGACGCTGACGACTTTCAGCATCGCCAACGACATCGCCAAGTATTTCGCCATCCTTCCAGCTCTTTTTGTGCCCTTCTTTCCGGCCCTCCAGGTCCTCAATGTCATGAAGCTGGCCTCTCCCCAAAGCGCCATCCTCTCGGCGATCATCTTCAACGCCCTCATCATTCCCGCCCTGATTCCTCTCGCGCTCAGGGGGGCAAAATACGTTCCCAAAAGCGCCTCGTCTTTGCTCGGTCGGAATCTATTCATTTATGGACTCGGGGGTGTGGTTCTCCCCTTTATCGGAATAAAAATTATTGACCTGATCGTTCATCTCGCAGGGCTGGGCCATTAGCCATGAAGACTTACTTGCTGATCTCGGCAAAGCTGCTTGCTTTGTGCCTTGTTCTGCTGGGGATCGTCTATCCGATAATCATTTTCCTAGCCGGACAGGCAGTTTTCCCTCATCAGGCAAATGGCTCATTGATCGAAGAGGGGAAAAGAATCATCGGTTCGGAGCTCGTCGCCCAGGAATTTTCCCTGCCCCAGTATTTCCAGCCCCGGCCCTCGGCCGTCGCCTACGACCCATCTTCTTCCGGAGGCTCAAACCTTGCGCCCACGAGCGCCAAGCTGGTTGCCAACTACCGAGACCGGATCAGGGCATTAAAAGACCAGAACGAGGCGGGTCAAGGGAAAATACCCATCGAGCTCGTCAGTATGTCGGCCAGCGGACTCGACCCCCATATCAGTCTGGGGGCGGCGCTCTGGCAGGTCCCGAGAATTGCCGGCCTTAGGAACCTGTACAGAAAAGAACTTGAAGAGCTCGTCTTGAGGAACGTTGAAGCTCCTTTATTCGGGTTCATCGGCGAGTGGCGGGTCAATGTCCTCGTTCTCAACCGCCAGCTCGATCAACTCAGGAAGCCGAAAGAGCAGTGATCAATGAGTAAAAATTACGAAGATGAAAGGCCAAGCCCGGACGCCCTGCTCAAAGAAATCACTCGAGAAGAGCGTACCTCAGGGAAGCTCAAGATTTTCCTGGGGTATGCCCCTGGCGTGGGGAAGACTTACGCCATGCTCAAGGAAGCCCATACCCTGAAAAACCGGGGCGAGGATGTCATCGTCGGACTGGTCGAAACCCACAGTCGTCCTGAAACCGATGTCCTCCTCGAGGGGCTGGAAATATTTCCCCGCCGACAAGTCCTGTATAAAACCATCACCCTGACCGAGCTTGACCTGGAGGGAATCCTGGCCAGGCGGCCGAAAGCGGTTCTTGTCGACGAGCTTGCCCATACTAACGCGCCCGGCTCCCGTCACGCCAGAAGATATCAGGATGTCGAGGATCTCTTGCACAACGGCATTGATGTTTATACGACGGTGAACATCCAGCATTTGGAAAGCTTGAATGATACTGTTGAACGAATCACGGGCATCCGTGTCCAGGAAACGATTCCCGACACAGTGCTGGACAATGCCGATGAGGTCCAGATCATCGATATCCCCTTAGAAGAGCTGTTTGAGCGCTTGAGAGAAGGCAAAGTCTACATTCCGGATCAGGCCCAAAAGGCGATGCAGAATTTCTTTCAGCGCGGAAATCTCGTCGCTCTGAGAGAGATCACCCTCTTCCGGGTGGCCAGAAAAATGGACAGCGAGCTCCTCAGCTACATGAAGGCGAGGGCCATTTCCAAGATCTGGCCCGCTTCGGAAAAAGTGCTGGCCTCCATCGGGGCGAATCCTTACGCCAAGCAGCTCATCCGCGCAGCCTACCGGTTGGCCGAGGAGTCGAAAGCCGAATTCTATGTCGCCACCGTGACCATTCCGGGAATCAGAGAGCTGTCCCAGAAGGAAAAACTTTTTCTGGCAGGAGCGTTGAACCTGGCCGAAGAGCTCGGGGCGAAAATATCTTCGCTCTCGGGAACAAACGTGGCTGATGAAATCGTCCGTTTCGCTCGGCAAAACAACATTACCCGCATCGTCCTGGGAAAGCCCCTTGGCTATCACCCGCTGAAATTTTGGAAGAAATCGCCCGTATCTGAAATGCTCAAAGCCCAAACCGGTTTCAGCCTTTACCTGGTAACGCCGCTGGCAGAAGAAAAGGAGACGGAAGCCAGGCCATCGCGGGCTCCCTCAAGAACCGGTTGGCGAAAATATCTTGTTTCCAGCTTGCTGGTGGCTGGAATCACCCTGCTCAATCTCATCCTGCGGGAATTCATCAGTCCCATGTCCCTCGACGTCATTTACCTCGTCGCGGTCCTGGCCAGCGGTCTCGCTTTTGGAACGGCGCTCTCTCTTTATTCGGCAGTCCTCAGCGTCCTCGCTTACGATTTCTTTTTCACCGAACCCCGGTTCAGCCTCAGCATTAACCGGCTCGACGAAATCATCAACCTCCTGGTCTTCTTCATGATCGCCATCGCGGTCGGCCAGCTCATCAAGATCAACAAAAGACAGTTCGCTGCGCTGAGATTCAGGCTGGAAAGGTCGGCCTTGATCGAAGAGATGAGCAAAGACTTGCTCTCGCTCCCCGCCGTGGAGCAGTTTCTTTCGGAAGTGCGGACCGGCGCTTTGGCTAAAGACCATGCCTATCATTTGATCAAAGTGGACCTCCTCGATGAGATTGCCCAGGTCATGGCCAGATTCCTGGCTAAAATCTTTAGCCAGCCGACGTTCGTGCTTTTTCCCTCCTCTGATGGAGAGCCGCGCGTTTGGGAAAAAAGCCGGCCGGAGAGCCAGCTGACAAATGAGGAGCTCGGCGTTGCCAGATGGGTTTTTCAGAATGGCGAACCCGCAGGTTCAGGAACGCAAACTCTCTACGGGATTGCCACCTATTTCGAGCCCATCAAAGCGGAAGGAACAACGGTAGGAGTTGTCGGCCTTCGCCTTGATGTCAGGAACATGCTGCCCGAGCAGCGACAGCTCCTCGGAGCGCTGATGAACCTGGCCTCCGTTTCCGTGGCCCGGCTGGGCTGAAGGACCCCAGTCGGGGTGGAGACTGCCAACAGGAGTCCGCAAGGCCGCCCTCCATGAAATTGAAATCAGGATTTATTTCCGGAACAGGCGGGAGGTGATGCGGAGAAGGCTGCGGAAAGGGGTCGCGGCGTTGACCATGCTCATCCGGGGCAGGAGCGAAAAGAGGGCCCGAGCCCTTTCGCCAAAGCGCCGGCCATGCATCAGGGTCAGCGAATTCTCCAACACCCGAAGTTTCGAGGGAGCATAGGGGTACCACCAAATCTTCCTTCTCTTCCTGGAAAAATCGGCGCAGACGAATTTGATGTTGATGATCTCGAGCAGCCCATAGGGCCCGTGCGTCCGGCCCATCCCGGTCTGCTTGATGCCGCCCCAGATCGCCTTGGGCTCGTTGAAGGTCACCATGTGGTCGTTGATGGTGACGCCGCCGGCCTCGAGCCGCTCGGCCATCCGGGAGGCCGTCTTCTTGTCTCTCGTCCAGACCGAGGCGGTCAATCCATAATGGCTGTCGTTGGCCAGAGCGATGGCTTCCTCGACATCGCTGAACGCCATGATCGGGAGAACGGGGCCAAAAGTCTCTTCGGTCATAATTTTCATCGTATGATCGACGCGCCCGAGCACGGTCGGCGGATAAAAATACCCCGGCTGATCATCGAGCCTGGCCCCGCCGCAGAGAATCCCAGCTCCTTTCTCGCGCGCCTCCCGGATATGCTCTTCGACGACTTTGAGCTGGCCCATGTTCTCCATCGGGCCGATGTCCACGTCCGGCTCCATCGGATTCCCCATCTTGAGCGCCCGGGTGATTTCGACAACCCGGCCGGTAAATTCGTCAGCGACCTCCCTGGCGACGTAAGCCCGTTCGATGGAAGCGCAGCTCTGGCCGGTGTTCATGAAGGCGGCCCAGGCGGCTCCCCGGGCGGCCAGCTCCACATCGGCATCCCGGAGGACGATCATCGGGTCCTTTCCCCCGAGCTCTAAGACGACGTTGGTCAGGTTCCGGCTGGCCAGCTCCATGATTCGTTTGCCGATGGGGACGCTGCCGGTAAAAGCGATGGACTGGACGGCCGGGTTGACAATCATCTCCTCGGCCTGAAGGACCCGGCAGGGGACGATGTTCAACACGCCGGGCGGAAGTCCCGCCTCGATCATCATCTCTCCGATGGCCAACGCGGTGAAGGGAGTTGAGGTGGAAGGCCGGAGCACGACCGTGTTCCCGGCGGTCAGCTCGCTGATGACATCCAAGAAAGGAATCATGAAAGGGAAGTTCCAGGGCGAGATGACGAGCGACGGCCCCAACGGCTGGAAGAGATAGCGGCACTTTTTATGGGCGAGGAGCGGCATATGGGGCCTGACCTTTTTCGAAGCCAGGGATCGCTTTTGGTTGCGGCCGTAGTGATCCAGAGCTTCCAGGATGGAAAGCACTTCCACGGTCAGCGATTCGGCCAGCGGGGTTCCCTTCTCCAGGGTAATCAGGCGAGCCGTTTCGTTCGCCCGGCGGAGAAGGACGTGCTTGGCCTGGAGAAAGATTTTCCTCTTTTCTTCCGGGTTGATATCCCGCCACAGCGGGTAAGCGGCCCGGGCGGCCTCGATGGCTCTACGGCAGTCATCGGCAGAAGCCAGGAAGGCTTCACCCAGCGGCTCCAGCGTGGCGGGGTTCTCGACGGCGATTTTCTCCTGAGATACAAAGCGTTCATTGGCGATGATGAAGCGGCCGTCGAGATTGCTACGGAGGATGACCCTGGGCTTGGCGCTCATTATTGACTCTGTGATATATCACAAGCCCGACGCCCAAGTCAAAAATTACTCCAGGGGTTTTCCCCTGGTCTCGGGGAGGGCGAAGGCGACGCAGGCGGAAAAGACAAAAAAGGCCGCCGTGAGGTAAAAGGCCAGCGCCAGGCCGTGAGTCCTCGCCAGCGCGCCGATAGTGAATGGCGCCAGCGCGCTCAGGCCGCGCCCGATGTTATAGGTGAATCCCTGGGCCGAGGCGCGGATCCGCGTCGGGAAGATCTCGGCCGTAATGGCGCCGAACCCGGAGAAGTAGCCGGTGCCGAAAAAGGCCAGAAAGGGGCCGAGAAGCAGGAGCGCCGTTTCTCTTCGGGTCCCGCTGTAGAGAATAACAAGAGCCGCCGCCGCGAAAAGATAGGCAATGTAAGTTTTTTTCCGTCCGACCCGGTCGCAGATGAACCCGAAACTGATGTACCCGAGCCACATTCCCACTTGCATGACAATGATCCAGGTGGATGTCTTGACCACGCTCAATCCCATCCCGCCCTGCTCCAAAGAAAGTCCAAGGTAGGCGGGAATCCAGGTAAACAGCCCCCACCAGGCGAACATCGTCCCGGCGTTCATCAGGCTCGTGACCAGAGTATTTCTCAATAGAGGAGGCCGGAAGATTTCGGCCAGACGCGACCCGGCTTTCCGCCGCCCTCTCTCTTCAGCGCTCTTCTTCCAGATCTCCGGCTCCTCGACATGGCCTCGGATCCAGAGCGTCAGGAGCGCGGGCAGCACGCCGGCAAAAAAAACGGCCCGCCAGCCCAGCCTGGGCAGGACCACGGCCGTGATCGCCGCGGCGAGCGCGTAGCCGACGGCCCAGGAGCTCTGCATGATTCCCATGGCTTTTCCCCGGTGCTCGGACGGCCAGGTCTCGGCGACGAGGGCCGCGCCGCTTGCCCACTCTCCGCCCATGCCGAGTCCCAGCAGCACGCGGAAGACCGCCAATTGGGCGATGTTCTGGGAGAGGCCGCACGCTCCGGTGAAAATGGAATAAATCAGGATGCTGCCCATCAGCGCCTTGACCCGGCCAAACCTGTCAGCGATGATCCCGAAGAACACTCCGCCAGCGGCCGAGGCCAGCAGCGTCAACGACCCCATCAGCCCGGCCGTGGCCGTGGACATCCCGAATTCCTTCATCAGGTGGGCCAGGACCATGGCATAGAGCATGATGTCCATGCTGTCGAGCATCCAGCCGAGCGAGGCGGAGACGAGCGCCTTCCTCTGCCCCGCCGTAATTGATTTATGCCACGCCATCTACCTTAAACTCCTCATAATAAAGCGAGGGGTGAGTAGCGAGAAGTCCGTCGAAGACTGAGCGGGCACGGTTTCTCTCCGCAGGAGAGAAGAGCGAAGGATGAGTTCGGAGCTGATTCTCCTCGCTGGGGAGAATCAGCGTACTTCGAGCTACTCACCCCGAGCTTTCCCATACCCGCCGCCGCCGGGCGTCTCCACCACG
>CAZYWP010000077.1:2777-15117 GCA_964651495.1 uncultured Eubacteriales bacterium | reverse complement strand
CGGGAATCTCGACGGCGATCATTTTTATCTCTATCAGGTTAGCATGGGCATCCCCTCCTTGACAATTTTTATAAAAAAGATAAGTGTCGGCGTTGACCCTTCCAATAAGAAGGTGACACTCGGGTTCAGTTATTTTTCAAGACAACCGTCCCCGCCAGGGGACACGGTCTCCAGGCGGCTAGATCAGCTTTCCAGGCGGCTTTGTCCTGACCGCTTTTGGCATAAATTTTGCTGAATAATTGTCTAATTTATATGATCACAGGAGCTTTGAGACTACGCGCTCATTGGAAAGGACTTTAAAAATGATCAACATCTCCAACAAATTCAGAGTAACTTTTCCTATCCGTAGGGCAGGGATGGCATTTCTTTTGATTTTTTTGGCGTGGGGGCTCATCGCCTGCAGCTCATTCAAGACATTCATGACCCAGAGCCGCACCCCCGAACGACAGGTCGCCATCGACGGCAGGTCGGATGATTGGGCCGGGAACCTTTTCATCGTCAAGAACGAGGGGGTGACCCTCGGTTTCTTGAACGATCAGGAATACTTTTATGTCTGTCTCAGGGCTGAAGACAACTCCAGACGAGGCCAGATCATGAGGTCGGGCTTGACGGTCTGGTTCGACCCCAAAGGGGGAAAAAAGAAAACGCTCGGTATCAAGTTCCCGCTTGGCTTGCCCCCGGATGAGCGGCCGATGCCGAGGGGCGATTTTGGAGAGGAGGAAGAAGAGCCCGACTCTAAGAGACCGGGCGAAGAGAATTTGAACGAGCTCGAGATCATCCGGTCGGAAAATGAAGAGCCGGAAAAAATGGAGGTCGCCGAGGCCAAAGGAATCGAGATCAAAGCCCTGCCGTCCAGGGGAGGCCTTGTCTATGAGCTCAAGATCCCGCTCGTCCAGTCGGATGAAAACCCCATCGCCGTCGGCGCGGAGCCGGGGAAGACCATCGGCGTCGGGTTTGAGACGGGCAAATTTGACTTCAACAGCATGTCCCGCCGTCCCGGCAGGATGCCCGGCACCGGCGGCATGCCCCCGATGGGCGGAGGGATGGGCCGGGGAGGCATGGGTCGGATGGGCGGAGGGATGCCTCAGATGCCGGAGGACCTAAAGATCTGGGCCACTGTTAAGCTGGGATCAGGGGAAAGCCGCCAGCCTGCGGAGCTCCGATCCATATCTTAAGTTATTTTCTTTTATCCCGCTAATGCATGCCGCCTAATTCCCAAGTGGGCATAACAGAGTAAACTATCCCCGCGGCAAGCCGCGGGGCATTAAGAGCGCAGCTTTAAGTAAATTAAACGGAAGGAATCCGGCCGCAAAAAGAGAGGGAGTCCTCATGAAAACAAATAGACTGGCGTCATGGGTATTTATCCTCCTCTGTCTGGCTTTGGCGCCTCTGTCTTTTGGCCAGGGCCAACAGGTCGATATCGAAGAGCTGAAAAAGACCGCTCCCAAGGTCTATATCGATTGCGACAGGTGCGATCTCGAGTACATCAAGACGGAAATCACTTTTGTCAATTACGTGAGGGACCGGAAAGAAGCCCAGGTCCACGTTCTCATCACCATCCAGGCCACGGGAAGTGGCGGACGGGAATATACCCTGACGTTCATGGGACAACTGGACTGTTTGGGCCAGGATGACATGCTCAAGTACTATTCCAACAAGACCGACACCGATGATGAAATCCGCAAGGGCCTGGTCCAAACGCTGAAGGTCGGCCTGATGCGCTACGTGGCCAAAACCCCCATCTCCAGGAGAATCGCCATCAGCCTCCTGGACCAGGTCAAGCCGACTTCCGTCATCGATAAGTGGAATTTCTGGGTATTCAGCCTGAGCGGCCGAGGCTTTTTCAACGGGCAAAAATCGATTTTCTATAATTATTTCTACGGCAGCTTATCGGCCAACCGCGTCACCCCGGAGCTGAAAATCCGCACCAGCGTCTCGGCCAGCCATTATTTTAACAAGTTCGACATCGAGGGGGAAAGTCTAGAGAGCACCTTGAGCACTCAGAGATTCAATGGGCTGGCCGTGAAAAGCCTGAATGAACATTGGTCGGCCGGCGCCTATCTTTCTCTCACCTCTTCGAGCTACTCGAACATTCAGTTTGCCGTCAACCCGGCCCCGGCCGTCGAGTTCAACCTCTTCCCCTACTCCGAGTCAACCCGGAGACAACTGCGGTTCCTTTACCGGCTGAACTTCAGCGCTATCAAATACACAGAAGAGACCATTTACCTGAAAATGAAAGAAACCTCTGGAGCGAAGCGTTGTCGGCAACGCTCGAACTGAAAGAAAAATGGGGAACGATCAGCACTTCAATCGAGGGGTCTCATTATTTTCACGATTTCAGCAAATATCATGTCAATCTCTACGCTGAAATTTCTTTGCGGCTGTTCAAAGGACTGTCGTTCGATCTATACGGCGGCGGCTCCAGGATTCATGACCAACTCTCCCTGCCCAAGATGGGCGCCTCGTACGAAGATATTCTCCTGATGCGCAAACAATTGGCCACGTCGTACGAATATTACTTTTCCGTCGGGCTGAGCTACACCTTCGGCTCCATTTACAGCAATGTCGTCAACCCCCGTTTCGGGTCCGAGAGCTACTATAGCAGCGTGTATTAAACAAGCGGAATTCAGAGCTGGGAACCTCGCGGGCTGGCCACGTTATTTTAGGCCACAAAACAACATCTGTCCCATCGCCGGGTAATTCAAAAAGCGCGAAATGACATCACCTTCTTGACCGATGGAAAAAGGTTGATGTCGGTGTGAGGCAGGAACAGCGATCCCGTGTATTCATTCATGTACCCGGGCTCGGCGTTGAGCTCGATATACGTCATCTTCCGGGCAATCGCCCTGACCAGCTTTCGATTTTTCTCCGAGAGGAGAAGGAGCGAAGCGCCCCAAAGGGAAGTATTTCCGAGATAGTGAAATTTGGCCCTTGGGACATCCGGGAGAAGTCCGATTCGGACGGCGCTCTCGACATCGAGGCGACTCCCGAAACCCCCGGCGATGAAGATGGAATCGATGGCCTCAAAGTTCGACCCGATATTCCTCAGCAATAGGGCGCAGGCCGAGAAGATGGCTCCTTTGGTCCTGATCAGGCTGGCGATGTCCCTCTCGGTAATGACGATATCTTTGCCCCAGTAGCTTTTTCCGGCTTCTTCGACCAGGAACCCGATATCCCGGCCGCTCCGCCAGAGCCTGGCCCCGGCATTCTGTTCGTTGAATTTCCCCTGCCGGTTGATGTAGCCGTGGACAAAGAGCCCGGCCAGAAGGTCAACCAGGCCCGAGCCGCAGAGACCTTTGGGCGCCCCCCCGTCGATCACCTCATAGCTCAGCTTCCCATCATCCTGAAACCTGATTTTTTCGATGGCTCCGGTGACGGCAGGCAGCCCGCATTTGGTGCCGCTCCCCTCGAAAGCCGGGCCGGCCGAACAGGCGCAGGTCACGAGCCAGTCTTTGTTTCCCACGACCAGCTCGCCGTTCGTGCCCGCGTCGATGAACAAAGAGATTTTTTGGGAGGAGCGAAGAACGGGCGTGGCCAGAAGGCCGGCCGTGATATCGCCGCCGACATAGCTTCCCACGGCGGGAGCAAAAAAGACTCTGCCTTCGGGATTCATCCTGAGTCCCAGGTCGCGGGCCGGCATAACCGGCGCCTGGCTGAGCGTGGGAGTGTAGGGCTCCTCCCGGATATAGCGTGGTTCAAGGCCGAGAAGGAGATGGGTCATCGTCGTATTCCCTGAAAGAGAGGCCAAGTAGACATCCTCGCTTCCAAGGCCCGCCGATTCGAGGGCTTTTTTGATCAGAGTATTGATCGTGGCGATGACAAGCTCCTGGAGTTCCTGAAGACGGTTGGGCTTTTGAGCATAGTTGATCCTGGAGATAATGTCTTCCCCGCACTTGATCTGCCGGTTGAAGCCCGAGGCGGCGGCTAAAATTTCTCCGATTTCACAATCAACCAGAAAGCAGGAGACGGTTGTCGTCCCGACATCGCAGGCGAGGCCGCAAACCCTCCTCTCAGGCCATCCCGCCTCGAGATCGATGATCGTCCACGACTCTCCGGACCTCATGAGAATAGCGGTGACCCTCCCCTCTTTCTCCCGCACCACCCGGGCCAATTTCCTCAGGACAGAGTATTCGCAGCCCGCCTTTTCGATTCCTTCCTTGTTTTTGAGCTCCGCTTCGAGCCTTTTCAGGTCGCTGGAGTTGTCTTTCAGGGTGGCCGCCGGAATGGTCAGCGGGAATTTCCTGATCCCGGGGTTGACCTCGAAAACTCCGGAGATTTTCCGCTTCTTCGACGGAAAAAGGGCAAGATCCGGCGCGCGAGGAAGCAGGAGCTCCTCGAATTGGGGAAGCTCGACCCGGAGATCGCCCCGGACTTCTGTCTGACAGGCAAGGTTGTATCCTTGAGAGGAAAGGCCTTCCGGGAGAACCGCCGAAGGCCGGGCTCTGTATTCTCCGCCGATGATCCGTACCAGGCAGTCGCCGCAGGTTCCTTTTCCGCCGCAGGTCGATTTGAGAGGGAGGCCGGCTTCAAGGACTGCATCCAGGAGATTTGTCCCGGCGCCGACTTGGACGGTGGTCTCGAAGGGAAGAAATTGGATGGTCAAGCGATCCTTCATCGAGCGGCCTCTCTAAGTCAAGTTCACGGCCTTGACAAAAGCCGGGATGTCCGAAGCTTCCTGGGGACCGACGACGACCTGCCAGCCCGGAAGCTTTTCTTCGAGCTCTCCACTGATCTGAGACACATAGCCTGGAATTACGATCTTCCTGGTCCTGACCCGGTCTTCGAGTTTCCAGTCCTTGATGAATTTGGCGATCTTTTCCGGCACAAACTTCCCTGCCGCCCAGGCGGTCAGGACCGACTGGCCTTCCGTGTCGCAGACAACGAGATGGGCCGATGTCCCCGAGTTTTCAATCTCCCCGGAGACCATGAAATAGGTCAGGGAAAAATTGGTCGTCACAAAAACGGGCGAATCCGGTGTCGGCTCTCCGATGGGATAAACCTGAGCCTCCATCTGGATGGGCTTTTGCGGGTCGGTGTAGATATTCTGGCGAAGCGTAAATAGAGTGTAGAGCAGAGCCTTATTATAATCAGGAAGAACGATGATGGACGAGTATTTGCAGACGAGCACGGCCGCTTTGGCCATCAGGTCAAAAGCGTCAGCGGCGCGGATAAAAGTCAAAAGAGGATAGCCGAAGGGCTTGAAGCTGGTCCTGAGAGCGCTCCTCCTCACGATTGTGTTCTCCTGGAGTATCCGGCCGAGATTTCCGGAAGAGAGGTTGAGGATGAGGTTCTTTATTCCTGAAGCCCTGGCCTTCTCCGCTTGAGCGGCCAGGTCCTCTAAAAAAGGGGCCGTCAGGATGAGGGTGGCCTGATAGGCCATGGCCAGCTCGATATCCTTATCCGTGACTGCTTCTCGGAGAAGAATCGCCGGCCGGTCATCCTTGAGAAGGTCGAGCCCCTGTCTGAGGGCATCGCGGTCCCCGCAATCAAGAATGATGCCCTTAGACGAATTTTCTTTGGCCATCTGCAGGCAGCGCAGGAAAGCCTCCCTGTTCCCGGAGTCATGGGAAATAAAGAAGAGATCGATCTTGAGCTCTTTGCCGACCCTTTCCACGCTGTAATTTTCGATTTCCCGAATACTCTGCAGGAGCACGGGTTCATCTTCAGATGTCCTGAGTGGAACGGCGATCCCAGGCTGGTGGAAGAAGGTCTTTTCATGCCGGAAGAGGACGGTCTCTTCTCCCACTTCCAGCGGATGGGCGCCGCCGATTTTCACCAGACGGATCGGCGGCTCGCTCGACGCTCCCAACACGGCTTTGGCCTCCTCGGAAGCATGGAGACATTCGCCGAGCTCCGCTTTCTTTTGGGCGAGTTTCATGGCAAAGGCCATGCAGGTCGGGACGCCGCAATCCCCGCAATTTGTCCTGGGGAGCAGCTTGAAGATATCCAACCCGGACAGGCCCATCTCAGACTCCGTCCCCGCCGGCAGACATTTCCAGGATATTCTCCCGGACGACTTCCACCGCTCGAGGATGATGCATGATCAGGAGCTCGGCGCCGGCCACCAGGAGGCTCATCGCCGTGGCGATCTCCCAGTAAGGGTTCCGCGCCTTCAGGTCGCCCCAGCCGGGATAATCGCTCTCCCGAACCCGGGATTCCTTGACCTTCGAACATTCATACCCTGGGTTGATGAGCATCGGAAAAGCCAGCATCCGGTCGCCGGCCAGCCCATCGTTCCGGATCCTCTCCATGATGGAGTAGGTGTATTCCAGGCCGTAGCCCAGAGCCCCGGTCAGGGGGTCCATGACGATTCTCGAGGCGGGAAAGCTCATGTCGGAGAGAAGGATGTTGAGCTGCTTGGCCAGGTTGACATCGATGGGCGTTTGGGCCACCAGGGAATGATGATAGGCCAGGCAGGAGGCGGCGATGGTCTTGTAGTTGTTGGTTTCGACATAGTTGATCAGGCAGTTTTCGCCCGCCGTGACCTCGCAGACTTTTTTCATCACCTCGTTGTTTTTCTCAAAATGGCTGTGGCCGGAGATGATCAGGGGAACGCTGACGCTTTCGAGGACCTGCCGGACGACATCGACCGCGTCCCCGACGTTCCTGTTGCCCTTTTCCGGATGAGTGCCATCCAGGCGGACACTGATCAGATCGGCCCCGAATTCCTCGACGCATCTCCTGGCCATCTCGCCCGGCTTGCCGATGACATCCTGATAGAAGTCGAGGAGCGGCGGCGGATACCTGGCCGGGACCTGGTCGAAGACTTCCATGGCGATGACGGGAGGATGAGGGCAGGCGCCTTCGAAGAAATGGAAGGGCAAGGCCGTGCTCCCTCCAATGGTCACGGTCCTCGACCTCGTCCCTCCCTTCTCCGGTGTGGCGCCGATGGTCACTTCGATAATTTTATCCCGGCTCGCCTCCCGCGGAATCTCAAACTTCACGGCCGGCCTCTCTGTCTGACAGCAGAATTTTTCTGAGCATTGCATCGATGGCTTTATAGGCGTCTGTCTCCGGAAGAATGGGCCAGAGCGTTTTTCCGGCGCGGTCGGCTTCGAGCAGGACTTCGTCTTCGGGAACGGCGGCGAGAAGGTCCAGGCGTTCTTTCTCCAGCAACTCTTTGATCGAGCCGGGAAGCGGAAGCCCGGTTCGATTCAGGATGAGATGCCTGGCCTTGACCCGGGTCTCCAGCTCCTGGAGCAGCCGGCTGATCCGTCCCGCGGCGGCGATGCCTCGCGGTGTCGGGTCGGAGACGATCAAAAGATAATCAATGCCCTGGGCCGTCCTCCGGCTAAGGTGCTCCATCCCGGCCTCGTTATCGATGACCACGAACTCGTAGTTCGAGCCCAGAGAAGCCAGGATGTCCCGGAGAAGATTATTGGCGTAACAGTAACAGCCCGGACCTTCCGGCCGGCCCATGGCGAGGAGGTCGAACTCGGGCCTTTCCACCAGGCTGGCCTGAATTTTATACTCGAGATATTGGCTTTTGGACATGCCTCCGGGAAGGTTGGAGACCAGGCTTTTCATTTCCTCCCTGATGCCGCCTACCGTTTCCTCGAGTTCCACACCGAGAAGGTCATTGAGGTTGACGTTGGAATCCGCGTCCACGGCCAGGATGGACTTGGTCAGATGGTCGCTCAGCCAGCGGATGATCAGGGCGGCGATGGTCGTCTTGCCCGTTCCGCCCTTGCCGGAGATGGCGATCGTCTTCATCTGTCCTTCTCTTATCTCTAAAAAAGCGGCGGCATCTGGAGAGCCGGATGGTTCTTCCGGCTGATGTAGTCTAGAACCTCTTCCTCGGTAACGGCCGATGTTTCGTCGGCGATCAGGTCGAGAAAGCCTTCGATTTGATCCCGCTCGGCCACTTTCTGGAGCATGGCCGCTAATCCCTCCTTGAGATCCCTGTTCATCCAGACGATCCGGCGGGCGCCGCCCTCCCCGCTGATGAACTTGGGGCTTCCGATGTAGAGCTTGCTGTGGCCGATAAACCCCGGCGTCTGGATGCCGCCCCCGACCATTCCCGCCAGGGTGGAAAACTTCATCCCGCTCGGCGTCATGCCCGGGTAATTTCTGTAGACGGTCATGATCCCGTTGGTCGAGGGCAGGACGCAGGAGATGCACTCGAAGCAGCCGCAGGAAGTCATGGGATGGACGATCAGACTGTAGGCATTGAAGACCTCGAGGGTTTTATGGGAAGCGTGGGAGACGAATTCGTTGACCCCCTGCCATTGCCCTTTGGCCGGGTCGAGGGCTCTCCCCTTCTTGATGGGCTGGTTGGCGCCCGTGGCATTGATCTGATAGGCCGCTTTCCCGTCCAGCCAGTTGTAGGCACCGCAGAGTCCCGACCTCTCCGGAGTGATGACACAGACATGATTGGGCGCAAAGGACTGGCAGAGGGTGCAGGAATAAAAAGTCTCTACCGCTTCATCGGTCAAATCGGCGAGGCGGGCATCGCGGCGTTTATATACCTCTCTGGCCTGGTCGATGAGCTCGAGGATTTCCTTTTCCCGGGTGAGGATCGTGACCTGAATCTTGTCGATGATCTTCCCGAATTCGCTGTGCATTTTGGCGTGAAGGATGGTGCCGAAATGCCTGAATTTCAGGCCCTTCTCCTTGGCTTCCTTGGAAATCCGGACCCAGTTGATGTCCCGCTGCCCCATGTGGAAAAGGCCGTGGGCGCAGTTCAAAAAATCGTGGATGCGCCGCTCCAGAATGGGCTCAAAGTCCGACTGCATCTCGCGGCCGGCCACGTCGATCAGGAGGGCCAGGGGAATTTGGCTTCCCTCGGGAACGTCATCGATTTCCGGGCCGATGACTTCGATCTTGCCGTCCTCGACGTCTTCGAGCGATCTTGTCGTCAGAAGCTCGAACCCGGGCCGCGTCTGTCCGGCCAGCTCGACATGCATCTCCTCTTTGCGGACTCGTTCGCCCTGGAAGGCCGGCCCAAAAGGGACCGGGATCGGGACTTTGGCGATGGTGATTTTCAGCCCTCTGACCTCGATCGCCTTGGCGACGATCTTATCCACAGAGACCGGCGAGACAACATGCTCATAGGTGCAGATTCCGGTCGGAAGAATCTGGTCGATATCTGTTTCCGAGATCGTCGGGAAGCCGTAATTGATGGCCCCGGCCGCCTGGGCATGCTTTTCATCATCCACCGGGCCGAAGGCCAGGACAAAGGCAAAGACGCGGTTCTTGTTGTACCGGAGAACCCGCTGGTAGTCTCCGGGCTGGGCGCCGCCGAAGGAAAGAGCGACCCGGGTGGAAAACCCGAGGGCATGAATGCAGGCCGTCACATCCTCGCCAAAAGGCACGAGGCGGGTCCTCCAGCCCATCTCGATTCCTTCTTCTTCCAGTTGCCGGGCCATGGATTTGCCGTCCGTCGCCGCGGCCATGAAGACATACAGGTTTTTCTCCTGGAGTTCCCGGGCGATCTGGACCGCCTGCTCGTTGGTCGGCAGGTACCCGACACAAGCCGCAAACCCGGGAGCGGTGCCGTCGACAAACTCGATTCCCCGTTCTCTCATGATGACGTCGTCGGCCGCGCCGAGCCAGAGCCGGCCGTCCTGAGGCGCCGGTTCGGGAAGGTAAGGGAGAGGAGTCTGGGTGTATTTGATCGCTTCGATGATCTCATCGGCAAAAAGCGTGGCCATTCCGGCGTCGAGAGTCTGGCCGAGGTAGGGAGTCCAGAGCTCATCGGCCGGGACGGGCGGGAGCAATTTCTTGGCTTCAGTTAGAAGCTCGCGGAGGCCGGCCAGCGTTTCGATCCTCAGGCCCAGGATTCCATGAGAGATGGGGAGATAATAGCCCGTGTTGGGAAACTCGACCCTGGCCTCAGGCCCCTTTTCTTCGATAGCCAGGCGGAGCTCTTTTTCCGCCCGGGCGACGAGCTTATGGGCTCCCCGGATGGCGCGCGTCGAGATGAGCTTGGACATTTCAGACTTTCAGGTCTCTTCTCATCTCCATGTCGAAGAGCACGCGCTCCTTGGCCCGGCTGATGCCGAGCTTCGCTCTTTTCAGGTTGATGTGGTCGATGAGCAGCCCGGCGATTTTCCGGGGCTCGGCCTCGGACCGCCACATGCCGCCGAAGATTTTTTCAAAGTCCCGGAAAATATATTCCTTGAAGGCTTCACTCCCCTCGATGGGAAGGCCGATGCCGAATACGGTGAACACTCCGGAGGCCACAAAATACTGGCCGATGGTAATGGCCTTCTCGCTCATCCACTCCGGCGCCGCCCCGGCCACCGGAAGATCGTGGATGTCCTTCCCGAGCCCGCCGATCCGGACCATCTCGGAGAGGGCGATCAGGATGCGGCTGTTGTCGACACAGGAGCCCGAATGGAGGACCGGAGGCATGCCCACGGCGCGGCAGACCTCGGCCAACCCCTTGCCGGCCCGCTTTTCGGCCGTCTCAGGGGTCAGAAATCCCGCTTTGGCGCAGGCGATGGCCGAGCACCCGGTCTGGACGACGAGGATGTCGTTGGCGATCAGCTCCTCGACCAGGCTGACATGGCCTTGATCGTGGGTCACCTTCGGGTTACAGCAGCCCACCACGCCGGCGACCCCCCTGATCCGGCCGTTGATGATGTTGTCATTGAGGGGGACATAAGAACCGCGGAACGTTCCGCCGAGCATGTAGGTGATGGCCTCGTGGCTGAACCCGGCGATGAGGTCCATTTTTTCTTTGGGGATATCCACGCTGCCGCGGTTGGGAAAATTCAGGACCGCTTCTTTGACGATCTCCCGGGCGACGGCCAGGGCATTCCGGGGCGAGAATTCAAAATATTTGACGCCTTTGATCCGGGCTTTGGAAGAGGTGGTCACAAGCTGGGTGTGGAAATGCTCGCAGACGTCCGGAAGGGAAGGCATGATGCACTGGACATCGACGACCATGGCCTCGACGGCGCCCGTGGCCACGGCCAGCTCCTGCTGGAGCACATTTCCCGCCACTGGGACGCCGTGGCGGATGAGAATTTCGTTAGCCGTGCAGCAGATGCCCGCCAGGTTGATCCCGGCCGCGCCCTGAGACTTGGCCAGGTCGATCAATTCCTTGTCCCGCACAGCCAGGGTCAGCATTTCGGACAGCAGCGGTTCGTGGCCGTGGACGACGATGTTCACCATGGTCTCGGAGAGGACTCCCAGGTTCACCTGGCCGCGGACGGGCGAAGGCGTGCCGAAGAGGATGTCCTGGAGCTCGGTGGCGATCATCGACCCGCCCCAGCCGTCGGCCAAAGCCGTCCTGGCCCCCTGAAGCATGATGTTCCGGTAATCCTGGTCGACGCCCATGGAGGTGCGGTGGAGCAGCTCCACGATCTCCCGGTCGATCCCCCGCGGCATGACCTGATGCTCCCGCCAGAGGGCCTGGCGGGTTTCTGGCGCTTGTCTGGTGAAGGAGACCTCGCCCTCTTGTTGGCCGAAGTTGGCCAAGGCCTTTTCAGCCACTTCGATGGCAATCTGCAGGTTAGATTTGTCTTTGATGGAAATTCCGAGAACCTGGCTGAGTTTCTTGAGCTTGTTTACATCCCTGATCGTATAGCCCAAATCAGGCTCTTGAGCAGCCAGTAAGAGCGTCTTGGCCACTTCCCGGCCGTGGTCGGAATGGGCCGCGGCGCCGGCGGCGATCATCCGGCAGAAATTTCGGGCGATGATCGTCTCGGCCGTCGCTCCGCAGACGCCCTTCTGCATCTTCTTGCCGGAAGGGCTGATCCGGCAGGGTCCCATGTAACAGATGTGACAGCACAGGCCGCTCTCGCCAAACCCGCAGCGGGGTTTTTGGGCCTCCGACCTATCCCAAACCGTGGTTATCCCCTTTTCCTTTGTCCTCTCGAGGACATGGGTGACGGCTGGGTCGATGCTTTTTTTATCCGCCATTTCTCACTCTGCCTTGACAGAATTCGAACGCTTCAAGGCTCAGCTCCTGAGTTTCCGGCTGACCTGCTGGAGGACGGCAAAGACCCGTTCGGAGAGCTCGCGGGAGAGAGAGCCGGTGCCGCAACTTGGCGTGAGCAGGCATTTCTCCCAAATGAGATTTTCGGGGATGCCTTTGCCGGCCAGGCCGGCAACGAGGGTATTCAACCTCTTAACCAGAGAGTCTGCCGTCTCTCCTTCGATTTTGGATGATGTGGGCACGATTCCCCAGGCCAGGACTCCGCCTTTTTCCAAAAAGAATTTCATTCGGTCGGAATAATAACCGATCGTCTCCCCGAAATCATAGGCATCGAAACTGATAATGTCGGCGCCCGCATCGACGAGGATGGTCCACTCCGTGTTGCCGCAGCAGTGAACCCCCGCCAGGGCCTTTTCCTTGTGGACGGCTTCGATGACAGCGCCAAGGTAGGCG
>CAZYWP010000077.1:0-2677 GCA_964651495.1 uncultured Eubacteriales bacterium | reverse complement strand
CCCCGCCAGGGCCTTTTCCTTGTGGACGGCTTCGATGACAGCGCCAAGGTAGGCGACAACATCCGGCCTCTGCATGCTGACATACGTGGAGGAGCCGAAAGCGGAAAGGATGGGCTCATCGATAAAACAGAGCTGAGGGCAACCCAGGAAACTGAACTTGTTGAGGAGCCAGCGGGCCTTCATCTCCGCGCTCTTGACGAGGACATCCCGAAACATCTCGTTGTAATAAACAGACCGCTTGTTTTCATCCACCCTGCCCAGGCCCGTGGTGACCGGACCGGTGACCTGATTCTTGAAGTAAAGGGGCCGGGACCGGCCGGGCTCGCACAGCTTCTTTTCCATTTCGGAGATTCCACGGCTGAATTGGGGGCTGATGCGGAAGTGATCCAGGTTTTCGGCCAGGTAGTTGTCGTAGAATTGGGCCAGCTCCGCCGTCAGGTCGCCGCTCAGGTTGAAAGACATCCGCCGCTTCTCTTCATCAAAGATCACGCCGGGGAGGCCTTCGCTGTACTGGATTTCCATCTGCTCCCGGAAACTCATCTGGGGGAGCTGGGGCCAGATCGGGATTTCCGGGATGTGCTGAAGAACGAGCTCACAGGCAGCCGAGGGATCCTCGTGAGGAAGGCTGCCGATAGCCGTGGCCAGACACGCCGGTTGAAAATTCATTGCAGTCTCCTCCATAAGGACATAACAATTATCAGAATACCGGAAAAAAGAAAAGGGGATATTCCGGGATCCGCCACTCAATCGTGACTAACTGTGCCCGACTGTCCTTGACATCACTTCGATCCATGATCTATGCTTTCCCACGATGGTTGGATGGGAAAATCGATATCAAGAGCCTCACTCGGGCAGCGCAGCCGAAAACCAAATTCTTATCCACATGTATCAGAAGTTTGCAGATTCAATTTTCTTCGGCGCAGTTTAGGAGCGCGCTGCAGCGGACTCGCGTGCTATTGCGAACAGGAGGACGACCTATGAACTTCAAACTTCAACGTGCCGTGCTCAGACTGGCGGCCGCAGCCGCTTTGGCCCTGCTGGCGGCATGCTCTTCTCCCGTCGAATACGATATCGTGCTGCGGGGCGGGACCATCTACGACGGCAGCGGCCAGGCGCCTATTGTGGGTGATCTGGCCATCAATGGCGATGTGGTTGCTTCCATCGGCGACCTGTCCGCCGCCCGCGGAAAGACGGAAATCCGTGCCGAAGGACTCGCGGTCGCGCCCGGCTTCATCAACATGATGGGCTGGGGCAACGAGTCGCTGATCCAGGACGGGCGCGCGCAGAGCGACGTGCGCCAGGGCGTCACCCTCGAAGTGATGGGCGAAGGCGATTCCATGGGCCCGCTCAACGACCGGATGAAAAAGGAGATGCTCGAGCGGCAGGGAGATATTAAATACGCGATCGAGTGGACTACCTTGGGCGAGTACCTGCAATACCTAGAGCGGCGCGGCATCTCCCCGAACGTGGCGTCGTTCATCGGCGCTGCTACGCCCCGAATCTACGTGATTGGCCAGGAGGATCGCGCGCCTACGGATGGGGAGCTGAAACAAATGCAGCAACTCGTCCGGCAAGCGATGGAAGAAGGTGCGCTCGGGGTGGCATCCGCACTCGTCTATCCGCCGGGCTTCTTTGCCAGGACCGATGAGCTGATTGCACTGGCGAAAGCCGCGGCGGAATACGACGGGATCTATATCTCCCACCTGCGCAGTGAAGGCGCGCAATTGATCGAATCCCTGGAGGAGCTGCTGACCATCGCGCGCGCGGCGGGGATTCGCGCTGAGATTTATCACCTGAAGACCGCCGGCCGCGAAAACTGGCCCAAGATGGACCAGGTAATCGCGAGGGTCGAGAAGGCGCGCGCGGAGGGACTGCAGATCACCGCCGATGTCTATACCTATCCGGCGGGATCGACGGGATTGAACTCGACGATGCCGCCGTGGGTGCAGGACGGGGGCTTCGAGGCGTCGATCCGGCGCCTGAAAGATCCGGCTACGCGCGAACGGATTGCGCGCGAGATGCGCGAGTCCCGCGATGGCTGGGAAAACATGTATTTGCAGGCCGGCTCACCGGACAACATCCTGCTGGTCGGTTTCAAGAGCGAAAAGCTGAAGCCGCTAACAGGCAAAACCCTGGCGGAAGTCGCAAAAATGCGCGGCAAGTCCCCGGAAGAAACGGCGATGGATCTCATCGTCGAGGATGACAGCGGCATCGCGACCGTGTATTTCAGCCAGTCGGAAGAGAACCTGCGCAAAAAGATCGCACTTCCCTGGGTCAGCTTCTGTTCGGACTCCGCTTCCCTGGCTCCCGAGGGTGTCTTTCTGAAGTCCAGTGTGCATCCGCGCGCCTACGGCAGCTTTGCGCGGCTCCTCGCAAAATTCGTGCGTGAGGAAAAGCTAATCACACTGCAGGAGGCAATCCGCAAGCTGGCCGCGTTGCCGGCCGACAACCTGAAGCTCGACCGCCGCGGGCGGCTCCGGGAGAACTATTTTGCCGACGTTGTGGTGTTTGATCCGGAAAAAATCCAGGATCATGCCACTTATGAAAATCCCCACCAATACGCTACCGGGATGCTCCACGTTTTCGTCAACGGAGTGCAGGTGCTGAAAGACGGGAACCACACCGGAGCGAAGCCCGGGCGTTTTGTCCGCGGACCGGGGTGGAATCGGCGCAAGAC
>CAZYWP010000076.1:0-15247 GCA_964651495.1 uncultured Eubacteriales bacterium | reverse complement strand
TCTTATGTGCTCCGGATCCCCCGGAAGGATGCTACTTATGGGCAGCTTAAAAAAAGCAACCGCTGAATTTTATATCGCCGTAGCCCGCTGAAGTCAAGCTTCCTTGGGCGGCAGGGTCGAACGGCCGAGTGGGCCGCGCCCGGTATCTTCGGGAAAATTTAGGGTTTAAGCAGCTGACAGAGTTATAATAAAACAAACAATATTAGCGCGATATAAGGAGATCAAGCGTGAGCGTGAATAACCGATTTCGGCTAGTGGCCCTGGCGGGGTTGGCTTTCGCCCTGGCGGCCTGCAACGAAGCTCCGGCCCCGGACCGGCTCGATCAATTCAAGCCGTCCTCTTCGGGCCGGCCGGCTGAACAGTCCGTCGTCACCGCCGGCCGGTTCAGCGGCTACACGAATTACTGGCACACCATTTTCTGGAACTGGCACCAGTACGGGAACCTCTACCAGATCAGCCAGCCCGACGTTTCCCGGTCCATCCTGCAGAGCAAAATCGATATCGCCGAGGAGCTCAGGGTGGCGGGGCTTGTCCTTCAGGAGGGTTTCCTCTCCGCCCTGATCCGGTCGTCCTGGAAGGAGCTCGACGAGCCGTCCCCGGAAGCCCTCGCCAGAGAGTTGGCTTCGTCCGATGTGCTTGTCACTGTCGCCTCATCGAGCAGCCTCGGCCAAAGGCTCCTGGCCAAACTCCCGGCCGGAAATTCCTGGCGTGAAGAGCTCAAGAGCCATCAGGCGAACGCGGGGGACTTTCACGATGTCCAGGCTTTTTTTCTCCGGGACGGGACGAGGACTCTTTACGTCCTGGCTTCGGATTGCCGGGAATGCCGCGCCCGGACCGGCAGGCTTTTCCAGAGCGTCATCGATACGCTCCAGGAGTTCGACCTCCATCGGGGCTGGTTCGGCGCCGGGACGCTGCTGCACAGCGTCACCTGCCATCCCGGACACCCGCTCGAGGTGATCGGACGGGGGATGAACCAGGGCAACGACTGGTTCACCTTCAGCGGCTACATGGACTATCTGCTCCAGGAGCAACTGCCCGATTGGCTTTCCCGGGTCAACCTCGCGGTCGTCACCGACGTGGGGACGGGCAAGGCCACCCACAGCTTCGGGTCCCTGGCCTTCGGCTGCCGGGACTGGGACGGGCTCAAGATCCAGGACATGCCGAGCGAAGAGGAATGGATCAAGTTCGTCAAGGACCGCGGCGGATATGTTTTTCGTCCGGTCTTCAGCGCCGACTGCGACCCCTTCACTTACGACGGCTATATCGCCGTGGAGGGCAACAAAAGGCAGATTGACACCGAAAATGTCCCCTTTATCCTGCAGACGGGCTATGTCCGCGAAGAGGCGCCCGCGGCAATGGTTCTTTTCCTTCCCAGGGACACGCCGCTGACCCGGGAGCATATGTGGGAAGCGATTCTCGCCCGGCGGGAGGTCGGTGTGCTGCCCCAGGGTAAGATGATGGGTCCCGAGCTCTTCCGGAACGTGCTGCAGATGCTGCTCCTCGACCGCGTCTATCTCGAAGACTATTTCGGCGACCGCGTTCAGGTCGAGGCGGTGGTGGAAGGACGCGAGTTGAAAGTCACGCTGGTGAACACCAGCGGCGAACCTGTTTCCGGGACTCTGGAGGTCGTGGCCGCGCCCGAGCTTGAGATCAAGGACGCCGCCTCACGGTCGGTCGATCTGGCAGCATATTCCGCCAGGACAGTCGCCCTGCGCCAGCAGCCCACCCTGCGGGCGATGGGCCGGACAAACCCCGTTCTGATCGTTTTCCAATGGCCGTCGGGCGGGAAGAGGACACTGGCCATTGTGGACCTCCCGCGGGTCATCTCGGCGCATCAGCTTCTTTATGGCCAGACCCCGGAGGTCGTCTATCCGGTGTCGATTCACAATTTCGGCGTCGAGGAGTCTTTTCCGGTGGATGTCAAAGCGTTCGAATCCGGCCGTCCCGACACCCCTGTTTATCAAACCCGGAAGCAAGCGGACATCCGGCCGGCTGAGTTCGGAGAGATGGCCTTCCTCCTGCCTCTTCCTCCCGGATCGTATGAGGTTGAAGTCTCGGCCCTCGGGGCGCGCAACACAACCCGGCTCGGCGTCGAGCCGGCCCGGGGGGAGCCCCGCGCCTATGAGGTGGACCTCAACGGTGACGGGATCAGCGAATACCGCCTGGAGAATGAGAAGGTCATGGTGACCCTCCTCGCTACGGGCGCGAGGATAATCGAGTACATAGTCAAAGAGAAAAAAGACAACGTTCTGTTCAAGCTCTGGCCGGACAAGGAATGGAGCACCGACAAGCGGCCTTTCCGGGAGCGCGGCTTTTACCCCTATGGCGGGTTCGAGGATTTCCTCGGCCAGGCGTCGATGGAAACGCACAAGGTGTATGACGCCGAGCTCATCAAGAAGGACGGATCATATGTCCAGGTGCGGATGGCGGCCGACTTTTACGGCAACAGGCTGGAGAAAATATTCACCCTCTACGGGGATTCGCCCCTCGTCGAAGTCCGCTTCGCCCTGGCCTTCCGCAACCCCGAGGCCAACATGCTCGGGCCCCAGCCGATCCTCGAGCTCGGCCGCCGGCACTGGACGGAAGATGTTTTCGTGGTCCCCTCGGTCTCCGGCCGGCGGGAGTTCCGGATGCGGCCGGAAGAATATTTCGGCGAGGTGATATTCCTGGAAGAGGGGTGGAACGCGGGCCGCGACACGTCCGAGGATGTGGCCTTCGTGGGCGCTTTCCCCGTTAGCGAGCCAGAGTTCCTGCACATGTGGATGAACCATCCTTCAAACGGCGAGTCCAACCACTATTACATCGAATTTCAGCCCTGGGTTCCCATCTTCCAGAAGACGGTCCGGTATCTTACCTATTACCTCTGGGGGGCCGCCGGAGCATGGGAAAACGGGCTGGCCGAGCTGAGAAAGAGAAATCTCATCACAGCCAGGGCCGGAGGCCTCAACCCATAGCGGATTCGACACCTGCATGAGAAATAACGGCGCTGCTGACATTCTGTTTATTAGATGGGAATGATGGGAATGGGTCCTGTCATGGCGCGTCCCCGCCCGTCCTCGTCGAAGACCCCCCCACCCGCTCCATTCGCTGCGGGCGGGCGGGGACTGGCGCCATGCCACCCGTTCCCATTTTCCACAATTGGAGATTTTCAAATGGACGCAAGTGCTGCCAATGCCGCTCCCTATGTTGAGGAATTTCCTCATTTTTGATTAAATAATGATAGTGAAGCGTTTCAGGCTCTTGCCGACCCTCCTCCTTGTCGCGGGCCTGGCCGGTCTCTTTGGTTTCTCCAGGCCGGTCCATCTCGTCAAGATCCAGAAGACAGACGGTCGGCTCTGGGATATCCTGACGACTCATCAGGTTCAGGTCGTCCAGGAACTCCAATCCTGTTTTCTGGCCAGGGTCGACAGGCAGGAAATCGCCGTTTTAAGGAGGGAAGGCATCCCCGTCTCCGTCCTGGACAGGGATGCCCGGAACAAACCTTACCACCTGCTGGCGCCGCCACCCGCTGATGTGCAGACCGAGCTCGGCCGGCGGGGCCGGCTCCTGGCGGTCGAGCCGGAAACTTTCCTTTTCTGGACAGAAACAGAAGACCCCTTCACAGTGCTTCCCCCCGGCCTGGCCAGGAAACCGCTGCCCGCGGCGTCCATCCTGTCCTATCTCGCGCGGCCGTATCCGCTTCCCGAGAGTCCAATCCATGACCACCGCAAGAACGACCTCGTGGGCCAGCTGGTGAGCGAGGTCTCGGCCGACAACCTCCGCGCCATCGTCCAGGCGCTGCAGGGATTTCAAACACGTTATGTGTCGACTCCGAGCTGCGATGCGGCGGGCCAGTTCATCTTCAATTATTTCCAGAGCCTCGGGCTCGACGTCCGCTTCCAGGATGTCCCTTACGGCACGGGCGCGGCTTCGAAAAACGTAGTCGCCGAGCTGCCGGGGCGCGTTTATCCGCAGGATGTCCTGGTCATTTGCGGCCACTATGATTCCACCTCCAACCAGCAGTTGACGCTTGCCCCGGGCGCCGACGACAACGCCAGCGGCACGGCGGCCGCCATGGAGGCGGCCCGCATCCTGATGCGCTATCCCCTGGACTTCACCGTCCGGTTCATCGCCTTCGCAGCCGAAGAAATCGGCCTCTACGGCAGCCGTACCTACGCCCAGAATGCTCGAAATAGGGGAGAGAACATCATCGCTGTCATCAACCTCGACATGATCGCCTATGCCGACCAGCTGCCCGAGGACCTGGAAATCATCGTCAACCCGGCCTCGGAATGGCTGGCCGCCAAATTCCTTGCCGTCTCCAGCGCCTACGGGCTGGTCCCGGCCAACAAAATCGTCAACGCGTCTTTCGTCTATTCAGACCATGCGGCCTTCTGGGAAACGGGCTATGCCGCCCTATTGGGCATCGAGGATAATCCCCTCCGGAACCCGTACTATCATAAGACGACAGACACCGTCGAGCCCCTGAATTTCGATTTCTTCGGCGAGTCCACGAAAGCAGCGCTGGCCGAACTCGCCGAGTTGGCCCAGCCGGTCAGGACGGGCTATCCCGCGACACCGGCGGGGCTGAACGCCGAATCCTACATTTATCGCTCCCTCTTTGATGCCCTCCAAAGCATCAAACTCACCTGGCCGGCCAGCCCCGGCGCGGCCGGCTACAACATTTATCGGTCGGAAATTTCTCACCTCGACTATCAGAAATTGAATTCCTCGCCGCTTCCGGCTCCTTCCTACATCGACCGCAGCCTGGCGGTCGATCTGCCGTATTACTATGTGATCACTGTTGTGGGGCCGTCCGGCCTGGAGAGCAACTATTCGCGAGAGGTCACGGTTCGGCCCAGGATACCCGGGCCTTTCTCCCTTCTTCTTGAAGGATTTTCTTCCCTGCAGGGAGGCCATCGATGAGAACCGCAAGATGGCTGGCCGCGGCCGCGCTCTTCTTCCTCTGCGCCAACGCGTATTCCAGGGCCGTTGTGGTCTCCTTGTCCAGCGGGCTCTTTTTTCCTAAGGAAAAAATTTACAGGGATGTCTATGGACAGAGCCTGCCCCTGGACCTGGAAATCCGGCTCGGGATCGGCCGGCATTTCGGCCTGGCAGCCGGCCTGGAATTCCTGAGCGACACAGGGCGGGCCTTCAACGTCAACCAGGGTGAAGACGACTATCCGGTCCGCCTCCGGATGGTCTCCTTCCCCGCGTCCATTTATTTTCTTTATCCTCTGGCAAAGGTCTCACTTTTTCTCGGTGTGGGTCTCAGCTACCATTCCTATGAAGAAAAATGGGAAAGCGCAGCTCTGAGTCACAAGGGGAAGAAGACAAACCTGGTCGCTTATACCGGGGCCGAACTCCGTTTTTCCTCTCGTATCTCAGCCCGGCTGGCCCTGCGCTACGAAAGCATCGAGGTGGAACCGGCTTCCGTGATCTCAACCAGGATCAACCTCGGCGGCATCTCCCTGCTGGGCGGCATATCGTTTCGGCTGCTATAGTTTTTTGTGAGATGCCCCTCTGGAGTCTCTCCAGACACCCTGAAACAGCCCTCCCGGAAAACCCGAATCCCCGTTATCTAAAGAAGCACTTTCTTCCGGCGAAACCTGAGTTTCATGGTGAGCACCCTGTCCGTGGAGAAGATGCGGGCGGCGATGATGATCAGGGCGATGAAGAAGGCGATCATGTACAGGATGCCGTACACGACAGCCCGGTAGTTTTCCAGGAGCAGGTTCTGCGTCGTCAGGAACGGGTGCGAGAAGGGGATGATATAGACCAGGATTTTCGCCGGGAGGGAAAGCGTTTTGATGTCGGAAAAGAAGGAGAGGAAATAGGGGATCATGACCAGGAAAATCAGCGGCATGATCAGGCTCTGGGCGCTCCGGTAGTCTTCCGCCAGCACGCCCAGTATGGTGGCCATGGCCAGAGCGCACAGGATGGCGAAAAACAGCGAAATTCCCAATATGATCAGATGATTGGCGGTAAGTGATAGTCCGAGCTTCTGGATCACCCCGGTCAGGCCGGACGCCGCCGCCGCTTCCGACATGTCTCCCATGAAACCGCCCACGTAATAACGGACACCGACCATGTAAATCACCGCCGAGATCAGGCCGACGAGCCCGGAAGCCAGCATCTTGGCTGTGACGATCGAGGTCCGGCTGATCGGGACGGTGAGGAGCGTCTCGAGCGTCTTGTTCTGCTTCTCCATGGCGATGGCGCTGATGACCATCTGGGAGGAATAGATGATGATCATCATCAGGATGATGGGGACAAAAACGGACTGGGAGGTAACGAACCCGGCGACCTTTTCCGCCGCGCCCTCGGCCATCCGGTCCTTGACGATGACAAAATCCTTGCTCTTGATCGGATTCTTCACCTGGTCGGGGTTGAAGTCCGGGAGTTTCTTCTTCAAGAAATCACTGGAGAGATAGCTGTTGAGGGCTCTGATAACGGAATTGATGATGATCGAGCTCCGGCTGCCGACAAGGGAGAAGTTCCGGAGGAAAGAGTAGGTCTCGATCTCCTTGACCTCCATGGACTCGAGGGACCGGCCGAATCCCTCGGGGATCACGAGCAGCAGGTTGGCTTCGCCCGCCTTGGTCTGTTCGATCGCTTTTTCCTTGTCTCTATCCTGGACCATCTCCGGCTGGAAGTTGGCGTTCTTGAGGCCGCCGATGAGCTCCTGCGAGAAGGGCGAATCGTCCAGGTTGAGGACGGCGATCTTCTGGGTCCGCATGGCCTTCTTGGCCTCGGTCTTGGCCATCTGGCCGATGAAATAGAAAAGAAAAACGGTAAAGAGCAGCGAGATGAAGAGCTGCAGCGTGATCAGCTCTCTGACTTCTTTGAGCAGGAGGTTGAGGAATTTTTTCATTGGAGTGAGCTCCTGAAAACTTCTTCCAGGTTCCTGGCTTTATACTTGTCCTTGAGCGCTTCCGGTGTGCCCGTGTCCAGGATCCGGCCCTTGTCGATCATGCTGACCCGGTCGGAGAGGAACTCGATCTCGAGCATGTTGTGGGAGGAGAGGAGGACCGAAATGCCCTCCCTGGCGAACTTCTTGACGATCTCCCGGACTTCGAGGGCGTTGATCACGTCGAGTCCGGAGGTCGGCTCATCGAGGATGGCCAGCGCGGGCTTGGTCATGAGCGCCCGGGCCAGGAGCAGCTTGCGGGTCATTCCTTTGGAGTAGGTCCCGGCCTTCTCGTTCAGGCGGGGTCCCAGGTCGGCGATGTCCCGGGCCCGGTTGATGAACTCATCGGCCTCCCGGTCGGTGGCGGCATAAAACTTGGCCATGAACTTCAGATAGTCGATGCCCTTGAGATTCCGGTAGGCGCCGGCTTCCTCGGGTAGATAGCTGATCTTTTCCCGGAATTTCTCCGGGTTCTTCTTCAGGTCGAACCCGAGGAAGTCCACTTTGCCATCGGAGGGGGAGAGGAGTGTCGCGACGATCCGGAGGGCGGTCGTCTTGCCCGCGCCGTTGGGACCGATCAGGGCGAAAACCTCTCCCTGGCCGACCTCGAAATCAATGCCCTTGAGGGCTTCGAAGGAGCCGTAGAATTTTTTTAGCCTGTCGACTCGGAGAACTGCTTCCATTCGAACCTCCTGGAGGTTATACGCAGGGATTGTAAAAGAGTTCAAGGTCAATTGCAATGAGCTCAGGGTCGGTGAGCCCGGGCGGAGTCCCGGAGAGCGTAGACATTGGCCTCGGGAGTCCCGCGGGGGACTTCGCAGCCCGCGGCGACGATGTATCCGGGAGCGGCCTGCTCGTGGCACCGTTCGATCGCCCTCATCACGCCTTCCGGGTTTCCATTCCTGAGGACGGCCACGGGGTCGATATTTCCGGCGAGCGTTTGCTCCGGCCCCATGATCTTTCTCGCTTTGGCCAGGGAGACCATCCAGTCCAGGTCGATGATCTCGCAGCCCAGCCGGCCCAGGCCGGACAGGATGGCTGTCGTGTTCCCGCAGATGTGCAGGCGCACGCGGCTTCCCAGGCCGTGAACGGCGTCGACCATCTCTTTCTCGAAGGGGAAGACGAACTGCTCGTAGACCTGGGGGCCGACGAGTGATGCGGCCGCATCCCCGATGCCGATGATGTCCGCTCCCGCCTCGATCTGGGCCCGGGCGAAGCGCACCTCCATCTCCAGGGCAAAAGCAAAAAGGTCGCGGACAAAGGCGGGGTCGTCGAAGAAATCAAGCATCAGGGCGTTGATGCCCCTCAAGTCGGCCGCCTCGGCGCAGGGCCCTTCGATCCAGCCCTCGATCAGCTTTTGACCGCCGGTTCGGTCTTTAAACTGAGCCGCCGCCAGGACGCGGTCATGCATCCGGCCGCCGCCAAGCGGGTCCGGGATTTTCAGGGAGGTCAGGGTCTTTTTATCGGCCAGCAGAGCTTGAGATTCGACGATCGCCGGCGGCTGGTCGTCGAAAAATCGAACCGCAGCCCCGCAGTCGGCCGCCTCCCGGGCCGGATCGGAGATGCAGGAGACGTGATCGAAATCGAATTTTTCCGCCGTCAGAATCTGGGCTTCGACAAGGGCCCGATAATCCGTCACATATCTCGTGTAGCTCGTGCCCGCTTGCTCTGCCGCGAACATCATCGTGATGGGCATCAGGGGAAGGCTGTCGGGAGCGCGGCCCTCGATCAGGGACAGGATGCGTTCACGGCCATTCATCAGCGGCACCTCGATGCGTTTTGAATCGTATCTTGACCTCACCGCAGAGAATATCGCCGGCCTTAGAAAAATGTCAAGGCCGACAACCCACTCTCATCCCAACCATCTTCCGTCCAGAGAGAGGGGCTCAGTCTTTAAGACCTGCGGATCAAACTTTTTTCCCGTCATATTCGTATATAATGAATAAAAGAATGAGTCTTGCATTTCGATGGCTTGGGTTACCTAGGCCTGAATACTCTGGACATACGTCATCAACAAGCACGTCAACTGCGCACTTTCGAAATCACTTCGAGGGCCTGTCTTCTTTGATCGTCCGGATTGAGTGAAAAGGAGGTAGCAGATGAAAAAAATCTTTAGTCTTTTTATGGGAACACTCGTTATTTTCTCGGCCGCCTTTCTTGGGCCGTCGGCGATGGGCATCGATACCCGGGACACCCGGTTTCTCGCCCAGCCGGCGATCAGCCAGAGCCAGATCGCCTTTGTCTATGCCAACGACCTCTGGGTGGCGGGCCGCGACGGCCAAAACCCGCGGCGCCTGACCTCGGATATCGGCGTAGAATACAGCCCGGTCTATTCGCCCGACGGGGAGTGGATCGCCTTCAGCGCTCAGTACGAGGGCAACGTGGATGTCTATCTTGTGCCCTCCGAGGGAGGGATTCCCCGGCGCCTGACCTGGCATCCGGTCGGCGACCTCGTCCAGTGTTTTAGTCCCGACGGAGGGTCCGTCTATTTCACCTCGAACCGCAATTCGAGCAATGGTCCCGAGCTCCGGCTTTTTCGAGTTTCTGTCGAAGGCGGCTTCCCCGAGGAGCTCAAAATCCCGTCTGTTTTCCGGGCGGCCTATTCGCCGGATGGAAAATATATCGCCTATAGCCCGCTCCCCGATGCCTTCGTTCAATGGAAACACTACCGGGGCGGTCGGGTCTCGGAGGTCTGGATCCTGAAGGTCAGCGATAATGCGGTGGAAAAGATCCCCCAGCCTAAAGGGCGGTCGAATGATGTCAGGCCGATGTGGCTGGGCGACAAGATCTACTTCCTCTCCGACCGCAACGGCGAATTCAACCTATTCTCCTATGACACGAAATCCAAGGAAATCAAGCAGCAGACGAACTTCAGCGATTTTCCCGTCCAGAGCGCCTCGCTCGGCGCGGGCCAGATCATCTTCGAGCAGGCCGGGTTTCTCCATGTTTTTGACCCGGCCTCGGCCAAAAGCCGCAAGCTCGCCATCGGCATCGCCGCCGACCTGCTCGAGCTCCGCGAACGCTATGCCCGGGGTCCGCAGTGGGCGCGCGGCGGCTCGATCTCGCCGTCCGGGGCCCGGGCCGTCCTCGAATTCCGCGGCGAGATCGTCACCGTCCCGGCCGAGAAAGGAGACTTCCGGAACATCACCAACACGACGGCCGTCCACGAGCGCTCGCCGGTCTGGTCTCCCGACGGAAAATCTATCGCCTATTTCAGCGACGAGTCGGGCGAGTACGAACTTTTCGTCAGAAGCCAGGACGCAAAGGGCGAGCCCAGGCGGTACAAACTCAACGGCGCGGGCTTCTACGATTCGCCGGTTTGGTCTCAGGACAGCCAGAGGATCGCCTATGCCGACAATTCCTGGAGCCTCTACTGGATCGACCTCAAGACAGGTGTCAGCAAGAAAATCGGACAGGAACATTATTTTGGTCCGCCCGGGACAAGGGGGATTTCTTCGAGCTGGTCTCCCGACTCGAAATGGATCGCTTATACCCTTAACACGACAGCTTCCTTCCAGCGTGTTTATGTCCATTCTCTCGAGCAGGGCAAGTCCTCCCCGGTCACCGACGGTCTGAGCGAGGCCAGCAACCCGGTTTTTGACAAGAGCGGAAAATATCTTTACTTCTTCGTCAGCACCGACGCCGGCCCGGTCAAAAACTGGTTCGACCTGTCCAACGCCGACATGCGGATGACCAACGGAATTTACGTCGCCGTGCTGCGCCAGGACCTTCCCTCGCCGCTGGCCAAGGAGAGCGATGAAGAGAAGGCCGCGGCCGCGGAGGAAAAGAAAGAGGAAAAGAAGGAAGAAAAGGCGGCCGAAGCCAAGATGGCTGCGGCGCCCGAAAAACCGGCTCCGGGTGATAAAAAAGCGGAGGAGAAGCCGGCCGAGAAATTCTCCATCGATTTCGACGGCCTGGACCATCGGATCCTTGCCCTGCCGGTCTCCCGTGCCTTCCACTGGAACCTCCAGGTGGGAGACGAAGGACAGATCTATTACCTGGAGGAGACGAGAGCGGAAGGCGGCGGCGCGTTCGGGGCGCCCTCGGCGGCGGCCCTCCATCGCTATGACATGAAACAGCGTAAAGACGAGGTGGTCATTCCCGAAGCCGGCGGCTACGTTCTTTCGGCGGATAAAAAGAAAATCCTGTACTCTCTCCGGAACGCCCTATGGATCGTTCCCGCGGTCGGCAAGCCGGAGCCGGGAAAAGGAAAGCTGAATGTTGAGGCGATTGAAGTCCGGATTCATCCGCCCGCGGAGTGGAAGCAGATCTTCAACGAAGTCTGGCGGATCAACCGGGATTACTTCTACGATCCCAGGATGCATGGCGCCGACTGGCCGGCCATGAAAGAGAAGTACGCGGTTTTCCTTCCTCACCTGAGCTGCCGCAGCGACCTCGGCCGGCTGATCCAATGGCTGTGCAGTGAGCTGGCGGTCGGACACAGCTACAGCGGCGGCGGTGACCAGCTCTTCGAGCCCCGGCGGGTAGCCGGGGGTCTTCTGGGCGCCGATTATGCCATCGAAAACGGCCGCTACAGGTTTAAAAAAGTCTACGGCGGCCTGAATTGGAACCCGGAGCTCCGCTCGCCGCTGACCGAGCCGGGCGTCGACGTTAAGAATGGAGAGTACCTGTTGGCCGTCGGAGACAAAGACCTGCGTCCGCCGACGAATCTCTACAGCCTGTTTGAAAACACTGCCGAGAAGATCGTCGAGATCACGGTCGGGCCGAACCCGGACGGCACGGGATCGCGGACCGTCCAGGTGGTGCCCGTCGCCAGCGAAAATGCGCTCCGCAACCGCGACTGGGTCGAGGGCAATTTGAAGAAAGTGGACCAGGCAACGGGCGGACGTGTGGCCTATGTCTATGTTCCCAACACCTCGACGCTCGGGCATGTCTACTTCAAGCGCTACTTTTTCCCCCAGGCAAACAAGGAGGCCGTCATCGTCGATGAACGGTTTAATGGAGGAGGCTCCCTGGCCGACTATTATATCGATATCCTGAGGCGGCCGTTTATTTCCATGTGGGCCACCCGCTATGGCCACGATTATCGCACGCCGAGCGCGATGATCCCCGGGCCCAAGGTCATGTTGATCAATGAGATGGCCGGGAGCGGCGGGGACCTTTTGCCCTGGATGTTCCGGAAGTTCGGCCTGGGCAAGCTCATCGGGAAACGCACCTGGGGCGGCCTGGTCGGCATCCTGGGATTTCCAGTCCTGATGGACGGAGGCACGGTCACGGCGCCCAACTTGGCCTTCTGGACGGAGGGAGGCTTTATCGTCGAGAACGAAGGCGTACCTCCGGACATCGAAGTCGAGCAGTGGCCTTCCCAGACTGCCGCCGGGCACGACCCGCAGCTCGAAAAGGCCATCGAAGTGGTGATGGAGGAACTCAAGGCCAACCCGCCGAAGAAGCTGGTGCGGCCGCCATTTCCGATAAAAGTCAAGTAATAATAAATACGTGGATTAGACAAAAGAATAGAAAAATCGGCGGGGCGGGACCCGTTCCCGACCTGGTTGTTCGGCCTTATCGCTTTGGGCCTGTTGTCTTTTCTCTCTCTTCAGCTCTCCCTGCGGGTCTACGAAAAAAAGGAGTTTTGACCTCGAAAAAATCCTATTTATTTTCTCTCCTGTTTTGATTATAAATATGGGCATGAACACACATGTGCCTCAGTCTAAGGAAATGAAACCAGCTACGCCTGAGCTCCCTCGGGTGCTCGGTCTCTTCAGCATCGTGGCCATTGTCGTCGGCACGATGATCGGCTCCGGGATTTTTATCAACCCCGCCAAGGTAGCCCAGGACCTCAAGACTCCGGAACTCATGATGATCGTCTGGATCGTCGGAGGAATCCTGAGTTTTTTTGGAGCTCTTTCCCTGGCCGAGCTCGGCGCCGCATATTCCCAGGCGGGAGGAATCTACATCTACCTGCGGGAAGCTTACGGCACCCTGATCGCCTTCCTCTTCGGCTGGACGCTGTTCCTCGTCGTCGAAGCAGGAACCTTGGCCACCCTGGCGGTCGGGTTTTCCACTAAGTACCTCCCTTACTTTGTCAAGCTCTCCGGCCTCCAGGGCAAAGTCGTTGCCGCGACTCTGATCTTGATCCTGGCGGTGATAAACTACATGGGAGTGAAAAAGGGCGCCCTGGTGATGAATTTTCTGACCAGCCTCAAGTTCATCGCCCTGATTGGCGTCTGTGTGGTTGTCTTCATTTTCGCCAAAGGAAGCACCGGCAATTTTTTCTCTTCCTCTTCAGGGACCCAGGCGGGCGGAGGCGTTCTCGGCAACTTCGGCGTCGCTCTTGTCGCGGTCATCTGGGCTTACAAGGGTTGGGAGACCAGCACTTACAGCGCCGGCGAGATCAAAAACCCGAAAAAGCACCTTCCACTAGGATTGTTCATCGGCACGTCCGCGGTCGTCTTCCTCTACATCCTGGCCAACCTGGCCTACCTGTACGTGTTTCCCGCCCCGCAGATGGCCCAGTCGGACCGGATCGCCGCCGACGCCATGCAGGCCGCTGTCGGGCCGGTGGGCGCCTCGATCATCGCCCTGATCATCCTGACCTCCATCACAGGAACGTGCAACGGCCATCTGATGACCTCGCCGCGGGCCTTCTATGCCATGGCTAAAGACGGCCTCTTCTTTAAAGCGGTGGCAAAAATCCATCCCAAATACCTCACGCCCCATGTGGCCATCCTGGTCCTCGCTTTCTGGGGGATCGTCCTCAGCACGAGCGGGACTTTTGAGCAGCTCTTCACTTACGTGATCTTCGGCTACTGGATTTTCATGGGCCTCACCGTGGCCGGGGTCATCATTCTCCGCAAAAAGAGGCCCGACTTGCCGAGGCCTTATAAAACCTGGGGATACCCGGTGACGCCGATTCTCTTCATCCTCTCCGCCGTCTTCCTGACCCTCAATTCGCTGATCCGGACGTTCTGGAACTCGTCCGCCGGGCTGGGCGTCATCGCCATCGGCATTCCCGTCTATTTCTTCTGGAAAACCAGGCTCAAGAAAGCCCAGGCCTAAAAATTTGAGGATCTGATTCACCAGGAGAGCGAACATGTTGAGCCTCGACCTCGTCCATACGGTCGCTTTTTCCGGGATCGTTCTCTTCCTCGGTTACGCCCTCTGCCGCCTCATCCGGCCCCTCTCGCGCTACAACATCCCCGCTCCCGTGGTTGGAGGACTCCTTGTCGCCCTGATCATTCTGGTCGCCCGGCATTATGATGTGACCCTGTTCAAATTTGACATCACTCTCCGCGATCCGTTGATGATCGCCTTTTTCACCACCATTGGATTCGGCGCCAGCCTCTCCCTTCTCAAGATCGGCGGGCCTCAAGTCTTGGTCTTCTTCATCATCGCCACGGTGGCGGCTGTTTTCCAAAATGTCGTCGGCGTCCTGATCGCCCTTCCCTTCGGATTGCACCCCCTTTTCGGGGTTCTCAGCGGGTCGGTAACCCTGACGGGCGGGCCGGCGACAGGGCTGGCCTTTGCCCCGCTCTTTGAGCAGGCCGGAGTCAGGGGGGCGGCCACCATCGCCATCGCCGCCGCCATGTTCGGAATCATCTGCGGCGGGCTGATGGGCGGTCCGGTGGGGACGTTTTTGATTGACCGCTTTAAACTCCGAAAGCCCCGCGGCCATAAAGGTGAAACACCTGTGGTGAGTGCCGAGGATATTGTGGAAGCCAAGATGCCTGAGCCCAAGGAAGCCGCCCCTGCCGGCGAGGACCAGGAATCCTACGTGCTCCTCAAGAACCTGGTGGCTCTCCTTGTCGCCATGTGGATCGGTTCCTGGCTGAGCCGGGGGTTTACGGCCCTGGGAATCACCCTTCCCGCCTATATCGGGGCGATGTTTGTCGCCGCCATCATCCGGAATCTGGACGACCTGACCCACTGGATCGGACTTTCCCAGCGGACTCTGGACGATATCGGTCACGTAGCCCTGTCCCTGTTTCTTGTCCTTGCTTTGATGACGCTGAAACTCTGGGAGCTGGCGGGGCTCGTCCTCCCGCTTTTTGTCGTCCTGATCGGTCAGGTGCTGTTGATCGTCGTTTTCTGCCTCTGGCCGGTGTTCAAGTACATGGGGCGGGATTATGAAGCGGCGGTCATGTCGGGAGGCTTTTTCGGTTTCATGATGGGGACAACGGCGAATGCCATGGCGAACATGAAGGTGCTCGTGGACAAGTATGGGCGGGCGCCGCGCGCCTTTCTGGTCGTACCGATGGTCGGCGCCTTTTTCATCGATTTCACCAATGCTCTGCTCATCACGGTCTGTTTGAATATCTTCAAGTAAGCAGGCGGTCTCAGGGATGGCCGAAAAAAAAGCGCAGTGGAGCGGCCGGGCCGGTTTTATCCTGGCCTCTT
>CAZYWP010000075.1:0-15274 GCA_964651495.1 uncultured Eubacteriales bacterium | reverse complement strand
GGGCCTTCCCCCTTGGAACCCCCCTGCTTTGCTTGCGCAAATCAGTAAACTCGTTTCAGTCGAGAAACCATGCCCGCTCAGTCTTCGACGGGCTTCCTCACCCAACACCCTCGCCTCTTCCCCCCTGGGAGTCCCCGAACCGTGTCACCCATCGGGTGTCGGCCGTTCTTCCCGAAATCGCAGATTTCACAGCAATTAGGGATGATGAAACGCCGCAATCAGCCATCTTAGAATTCCATCGGCCTTGTCAGGACAGCGGAGAAAAAATATAATCAGGTAGATGAAAGGCCAACCCTGGCAGCTCCGGCTGGTCAGGAAATCCCTGAAGAAAAAAGAAAAGCTGCGGCTGCTTGAGGCCAGCCTTCCCTTGAACTCCAACCGGGTCGCGCTGGACCTGGGATGCGCCCAGGGCATCCTGAGCTATTTTGCCCGTAAGAGAGGCGGCTTCTGGGTCAGCGCTGATGAGGATCAGGCCAACCTGAGCGCGGCCCGGGATATTCTCAAAAAGGACCTGGTCAGGCTCAGGGGGGAGGCGCTGCCCTTTCGCGGCCGGTCATTCGACACGGCGCTCTGCCTCGATTACCTGGAGCACATCGACAACGACGACGGTGCCCTGGCCGAGATCGCCCGCGTTCTCAAGCCGAACGGAGAGGTCATCCTGGTCACTCCCCACACAGGCCGATTTTACCTGCTGCACAAGCTCCGGGCGGCGATCGGCCTGAAGCTGGAGTATTTCGGTCATAAGCGCGAAGGCTACTCCCTGAAGGACCTTGAAATCAAGCTGCGACGGGCCGGGCTGCGGCCGGAGAGGAAGGCCTTTTATTCGCGTTTCTTCTCCGAATTTTTCGAGCTCATCCTCAATTTTGTCTACATCAAACTCCTCTCCCGCCCGCCGGCCGAAAAACGGCGCGACGGCCATATCCGCCCGTCCTCAGCGGAAGAATTCAGCGCTCAGGAGAAACCGTTTGCCCTCTACGCACTGGTCTATCCCTTCATCTGGCTCGTTTCCCGCCTCGATTTCCTGCTCTTCTTCCAGAAAGGCTACAGCCTGATGATCTGGGCCCGAAAAACATAATTCGCGCACCTGACGGCAATTTTGGAGATGACATCCTGATTTACGACCAACTCCCGCTTTTGCTATAATTTAATCAATGGATGTTTACATCGCGGCAGAGGCGCTCCTTTTTCTTAAAGCTCAGGCGCTGGCCTCGACAAAGAGGAGGAGCAGCGGTATCCTCCTTGGCCATATCAGGGGCCGGCGGTTCTTCGTGGAAACGATCTATCCCTGCCCGGAAACAGATTATGCGGCCGAGGCCGGCTTCTGGAGCCTGCAAGAGATGTTCAGCCACCGGATCATCGGTTTTTATTCCACCCGTTCCGACGGCCGGGCCGCCTCCCGCCTTTTCCGGCCGTTCGCCTGCGGCAAGCTCTTTCTCCGCGTTGGGATCCTGCCCCGAAACCGTTTATCCCTGCAGCCCCTGGTCATCGAATTCGACGACACTTTTTCTCTTCATCCCATTCACCTGTCTCGGCCGCCAAGGGGGTCAAAATGAAAGTCTTCCTTGACAAAGAGGAGCAGCGGTTTCTGCTCGGCCTGGCCCGCCAGGCCGTCGAGGGCTATTTGAAGACGGGGAAAAAACCCAAGCCGAAAATCGACAACAGCCAACTCCTGGAAAAAAGGGGCGCCTTCGTCACCCTCAAGGTCGACGGCCGGCTGCGCGGCTGCATCGGCTATCCCCTCCCCGTCAAGCCGCTGGCCGAAGCCATCATCGAGATGGCCGTCGCCGCCGCCACCCAAGACTTCAGGTTTAAGCCGCTAACGGTCGAAGAACTTCCCCGGACCAGGATCGAGATCTCGGTCCTGACGCTGCCGGAGCCCCTCAAGAATCCACAGGAGGTCGAGGTGGGCAGGCATGGGATCATCGTCACCAAGGGCCTGTCCAGGGGCCTGCTTCTCCCCCAGGTGCCGCTGGAATACGACTGGGACCGCGAGACCTACCTGCGCCACGGCTGCCTGAAAGCGGGGCTGGACGATGATGAGTGGCAGAAAGGGGCCGAGATAGAAGTTTTCGAAGCCCAGGTCTTCTCCGAATGAGACGCGGGGGAACAAAATGGCGTCCGCTCGATTCGGCTATTCTGGTTTTGCTTTCCTGCGCTCCGCTGTTTTTCGGCTTCCCGGCCGGGCCGGAGAATCCCCGCTTCGGCGCCAAGATTTCTCCCCGGGCGGGGGCCGGACGTAACCTCACCCAGGAGTTGAGGCGGACCGACCGCAGGCGGGAAAGCCTTCCCGTCTGGGTCTATTTCAAGGACAGGGGCGGCGCTGAAGCCCAGTCCCTGGACAAAGCCCTGGTTCGGGCGCGCCAGGACCTCGCGGCCCGCTGTCTCCGGCGGCGCTCCAAGGTGCGCGACGCAAGCGGCCTGGTCGACTCTTCCGACCTTCCCGTCAATCCCCCCTATATCGAGAGGGTCGCGCCTCTGGTCAAGAAAATCAGGACCGTCTCGCGCTGGCTCAATGCGGTCAGCGCTGAGGCCGCTCCGCCCGGCATTGCGGCTCTCCGCGCACTTCCCTTTGTCCGCGAAGTGGACCTTGTGCTTTCGTTCGCCCGGAACGAGCCTTCCGCGCCCCAGGGACCGGATGAGGCGCTGGATATCCCCGACCCGTTCTTCGCTCTCTACGGACCCTCGTTCACTCAGATCAACCAGATCCATGTCTGGCCTCTTCACCGCGCCGGGTTCAGCGGCCGAAACGTTCTCGTCTGCATGATGGATACGGGCTTTCGCAAGTCCCACGAAATCTTCAGCAACGCCCGCCTGGTCGCCGAGTGGGACTTCGTCAACGGCGACGGCGACGTCGAGCAAAACCTGGCCGATCCGAACGACTACTCCGACTCCCACGGCACCGGCACCTGGTCGATCCTGGGGGGATACAAGCCCGGCGAACTCGTCGGGCCGGCCCACGGCGCCGATTTCCTCCTGGCCAAGACGGAGACGGAAAAATTCGAGCAGCCGATCGAGGAGGATTACTGGGTGGCGGGGATCGAGTGGGCTGAATCACTGGGCGCCGACGTGGTCTCGTCCTCGCTGGGATACATCGACTGGTACTCTTTCGCCGACCTGGACGGGAAAACGGCCGTGACCACCCGCGCCGCCAACCGGGCCGTGAGCCTCGGAGTTGTGGTGGTGAACGCGGCCGGGAACGAGCGCGACAATGCCTGGCGCCACATCATCGCCCCGGCGGACGGGTTCGACGTCATCGCTTGCGGAGCCGTGGATTCGATGGCCCGGATCGCCTCCTTCAGTTCGCCCGGCCCAACCTTCGATGGACGAATTAAACCGGAGGTCTGCGCCCTCGGGGTCCGCAACTGGCTGGCCTCCAATCGGACGGACGGAAGCTCCACTTACTCCCGGGGCTCCGGGACATCATTCTCCACCCCGCTGGTCGCGGGGGCCGCCGCCCTGCTCCTCGAAATCCATCCCGACTGGACCCCCGCCCAGGTCCGCGCCGCGCTCCTGAGCACGGCCAGCCGCAGCCAGGCTCCGGACAACGATTTTGGCTGGGGGATCGTCGACGCCGCCCTCGCCGCAGACATCGGGCTGCCGTCGATCTCTCTCTCCGGATACGACTTGGATGACGATGCCTCGGGAAAAAGCAGGGGCAATGGAAACGGCCGGGCCGAGCCGGGCGAAACCCTCGAAATCATCGTCACCCTGGTCAACCGGAGCCGCTTCCCGGCGGTCGGCCTGAACGGCTGGCTGAGCACGCCCCATCCTGATATCGGCCTGATATCCTCGTCCGTGTCGTTTCCGCCGCTGCCGGGTTCGGGTTCACAGGCGTCATCTGCGCCGCTCGTCGTGAAAATCCCGCTCGATTTCCTGGCCCGGCACGCTGTGTTCAAGCTCAAGGTGGAAGGGCCGAACGGAGTGGAGCTCTATGAAAACTTGAGAATCCCGGTCTCCCGCTGAGACCATGGACGGCGGCAGTCCCGCCCGCAGCCGTTTAACGTCTTTCCCCGAATTGAAACCGAAACCCGATCCTGGCCGAGACGCCGCCGAGGTTGATCCGCGCCGGCCGGACGTTCGAATAAGAGGAGGAGGCCGGTTCTTCGGCTCCGAAGACGAGACGCGGATACGTTCCTGATGTCGTCTCGCCGCGGGCATCGACCCGCCAGAGCTTCCCCTCCGCCGATTCCTCTGCCTGTCCCTCTTCGGAAAACCCGCCGCCGAATCCCCAGGTCTGGGACCATTCGTAGGCGTCGGTTTTTTCACCCCGCCAATCGTCCAGGCCAGCCCAGCGGCCGACGACTTCGAAGGTGATGGCGAGAGACGGGCTGATCCTGTAGTCGAGGCCGACAAGGCCGTGCACCCCGAAGCTCCGGGCAGCCGCTTTTTCCGCGTATTCGCCGGCCGATTCGTAGCGGTCGATATACTGAATCGACCCGCCGGCGGTGTTCTGAGTATCGCTATAATCGAGATTGTAAATGTACTCCTCGCGGTAAGTATAGCGGCCAAAGTACAGGCCGCCGCCGGCTCCAAGGCTGAGCTGCAGGTTATCCCGGAGCGGGAAAGACCAATAAACGGTCACCAGGACCGGCACGGCCTTGAGCTCGCAGCGGAGGAGCCGGGCCGTCTCCTCTTCAAGAGAAATGGTGCCTCCCCCGCCCGAGGGAAGGGTATAGGCCTCCTCCTCTGACAGCCGGGTGGAGACCTCGCCGCTCGTCGTCCCGGGGACATAGCCGACGGCCAGGCCGACGCTCCAGCGAGGGGAGAACCGGACCGCCAGCTCCGCCTGGGCCTCCAGAATCCCACGCAGTTCTTTCAAGCCGTACGAAGAGGAAAATGATGAGCTCTTGCGGTCCTGATAGTAGTCCTTCCAGCCCCCGATGGACCTGTTTAAATCGCCGCCGTCCAGCCAGCCCGCCCCGGCGTTGAGCTTGAGGCTGAACTCGGCTGGCCTTGCGTTCAAGCAAGTCAGGAGGAGGCCCAGGACGATCATCGCCCCGGTTCGAATATTCTCCAGTCTCAACATCAGGAACCCGGCTCTAAACATCAACAGGGTGACGCGGCAGCAGCAGGTTGCGCTCTGAGGGCCGGCAGGGAGTAAATTCAGCCGCCCTTTTTCTTGAGCTTGGCTAGCTCGGCTTCCGCCTCTTTTTTATAGGACGGACACTTGGAGGTCGTATCCGGAAGCTCCAGGACCTTCTGGAATTCCTGGACAGCCAGGTCCTTCTTTTTCAGGGCCAGGTAGGTCCTGCCGAGCTCGAGATGGTGGTTGGTGTAGTTGGGGTTGAGCTCGACGGCTTTCAGGAAGTTCTTCTCCGACTCCTCGAACGACCCCTTGGGGATGCTGCCGTAAATCATGCCGCCGAGGAGCCGAGACGCGCCCCCGATCTCGGCCATTTTGCGGTGCCAACGGCCCAGAGCATGGAAGGCTAAATCATTGCTCGAGTCGAGCTCGATCGCCTTCTCGATCTCGGCTTTGATGGTCTTGGAGCCGTTGATCTGCTCTTTCTTTCCCTGGGTGAGGACGTACTTGCCCATGGCCGCGGAACGGAAGAAGTGACCCCAGGTCCCGTCGGAGTTGGCCTGGATCGCCTGTTTGGAGTAGTTTATCGCATTGTCATACAGCTGGCGCTTTTTCTCTGCCGCTCCGGCCCCGCTTTCGGGAGTCAGGTCGCCCAGGTCGAAGTAAGCCCGGGCGGTTTTCCAGAGGGCCTCATAGCCTGCCGGCTCGGCCTGGACGGCCAATAGGTACGACTCCAGGGCTTTTGCATCATTGAACTGGGCGTAGTATTCGTCGCCCTGCCGGATGTGGTCGGCGGCCGTCTGACCGGCGAGCGGCAGAGAAAGCGCGGCCAGACCGGCGGCACAAACAGCCAGGAAGACAAGTCTCGTTTTCATGTTTCCCTCCTCAAATTAAACTGGATCTTCGTGCCTGCTTATATAGCACAAATGTCAATTCTTTACAAAATGGGAATCGGCGGCCGCATCGAGCGCGGTCAACGCCTTCTCGACCTCGAGCCGCGTTCTCTCGAAGCCCTCCTCGTCCATGGCCGGGTCTACCGTGATGGGCCTGCCGTAGACGGCGACGACCCTGGAGAATGGATAGAAAAAGAGGAATCGGTCCCAGCTCCGGAGGAACTTCTTTTTCGAAGCGGAAAAAGAAAACGGCTGAAGGATGGCGCCCGTTTCCTGGGCCAGTTTCAGCCCGCCGGGTTTGAAAACCCTGTCTGGCCCGCGGGGGCCGTCGGGGATGATGATCAGCTCGGCGCCTTCCCGGAGTTTATTTTTCATCTCCAGCCAGGCCCGGACCATGGAGTGCGATCCGGAACCGCGGATGATCCGGAACCCCCAGCCCGAGGCGATCCGGGCGATGATCTCGCCGTCCCGGCTGGGGCTGACCAGGGCGTAGATCCCCTGCTTGCGGAAAAAATGGGGCGCCAGAAAGAGCCGGCCGTGCCAGACCAGGAGGATGACGGGCCTCCCCGCCGCTTTGAACCTCTGGTAATCTTCCTCACCGATGACTTCAACCCGCGAGGATCCGGCCCAGAAACGCAGAAGAAGCCGGCCGAGGACCCCGGTCGTTTTCCAACGGAGCTTTTCCCAGGCGGACATTGCCCTCAATATATCATGGACCGGAGCGAAAACGAAATCCCCGAATTTGCTGCCAGGAACACCCGACGGGTCCTGTCTCGGTTCACCCCCGGCGCCCTCGCGGTCCATCGTGTTATTTTCAAAGCCGGAGAGTCCGTGGCATCAAACGCTTCGGGCGGCGGGGGGCCCCCGAACCTAGCCACCCGTCGGGTGCTGGCTCTTCATTTCAGTCTGTGTTCTGGTGATAGCAATCTAAAAAGAGCCCGACGGCGAAGCCCAGAAGGCTGAGCGTCAGACCATAGGGTACAGAAAACGGCCAGGCGGGAAGGTGGAATGGCAAGACACTCATCGCTGAAAGAAAGCTGGCCAGGGCGAAGCTCCCGCCCAGGATCAGGCTCAGGCCCCCGGCCAGGGGCTTTTTCCCCTTGAGAAAGATCATGGCCAGCCCCGGGACGAACAGGCCTTCGGCCATGATCTCCGAGGCCAGGCCAAGAGTCTGGAGAATGCTCTGGAACCGGGTGGCGATCGTGAAGGCCAGCCCGGCCGTGATAAGAGTCGCCGCCCGGCCAACCCGCACAGTGGCCGGAGGCGTCCTCGATCGGTGCGGTCGCAGGTTGAGGTAAATATCCTTGGTCAAGGTCAGGGCGCCCGTGTTTAAGGCGGTGTCCAGAGTGGACAGGATCGCGGCCGAGACGGCAACAAACAGCAGTCCGCCTCCGAGACGACCGGCCCGCGAAGCGATGATTTCAGAGACGAGAGGATCGGAAAGCGGTCGGCCGGAAAACAGCGGCAGGGCGAATATGCCGATGACCACGACAAGGCCGTAGAGGATGACAAACGTCCCCGCCGCAGCAAGCAGGCCGCGCCTGGCCGTGCTCTCCGACCGGGCGGACTGGACCCTCTGCCAGGCGATAGGAGAAATTGTCCAGGCCAGGATAAACGAGAGCGCAATCAGCGCATTCCTTTTCAGGTCGGAGAAAAGGTGGAAATAGTCCTGTCTTCCCGCCTGACGGGCGGCCTCGGCGACCGCGGCAGCCGGAGATGAATGGACCAAGAAAATGGCCAACCCGATCACTCCGCCGGAGAGGAGGACGCACTGGAGGACATCGGTCGCCGCCACGGAGCGCAGGCCGCCGCTGAGGAGATAGATGAGCACTACTCCCGTCCCCAGCGCCAGGCTGCAAAAGTAGGGCCAGCCGAGAAAGGGCATGATAAACTGCCCCAGGGCCACCATTTGAGAGGACGCCAGGACGACCATGTACCAGAAAATAAGGCCGGAGGCGAGGTGGCGGACAGCCTTCCCGTAGTGCCGCTCCACCAGATCCGGGAGGGTCATGACGTCCAGGCGACGGATGGGCCCGGCCAGGATGAAGGCAAAAATCAGGACCGTCGCCACCGCCGGCAGCCCGATCAGCCAGAAGGCGCTCACGCCGGCTCGAAAAGCCTCGTCAGTCGTGACCAGGATAGAGCTGGCGCCGAACCAGGAGGCGGTCAAAGAGAGAAAGACGAGCGGCGCGGAGAGAGACCTGGAGGCGAGGAAGTAGTCCTCGAGGCTGCGCATCCGCCGGGAGAATTTCAGCCCGATGAGAAGGACCAGGACAAAGTAGGCCAGGAGGAAAAATACGAATTCCGGTCGCACGGGGAATTTATATCAGAAATGACCCGGAGAATGAAGTTGGCTGCCCTTCTTGACGTGCTCGATCGGCCGGGAATATATTCTGGGCGTGTTCAGCGCCAAGGTTTCAGGGCGCCGAAGGAGAGCACGATGACGGCCGAATGGTCGGAAAAAGAAGCGGCGCATTATATCTGCCACCGGACTATGCAACCCATCGTCATCGACGGCGCGTTGAACGAAGCGGCGTGGTCCAAAGCGCCCAGGTCGCCGCGCTTCGTGGACATGATCAGCGGCCGGCCCGGGTTCTTCGAGACGCGGGCCTCTGCGCTGTGGGATGACCGGAATTTCTACGTCGCCTTCTGGATCGATGAGCCGTTTATCGAAGCCGAACTCATCGAGCGCGACGCCACCATCTTTCAAGAGAATGACATCGAGGTGTTCATCGACGGAGGCGACTGTTACTATGAGTTTGAAATCAACGCCCTGAACACAATCTACGAAGTGTTTTTCATCTGGCAGGATGCCTACAAACGCAAGTTCGACACGCCCGAGTTCGACATTTTCTCGCGGTCGGCCTATACCTTCGGCGGCAACCACGACCGCGGCGCCAAGACATTCTGGCGCGGCGCCCATCCGCGGGGGCTGCGCTGGGCTTTCACCGACTGGGACTTTCCCGGCCTGCGCACGGCAGTCGGCATAAACGGCACGCTCAATGACAATTCCGATATCGATAGAGGATGGACGGTCGAGCTCGCCTTCCCCTGGTCCGGGATGACGCATCTGGCCAACGGCCGCAGCCTGCCGCCCAGGGACGGCGACGAATGGCGCGTCTTCTTCGGGCGGTTCGAAAAACTGGCCGTCGGCGATGCGGTGGTCAGCCCGGCCTGGTCGTGGGGCCGGATCGGAGATTCCGACAACCACATCCCCGACCGGTTCACGCGGGTTCACTTTTCAACCATGCCGGTTGAAAAAACGTAAGCATCCGGCATTATCTATCGGCCGGCTATTTCACCACACTTTCGGGAGCAGCTTCCACCGGACTTTTCCGGATCAGAAATACTGGGTGTAGCTTCCCCAGAGGTCGTCATGGAGCTTCCAGTAGGCCGAGACGGCGTCCTCGGCCATCTTGATGCAATACGCGGTCAGAAGTTCCCTCGCTTTGGCCGGGTCCTGTTTGAAGAGCCGGAGAGCTTCCTCTTCAATCTTGACCTGGTCGGCGAAGGCCTTCTCCTCGATGGCGCTCCAGACCCTGGCGATCGTCTGGCTCATCGGCTGCCAGCGGAAGAGAGCCAGTTGGCTGACCGTCCGGAAAGCCCACCAGGCGGAGTCGCGGCGGAACTGGCCCCGGCCGTCAACCATGTAGGATGCCGGCATTCGAGTGATGCCGCAGTAAAAGGGCGTGTGGGGTGTCGTGGCGGGATTGTCGTACCCCAGCCAGACCACGCCGCCGATGGAATCGGGAAGCCAGCTCCGTGATTGGGTGATCTGAAGGTAGGTGGCTCTTTTGCAGCAGATCGTCCGTTCGGAGGGCACCTTGAGAAGCGCCAGCCACTCCCGGTTCATGAACGGGTTGGCCACGGGGCTGATGGCCGCCTTTCCTTCGCGGTTGACTTCGGTCAGCGTCTTCGTCATGTCATAGGGCGTATCCTGGTAGGTGTCGCGGAAAATATCCAGAACGTCTTTGACCGTCAGCTTTTTCTCCGATTTGACTGAAAGAGGGAAGTTTTCCCCGTTGGGGTCGAGGTTGAGGGAGGGCGCGACGCGGCTGAGGGCCCGCCATTCGCGCCGCCGCGAACCCATGCTTCGCCGGGAGTCGTAAGCATAGCAAAACTCGAAGGGTTCATCGCCCACCGGATCCCACCAGCCCATTTCCTGGGCGACCGCATGGACGTTGGCCGAGGCCAAGAAGTGGTCCGGGTCGTCAAGGTTGATCTGCCGGATCCGGCTGGCGTTGGCTGAGACTCCGATATGATCGTCCGGGATGCGCACCGCCGCCCACACCGCTCCCTTTTTCCCGGCGCCGGGGCCGACGATCTCGAAGTGCCAGGTTTCCTGGGGGTCGGCGAAGGTGAAGCACTCCCCGTAATCATTGTAACCGTAAGTTTTGGTCAGCTCGTCGGCCACCCGGATCGCTTCCCGCGCGGTCCGGGCCCTCTCCAGGATCAGCCGGTAGAGTTCGGGGCAGCCGATTATTCCTGCCTTGCTCCGGAGCTCCCTTTTCCCCCCGAAAGTGGTTTCGCCGATGGCCAGCTGGTGTTCGTTCAGGCACGGGTAAGCGGTGTTAATATAAGCATATGTCTCCGTGACCTGCGGGATGTCCCCGCTCTTGAGGCGGTTTTTGTCATCCGGGCCCCTGGTCTCTTTGGGGTTGTGAAAGACCGGGCACAAATCCCCTGGCTTGTGTTTCTGGTGCGGAACAATATTGATCCACGTCCTGTCCGTAGTGCTGTCGCAGGAGTGGGAGGTCATGGTGGAACCGTCCGCCGAAGCCAGCTTCCCGACGATGATGCTGGTGCAGGACTCGAACGGTTCATCGCTGACGCCGCAGGTCTCCGGGTAGAATCGATCCCCTGTGCCCCCTACGGCGAGCCAGACCAGGATTAAAGCCGCGAAGAATCCCAAGGCCCATTTTTTCACCGGCAATCTCCTTTCCTCAGAGCTCAATTTTGCTTTCACGCCGATTATAACTATACGCATCTTAAGATGCGAAGGCAAAATCGGCCGGCGTTGTTCTCGACATTTATGACCTAAGCTGTTGATAAACTGTAAATTAACGGGAATCAGGAAATGCACCATTGACACCTTCTAACTCATTGATATAAAATGATTTAGAATTTTATAGGGCGGCAATCGTGTGCGCTCACCGCCTGGAAAAAAGGCCTATGGATAACGACGAAATAGACGAGCAGGATTACCGACCCCATATTTCCGAAAGTATCTCGACCCGTCTCCTTCCCGGAACGGGCATCGAGATCATCCATGACCTCGGCCAGGTTGAACCGCCGCAGCATGTCCTGTTCGATTTCGACGGCACGGTGAGCCTCATTCGTCAAGGGTGGCAGGACGTCATGGTCCCGCTGATGGTCGAGGAAATCCTCTCCACCGCCAAAACCGATGAGACGGAAGAGGCCTTGACCCGAATTGTCCGAGACTATGTGGACTATCTCACCGGAAAACAGACCATCTACCAGATGATGCACCTGGCCGAGGAAATCCGGAAACGCGGCGGCAAGCCCGAGGATCCCCTGGTCTATAAACATCGCTATCTCGAGAGGCTGATGAACCGGATCGCTGAAAGAAGAGAGGGACTCCGGTCGGGTCGGATCGAGCCGGTGGAATTGCTCGTCCCATATACGAACGAGATGCTTGAAGGGTTAAAAGAGAGAGGCGTCCAGCTTTACCTGGCGAGCGGGACCGATGAGAAGTATGTCCTCGAAGAAGCCCGGTTGCTCCGGGTCGACCGATATTTCGGCTCTCACATCTACGGCGCGCAGGACGCGTATCTCAGGTTCTCCAAGAAACTGGTCATCGAGAGAATCCTTAAGATCAACAATGTGGATGGAGCCCGGCTGCTCGGTTTTGGGGACGGGTACGTGGAAATCGAGAACATCAAATCGGTCGGCGGCCTGGCGGTGGCCGTCGCCTCGGACGAGGCCAGGCACAGCGGCGCGCCGGACGAGTGGAAACGCCGGCGGCTCATCGGCATAGGGGCGGACATCGTCATCCCGGACTACCGCGATCATGACGTCTTGCTGCGCTACATCTGGAACGATAGCGAGGTCACCTAAAATGCCCTTTCAACAGTTCGATCCCCGCAACCTCAGGTTGAAGCCCCTGGCCGAACGAATCCACGCCATGGAGAGAAGCTCCTTTATCTATCCTGAGAGTCCGCGCGAGCCTTTCAGCCATCCTTCCCTTGCCCCGCTAGCGGAACGGATAAAAAAGGCTAAAGAACGCGGCAGCGCCATTGTCCTTGCCTGCGGCGGCCACGTTGTCAAACAAGGGCTCAATCCTCTCCTCGTTTCACTCATGGAGAAGGGATTGATCAGTCACCTGGCCGTCAATGGCTCCGTGGTGATCCATGATTTCGAGCTGGCCCTCATCGGAGCCTCGACGGAAAGCGTGGCGCGCTATGTGCGGACCGGGGAGTTTGGCCTCTGGGAGGAGACCGGGCGGATCAATGACGCCGTCTCTCAGGGATACCGAGAGGGGCTCGGTTTTGGCGAATCCGTCGGGAATATGATCGAAACGGAGAGATTCTCCTTCCGTGAGACGAGTGTCCTAGCCGCGGGCGTGCGCTTCCATATTCCCGTCACTGTCCATATCGGTATCGGATACGACATCGTTCATGAACACCCCAATTTCGACGGCGCCGCAGCCGGCGGGGCGTCCTACCGGGATTTCCTGATCCTCGCCGAAACACTGACCCGGCTCCAGGGGGGAGTGTTCCTGAACATCGGAACGAGTGTCATGGGACCCGAGGTCTATCTCAAAGCGCTGACCATGGCTCGAAACGCCGCGCATCAGCGTGGCCGCGAGATCAATAAATTCACCACCGCGGTTTTTGACCTCGCCGCCCTGGGTGAAGATCTTCATGCCGAGGCGCCAAAAACAGACCCGCGCTATTATTTCAGGCCCTATAAAACGATCCTTGTCCGGACGGTCGCTGATGGCGGAGAGAGCTTTTATATCCAGGGAGACCACCGCCGGACGATCCCCGCTCTCTATGACCTCCTCACGGGGAGGGAAAAATGACTAAGGGGAGATTAAGGGAACTGCTTGACCGGTTCGCGACCCGCCGGGTTGCCGTGATCGGGGATTTTTTTCTCGATAAATATCTGGATGTCGATCCCGGGATCGTCGAACACAGCGTGGAATCCGGAAAACGGGCTCATCAGGTTGTCAGGATCCGCCACAGCCCCGGTGCCGCAGGGACGGTTGTCCAGAATCTCGCCTCTCTCGGTGCCGGGACGATCTATACGATTGGCATTGTCGGCGATGACGGGGAAGCGTTCGACCTCTTTCTGGATTTGCGGAGGCTGGGGTGTCAAACTCAGGGACTCCTCCGCTCGAAAGACAGAATGACACCGACCTACCTGAAACCCCGTGACCTGACAAACCCGGAACTCTCGGGTGAACATGACCGCTACGACACCAAAAACCGTACCCGCACTCCCCTCTCGCTCGTCCGGCAGGTCATCGCCGCCCTGGATGCTGTTCTCCCTGAAGTGGACGGCGTGGTGATCTCTGATCAGGTGGAAATGGACGACTGCGGGGTCATCACCTCCGAGGTGCGAGGAGCGCTCGCCGACAGGGCAGCGAAAAATCCCCGTGTCGTATTTCTTGTCGACAGTCGCACCCACATCCACGAATTCAGGAAGGTCATCATCAAACCCAACCAGTTTGAGGCTGTCGGCCGGGCAGCACCCAAACCCGGCGACGAGGTCGCCGAGAAAGAACTCGGCGAGGCCATGCTGAGACTCAGGCAGGTCAATCAAGCGCCCGTGCTGGTCACCTGCGGAGCCCGCGGGATGATGGTCAGCGACCCCGCGCCGACGCGCGTCAGGGGTGTTGTCGTCACGGGCAAACTGGACATCACCGGCGCCGGAGACAGTTCGTCTGCCGGGGCTGTTCTCGCTCTCACTTCAGGCGCGACTCTCGCCGAGGCCGCCCTGATCGGGAATCTGGTGGCTTCGATAACGATCCAGCAGCTGGCCACGACGGGAACAGCCACGCGGGAGCAGGTGCTGGAGCGTCTTGAATTATGGCTAGCGCAAGGAAAAGAGGAAAACCGATGAACGATCAAAGCCTGTTTGTCAGACAGTATATTGCTGAGGCCCGGAGACTTTTAGAAACACTCGACCCCGCGGCGATCTCCACCGCCATCTCGTGGCTCAGAGAAGCGCGGGAGGCCAACAAAATGATTCTTGCCTGCGGCAACGGAGGAAGCGCTTCGATCGCCTCTCAGATGGTTGTTGACATCGTCAAAGGCGCCTCGTACGGACGGGAAAAAAGATTCCGCATGCTCAGCCTGACCGACAGCATCGCCACCGTAACCGCCTATGCCAATGATGTCAGTTATGAGGATGTCTTTGTTGAACAGCTCAAAAATTACGCTGAACCCGGCAATATCCTCATCGCCATCAGCGGGAGTGGAAATAGTCCCAATATCATCAAGGCTGTAGAATACGCGAGCAGCGCCGGCCTGAAAACCATCGGCCTGACCACCGGCCAGGGAGGAAAACTGCGGGAGATTTCCCAGTTGTCCCTCACCGTCCCGACAAATCACATGGGGCATCTCGAGGACGGCTTCTTCCTCATGACTCACATCCTCTGCTACGTGTTTATGGAAAACCGGAATTTTTAACTCGACCGATTAAACGGGCCTTAAGATTCCAGGGCGAGGTCGACGGCGGCTTCGGCGTGAATCCGGGTGGTGTCAAATAACGGAACCGCGCTGTCCTCCTCTTTGACCAGGAGGCCGATCTCCGTGCATCCCAGGATGACGCCCTCCGCGCCCTCGCCGACCAGGCGTTCGATGATGGCCGCGAACTGACGCCGGGACGACGGTTCGATCCGCCCGACGACCAGCTCTTCGTAGATCACCCGGTGGACAATCTCGCGGTCCGGGGGACCGGGAACGTGGACTTCGAGGCCGTGCTTTTGGGTCAACCGCCCTTTGTAGAAATCCCCCTCCATCGTGAAGCGCGTGCCCAGCAGCCCGATCCTTTTCAGGCCGCGGCCGGAGACTTTCCGGGCCGTCGCATCGGCGATATGCAGAAGGGGAATGCGGACGGCAGACTCGATCTCAGCGGCGACTTTATGCATGGTGTTGGTGCAGAGCACGATGAAATCGGCGCCGGCCGCTTCCAGGCTTTTGGCGGCGCGGCTCAAGATTTGAGCCATTTCCGCCCACTCTCCCCTGTTCTGCATGGCCTCGATTTCGGCGAAGTCCACAGAATACATGACGCTCAGAGCGGAATGGAACCCGCCCAGCCTGGCTTTCGCCATTTGATTGATAATACGATAATACTCGAGAGACGATTCCCAGCTCATCCCGCCGATCAG
>CAZYWP010000074.1:0-15294 GCA_964651495.1 uncultured Eubacteriales bacterium | reverse complement strand
TCGGGGCTCTGGTGATCCTCTTCGTTTATAGCTTGATCAGGCGCAAGGCTCGCTGACGCCGGACGTCTCTTTACTATTTCGGGATTCTCAGCTTCTGGCCGATCTTGATGAGGTCGGGATTGTTCAGAATATCCCGGTTGGCCTCGAAAATCTTCATGTAGAGACTTGCTTTCCCGTAAAAGCGCTGGGCCAGAGCGCTGAGTGTATCCCCTTTTTGCACCTCGTAGATCGTTTCCTCCGGCGTTTTCTGGGGTGTCAGGGCCGGCCCGGGCTGCACGGCCGGAGATTGCTGAACCTGAATTTTATTCACCGTATTTTCCGTGTTCACCATTTTGTTGAATTCGGCCATGACCCGGCCTTTGATATCCAGGCTATCGGCCTGTCCTTCAAGAGTCACGACCTTCCCTTCAGCCTTGGCCCGCAGGTCGCGGATGCCGAGACCCATCTTCCCGATGGCGGCCACAGCCTCCTGGACTTTCTGATCGAAAGACTTGCCAAAAATTCCCATCTCTATTACCTCCCCTGGATCCCCGCCCAGCTCTGACGTCCTTTGTTATTTCGCTTCTTTCTTGCTTTTCTTTTTGAGGTCCATGCGATGGGCGCGTTCGTAGGTCTGGATGTCCTTAAAACGGCCCTTGGCGTCCCGGACAGCATACAGCTTCTTGCCCTTGACACTCCGGTGCGTCGTTCTTTTCATTTTTTTCTCCTTTTTTTGCCGGCGGTATTCTTCCGCCGGACTGGATAAGATTGGATAACCCAATTATCTCAAAAAAGTAAACCAAGGTCAACGCCGTTCTTTGTCCGCAAGAATCCCGTGTTTCTTGACAGGCCGAATGGGGGCTGCTAATATTCGCTTCGGGATTGTCCGGGGAGGTTTTTGGGATCTTTTTGGGGCCAACTCGGACAAAGGCCCTTTTCGATCATCCCTTGAAGGAGGAACAAGATGCGCTGGCTGAATCGAAGACAGAGCTCCAACGTCGAAGACCGGCGGGGCCTAACCGGCAGAAAACTCGCCGTGGGCGGCGGGCTTGGGGGCCTCGTGGTGGTTATCCTCTACCTCCTTCTGGGAGGGAATCTCGGGGATGGGGTCTCGGATCTTCAGCTTTCGACCCAGACGGACTCGCCGGCGGAGAGCCGTCCGCTGACCGCCGAAGAACAGGAAGCGGGGAAGTTCGTCTCTGTCATTCTGGCCGATACCGAAGACGTCTGGAACACGTTATTTAACCAGCAAGGGAAAACCTACCTGGAGCCCACGTTGGTTTTATTCACCGACCTGACGAGTTCGGGATGCGGCACGGCCCAGTCCGCGTCCGGTCCGTTCTATTGCCCCGCGGATGGGAAGGTGTATATCGATCTCGGGTTCTTCGCGGAGATGCAGCAGCGCCTGAATGCGCCGGGCGACTTTGCCATGGCCTATGTCATCGCCCACGAAGTCGGCCACCATGTTCAAAATCAATTAGGGATCATGGAGAAAGTCATGTCGCAGCGGAGTCAGATGAGCGAGCGTGAGTTCAATCAACTGTCGGTCCGTCTCGAGCTGCAAGCGGATTTCCTGGCGGGCGTTTGGGCTCACCACGCCCAGCGGATGCAGAACATCCTTGAAGAAGGGGATGTCGAGGAGGGCATCAACGCGGCGGGAGCGGTGGGCGATGACCGGATCCAGCGCATGACCCAGGGCTATGTGGTTCCGGATTCGTTCACTCACGGAACATCGGAACAACGGGTCAGCTGGTTCCTCAAGGGTTTCAAGACCGGCGATCTCTCCCAGGGCGACACGTTCACGGCGGACGATCCGTAATCTGAACCGGAGGCCGCGGAGCTCTTTACTTGATCAGGTGGAATTTGGTCTGGCGGCCGTCTAAAAAATAAACGGCGCTTCCCGTAAAGACGACGTCCTCCTCGAGCGGCAAGCGGAATTCCTTCCCTTCCCCCCATTCCGGCACGGGCAGGGTGACGCTCATCTCGGCGGTAAAGCAGCTGTTGGGGACGAGTTTCACGTCGCCCCGCCCCGGATTATTAACCTGTTCCCAGGGGAGTCCGATCAAAGGACCCGGTTCGTGCAAGAAATAACCCAGCGAATGAGAGTAAATGCGGGGCTTGGGAATGCCGAGCGCGCCGGCCTTCCTGAGCATGTTGCCCAGCATCTCGTTACCCGTGAGGCCGGCCTTGAACTCGCCGCAGTAGACGTCCTGGAGCCTGTTCGCCTCGGCCATCATCCTGCGGAACGTCTCCGGAACGTCGGTCTCGTCCTGCTTCAGCACGTAGGCCATTTCCTGGTGATCCGAGTTGTAGCGCATGTATTTCAGGCCGACATCGCAGTGGACGAGGTCGCCCGGCCGGATGACCTTGTCGTCTTTGCCGTACTTTTCGACGTCCCGGGGATGGCGGCCGCGGATGCTGATAAACGGGCTGAACGAGATCTTGAGCCCCAGGTCGGCCACTCTCTGCCAGTAATAGTAGCGGAGGTCATCGGTCGTGGTAAAACCCACCGTTACGACTCGATTGGAGAACATCTCCGCGATGATGACGCGGGAAAGAGCGGCGGCATGTTCCATCAGGTCAATCTCCTCGTCGAGGAGAGTCTCCGACCACAGCGTCGCCAGCGGCTCGGCCGACTGGAGCCGCGCGGCGTAAGTGGGGCCGATGGCCTCTGCTAGCTTTTTTTTCAGGACAACGGTCAGGCCGCCGGCCGCCCATTGAACCTCTCCTTCATTGATGCCGATCCTTTTCGGGTCGCGCTCGCGCACGATCCTTCCCAGGCAATCCCATTGGCTTTCCTTCTTATTCGTATCCCAGGCCCCTGCATCCCAGACGTTCTTGAAGAGACCCTGAGTGTCGGTGCGCGAAATGTTGAGGCGTTCGATGCCTTTTTCGGGGCCCCGGTCAAAGAAGACAAGGATCTGGGTGATCGGATTCCAGTTCTCGTAGGGCATCATCGTCTCGAAAATGGGATCCGGGTTGTCCTCGTTGCAGCTGATGATCCACATGTCGAACCCGGTTTCGCGCAGCATGCTGGGCAGGAGCAAGTCAAGCCGCTTCTGGGTGATTTGATAAACAAGGGAGGCCCGATCCCTGATGCTCAGGACGGCGGGAAATTTTTGTCCTGAAGGGACGGCGGACAATCCTGCAGACAGCAGAAAGCCGCAGAGGATTCCGGCCGAAATATTTTTGTTCATCATGACGGCCCTCCGTGACTCGTTTTAAGATTTCATACCACCGGCGACGAATAGATGTCAATGATTTTTCGGCCGAGAGATCCGGCGCGGCGATTCTCAGAGCGGTCACCTGATTGAGATCCCAATGGACGGTTGACAGGAAGTCGCCCGGAGTGGTAAGCATTTGTACTTGCATCACGGAGGTGTCAATGAACGGCTGCCGGCGAAATCTCATCTACCCTGGCTTTGCCCTATTTGGTGTGCTGGCCATGGTCTTTCTTGGACAAACCCAGCTCAGCGCGCCTCCTGACGAGGCCGAGCAGTGGGCCGAAAAAACGCTGGCCGGGTTGACGCTGGAGCGGAAGATCGGGCAGATGATCTGCGCCGAAATCGCGGGCGGTTATATCGCCGAATCCGACCCGAGGCTGCAACAGTGGATCCGGCTGGCGCGCGATTACGGCGTGGGCATGTTCGTTCTCTACGGAGGCACGCCGCGTGATGTGGCTCACCTGCTCAACCGCCTCCAGAAAGAGGCGGAGCTGCCCATCCTGATGGCGGCCGATTTCGAGGGCGGCCCGGGTCAGCAGGTCAGCGGCGCGAGCGAGTTCCCGGCGAACATGGCCTTCGCTGCGGTCGGCTCGGAGGAGCTGATGTACGAAGCGGCGAAAATTGGGGCCATCGAGGGCCGGGCCATGGGGATCCACCTGACTTATTCGCCGGCGGTTGACATCAGCGTCCGGCCGGAGAATCCGGCAGAAAGCGTCCGTTCCTTCGGCGGCGACCTGGACCTCCTGGGTCGCCTGGTCAGGGCCTATGTCCGGGGTTACAGGGACAACGGCATGTTGACGACGGCCAAACATTTCCCCGGGCGCGGCGACGTGGAGCGCCTGCCCGGGTTGCCCGATTTCAGCTGGATCAATAAACCGGCGGAAGCCTTTGAGGCGCAGGACTCCCGCGCTTTCAAACACGCTGTCGATGCCGGGGTTGCCTTTATCATGACCGAGCACATCGCCGTTCCGTCGGTCACGGACGGTTCGGAGCTGCCGGCAAGCGTGGAGAGGAAGCTGGCGACAGATTGGGTGCGCGACCGGCTCGGGTTCAAGGGAATCTTGACCACGGACGATCTGTGGTACGACCACGTCATTAAAAGATTCGGGCCCGTTGAGGTCGCCCTAAAGGCGGTTGAGGCCGGCCATGATATCATCCTAAAACCGAAGGATGTCGAAGCGACGATCCGGGGCCTGGTCGAAGCCGTCAAGTCCGGCCGCATCAGCGAAGCGCGGATCGACCAATCCGTGCGCCGGCTCCTGTCCTGGAAGGCGCGGCTAAACCTGCATCGGAATCGCTTCGTGGACGAAGCCCGCCTGAGTTCCCTGGTCGGAACGCCGGAACATCTGGCGGTCGTTCAGAAAGTGGCCGACCGGTCCTTGACCCTGCTGAAAAACAACGGCGTCCTGCCCGTTGACGTGAATAAAGCGGGCAAGATCGTCAACATCAGCCTTCAGAAAGGGGAGGCCGATCCTTCACCAGCTGCGCTCGGGGCCAAGCTGGCGGCGGCTTTTCCGGGAATTCAAAATTTTTCGCTTCGTCCCGACCTCGACCCTGCGGTTTACGAAAAGGCCCGGCAGGCGGCGGCCGGCGCCGACCTCGTTGTCCTGTCCTTATTCGTCCCACGCAACCGGCTCGGCGATGCGGCTCCCCTCCGCGATAGCGATCTCGCCTTGATCGACAGGGTCATCGCGGCCAAGCCCAAGGCCGTGATCGCCATGTCATACGGCAACCCCCACCTCCTCCGGAAAATCGGGAATGTGCCTGCCTTTCTTGTCGGCTATGGAGAGCGGGGTTGGTTCGGCAATCAGGCGGCCTATTTCGACTCTTTCATTAGGCTGCTAAGAGGGGAGATCAAGCCCCAGGGACGGCTCCCCGTCAAGGTGAGCGATACTTATCCCATCGGCGCCGGGCTGAGTTATTGAATCGGCGCTTGTCCTTAGATTCCGCCCGTTTGACAGGCCAGGCGGGTTCTGTTAGATTCGGACAAAATATGGCTGACAGAATGATAAAAAAAAATCGGAACTTCTTCCGGCCTCTATGGATTGTTTCCGGCTGCCTGGCCGCTTTGTCGTTCAATCCTGCCTGTTCGTCCAGGAAAGCCGAGGAGGCCAAAAGCATCCAGATCGCGGTCGTTCCCAAGGGTATGACCCATGAGTTCTGGAACGCCATCCACGCCGGCGCCGTCAAGGCCGGCCGCGAGCTGGGCGTCGAAGTCATCTGGAAGGGGCCGCATAAAGAGGATGATCGCGAGGGCCAGATCATCGTCGTCGAGGACATGATCGCCCGCGGCGTCGACGGTATCATCCTCGCTCCGCTCGACGACCAGGCCCTTGTCCGTCCCGTCCAGGAAGCGCGGCGCGAGGGGATTCCTGTGGTTATCATCGATTCGCCCCTCAGGGGGAGTGACTACGTAAGCTACATCGCCACGGACAATTACAAAGGCGGCGTCCTGGCCGCCGAACACCTGGGAAAACTCCTGGGCGGCCGGGGCCGGATCTTTCTCATCCGCTGCCACGAGGGCTCGGCCAGCTCAACCCTGCGCGAGCAGGGATTCTATGAGACAACGCAAAAACAATTTCCCGGGATTGAATTCCTGTCCAAGGACCTCTACGCCGGCGTAACGACGGAGTCCGCCTATCAGACACTGGAAAGCCTGCTCAACCGCTTCCCCGACGTGGACGGGATTTTCTGCCCGAACGAGTCCACCACGTTCGGTGGGCTTCGGGCGCTCCAGGACAAAGGACTGGCCGGCCGGGTAAAGTTTGTCGGGTTCGACAGCTCGCAGAAGCTTGTGGATGGCCTTCGCCAGGGAGAGATCCACGGCCTGGTTCTGCAGAACCCTTTCAATATGGGGTATCTCGGCGTCAAGACGATTGTCGCTCACCGGCGGGGCGAAAAAGTCCCCGCCCAGGTCGATACGGGCGAGACTTTGGTGACACCAGAGAACATGAATCAGCCGGAGATCCAAGCCCTGCTCTTTCCCGACGTCAAGACATACCTTCAATAAACCAGCTCAAGCCGCCGGCCTTGCCTCTCTGTAAACCGATCGAAATGACAGCTCAGGGCTCGCGGCGCTCCGGGTTGATGACCCGGAACCGCCTCTCCAGGCGCCGGCCTTCTTGATCCGTCAATATCAGAAGATGGTCGCCGGGATTGGGATTGAGTGAAACTTGATGAAAATACCGGGTGGAAGCGATGTATTGTCGGTCTACGTGCCAGTGGATGGTCGAGCCGGGCTGGCGATGGACGGCTTCAAAAACGACTTCGCCCATCCGGCCGTCAAGGTCCACGGGGATGTAGACGGACGTTTCCGGCTCGGGGTAAATCAGGTTCATGACTTGCGGCCCTCCTTCCACCCGGAGTCCTCCTCCACAGTCCGCACGGTACTGGGGAAGGGGCCGATATTCCGGGTGGTCGATCCGGTAATAATATTCCTGGATCGGGGGAAGGACGAACCAGGATTCGTGGCGCATCCGGTCGACGGACTCACACCGGCTGTCCAGCCGGAAGCGGCCCGAGGCGTCGAGATGGACCATCCGGTGATAGACGCACATCCGGTTGAACCGGCTTTCATCGGGAATCCAGACCGTCTCCTCGGGACAGAGCTCCGTAGCTAAGAATCCAGAATCACGACACACCTGGATCGGCTTAAGGCCCCAGTGCGGCCGGTCGATCCGGCCGCCGCCGTCGAGATATCCGACGAGGTCGAAAAGAACTGGGGCCGCCGCCGTGAGGCCGCTCAATTCCGGATTCCCTTCGCCGTCGGCGTTCCCCGCCCAGACGCCGACCGTGTAATTCGGGGTGACGCCCACGGCCCAGGCGTCCCTCAGCCCGAAGCTGGTTCCCGTCTTCCAGGCGACCCATTTGGACGAGCTGAAATTCCGCCAGAATCCCTCCTCATCGGGCCGACTCACCTCGGTCAGCGCCCTGAGCGTCAGATAGGCCGCGCCCGCCCCCAGATCCTTCATCTTCGAGGATACGGGCTGTTCGTCACGGAGCAGCCGGACCTCCCGGCCGCCTCCGTCGAGGCCCAAGGCGAGCTGGGCCAGCTTGGCGTAGAGCGCTGCGATCTCGAAGAGCCTGCCCTCTGCGCCGCCCAGGACGAGCGTCAGCCCGTAGTCCTCCGGCGGCCGAATGAGGGTGGTCATCCCCCAGCGCCTCAGCCGGTTCTCGAAACGGGGGATGCCGAACTCGCGAAGCAGGCGCACGGCCGGCACGTTGAGCGACCAAGCCAGCGCGGTCCGGGCGGGAACGGCGCCCCGGAAACGGCGGTCGAAGTTCTCGGGCCTAAAGCCCTCGAAACGGACCGGGATGTCCGGGACAAGGGTCAGCGGGGTGATCCCGCCCTCCTGGATCATAGCAGCGTAGAGGAAAGGCTTGAGGATGCTTCCCGTGCTCCGCGGGCTCTGAAGAATGTCCACGTTCTGACCGCAGTCCTCGCCCCGCTCCAGTCCCACGTTTCCTACGTAGGCGACGACGGCCGCCTCGCGGTTGTCGATAACCACGGCAGCGAGATTTCGGATATTTCGGGGGAAGAGTTTTTCGCCATGGTTTTTGATGATCCGAGACACCGAATGCTGCAGGTCGGGTTCGAGGAAGGAATAGAAGGGAGGCCCGACGCCCGGCCGGGCAGTCAGGGTGTCGAGAAGGTGGGGGGCTTCACGCGGAATAGGACGGAGGCCCTGGGGCATGACCTCGGCGATGGCCAGCCGGCACTCCAGGTCGGAAACAGCTCCCTTTGAGCGCAGGCGCTCCAATAAGCTGTTTCTTTTTTCGAACAGGCGCTTCCGGCCTTCCGGCGATCCGGTGAGACCCGGGTCGTTGGGAAGGACGGCAAGGTAAGCGGCCTCGGCCCAGCTCAGCCGTTCCGGGCTCCGGCCGAAATACAGCCAGGATGCGGCGTCGATGCCGACGACGTTGCCGCCGAACGGCGCGTGGGCGGCGAAGAGGGACAGAATCTCCTTTTTCGTGCACTTGAGTTCGAGCCGCAGGGCGAGGACCGCCTCTTTCGCTTTTTCAAGGTAGGTTCGCTTCCTGCCTTTCCTGGCCAGGCGAACGACTTGCATGGTGATCGTGCTGCCCCCGCTCCGGATCCGCCCGGATCGAATATTGAGCCAGAGAGCCCGGGCCATGGCCAGCGGGTCGACGCCGGGATGAAGGTAGAAACGGCGGTCCTCGTATTGCACCAGGACCTGGAAAAAGCGATCCGGCCCGCGGTCGCCCCGGGGGAACCGCCACTGCTCGTCCGCGGCCAGTCGCGCGCCGAGGAGCTGGCCATCCCTGCTGAAGAGGACGGGAGAGACCGGATCGGTGAAAAGCTCCTGGCGCAGGGAGAGCCAGAACGCCGCCAGGAGGACGAGAACAGCCCCTCCGAAAAGGAGCCTTCTTCGCCGCCGGCGTGGTTTCAATTTCATTGCCCGATCTCGATCCACTGTCCCTTCGTATTGGCGTGGACGGCCGCGTCGTACATGGCCTCCACCGCCAGGCCGGGCTGGTAATACCGGCCGCGGTAGGAGGCGTTGAGAACGACCATGAAGGTCCGATCGCTCCCCGGATCCAGCCGGAAATAGGTGAAGACCCGGTCGTCACGGATATCCTGGTAATCGAACGGTGTCTCGGCCGCGGCCTCACCGCTGAACCTCGGATTCTTGATCTGGAAGCCGGCTGCGACAAGATGGGAAAGCACCAGGTTGTTCAGGGCCCGCTGGGTCAGATTCTTCACCCGGACCTCGGCCACCAAATCGAGTCCCTGGGAGATACTCCCGATCTCCATCGGGTTCATTTTCATGTCGCGGTACCGGACCTCGATGAACAGGCCGTTGGAGGCCGCCATCTCCCCCCCGGCCGGGGGCATGCCCCGCCGGTAGATATTGACATACAGCGTGTTCTCGCCGGTGTTCGTCACAACGAGGGTCCGACCTTTGGCCGGGAACTGGGGGAGGACTTTTTTGTCGAAAGGAACGGCCGATTCGATATCCTGGGGAGGCTCCTTGTCCCAGCCCAGCCGATAACGGAAAGGCCGGACCTCGGCGCTGCCGTAAAAAGAGGAAATGGCCATCAGTCCAAAAGATGTCTCCTGTGTGGACAACCAACGGTCTGACGCCAGGATCTGGGAAATATCCTCGAGGAAAGGCTTGGCCTGCTCGGATCGCCCCATCTGCACCAGGCCGCGGACGGCCAGGGCCTTGTCGCGAAATTCCGACCCGAATGTTACGATGTCGTCGCGATATGGGGCGATCTTCAGGTCGGCTCGCCCCAAGAGGTCAGCGGCCGCGTCCGCTTGTCCGGTCACATGAAAGGCCGCGGCAAGCTCGAGGGCCGCTATCCCTTCCAGGCCATCGGTTTCCCTGAGCCGGTTCATGGCTCCGAGGTCGGGGTCCCTGGCCATGGCAAGGGTGAAAAGGCGGAAGGCTTGGATGAGCTGCGCCGCCGCCCCGCCGGCGGTCCAGATGTTGGAGAGATTTTTCTGGTTGGCCTTCCACTTGCCGAGCATGTTCTGGGGCACATTGTAGCCGAGCCGGTCAGCCTCAAGGAGAAAATAGCCGGCGTAGGAAGTCGTCCATTCGTGGCCTTCTCGGTCGCCGGGCCAGAAGGAAAAAGCGCCGTTGGGCATCTGGAAGCGGGCCATTTTCTCGACGGCCGCCCGAACATGCTCCTCGACCGTTTTCTGCTGCTTCTCGTCGAGGCGGACCAGGCTTTTCAGATAGAGCTGCGGGAAGGCGACGGATAACGTCTGTTCGAGACAGCCGTGGGGATACTGGATGAGAAAATCGAGCCTCTTTTCGAGGTTGAGCGGGGGAACGGAGGACGCTTCGACCTGGACCTGGTTGGTGTTTTCCAGGCCGAACGGCGTCACGGCCTGGCTGACGGTCTCGCCGGGTTTCACTTCCAGGCGGGTCGTCTGGGTGACGAGCGGGTTGGACCCCAGCACGGGGACGAAGATCGTGTCTTCCACCCGCTCGGAGCCGCCTCTGGCCCGGAAAAGCACCTCTCCCTGCCCGACGACGCCGGCGGCCTTGAGGAAGAAGGAAACGATTTCGTCTCCCGGACGGGCGAAGGACACGGCTTTTGACCTCTCGCCCTGGATTTCGAGCAGGCCGTTCGTTTCCAGACTGACCGTGACCTCTTTAAGGGCGGGGTTAGTGACGAAAACGGCGATCGGCATCACCACTTCCTCGCCGGGACGAACAACCCGCGGCAGGGTGGCCAGGATCATCAGGTCGCGGCGGACAGGGACGGATTTTTCGGCCCAACCGAACGCGCCATCACGGCCGGCCACGACCATCACCCGGACGGCACCGAAATACTGGGGCATTTCGAGCTCGTGGGCGGCGGTCTCCCCGGGCTTGAGCTCATAGGGGCCTTCGAACAGGACGACAGGGGGAAAACGGCGGGGTTTGCGGTCCCTTTCCCGAGCCTCCCCGGCCTCATCGCCGCCCAGGGCAAGGATGCGTGAGAGCTCCGCGCCGTACGCCTCCGCGACCTTGTCGAAGAGGTCCCAGGTTGTCACTCCCATGGCTTCGCGGCTGTAGAAGTTCTTGCGGAGATCCGGCGTCGTGAACCGCGTCAGGCCGAGCAGTCCCTCGTCGACGACGGCCAGGGTATAGATCATGGGACGCCCTCTCCTTTCGCTGACCTGGACTGTGAATTTCTCCCTCGGCCGGATTTCGTCCGCCATCCGGATGGCGGGCTCAAGGCGCGTGGCCGGATTGTCGACGATAATCGGGATGACTCCGTAGAGTCGGATGGGCGTGTCGCTGACCTTGTTGCGGTGGGGCTGGAGGAGCGTGACGTGGACATAGATGTTCGGCGTCATCTTCTCGGTCAGAGGAATTTCGAAACGGTTCTCTCCTTTTACCGTGGAGACCCACATCTTCTCCAGGACGGAGGAACCGTTTTCGATGGAGACCAGAGCCCGGCCCTGGACCGCTTCGGGCAGAAAAATGACGGCCTTTTCGCCGACCTGGTAAAGAGTCTTATCGGAGGTGAAATTAAGCCTGGCCGCCCCGGCGCCTCCTTCCTCGCGGGCGCGTCCGGCCCAACCCGGCCAGTCAATGTAGACGATCTTGCCCGCGGCATGACCGCTCGCCGTGTCCTCAACCCGGATCAGGTATCGCCCCCAATCGGGATACTTGACCTGGAAGGCCCAGCGGCCCACGCCCTCCTTTGTCGAGACCTCTGTTTTGAGAAGGGGCTGTGTTTGGGTGCCCGAGACGTACTGGGCCAGGGATTCGCCGCTTTTGTCCCACCACCATTTCCATTCGATTTTGTAGAGGGAGGCCACCACTTTCTCGCGGGACACGGGATGTCCCGCGGGATCGATGGTCACGATATCGACGGCGTGATCACGGTCGGTCAGGAGCATTCCCCGGGTCTCGTCGCCCTTGGGGGTCTTGACTCCGACATAGGACTCGTAGGGATGGAAGGGCTGGGTGAAAGTGTCGATGCTGAAATCCCCGCTCTCCTCAAAGATTCGGGTGACGAAGGTGGCGTCAAGCAGGCCCGGACTGGGCTCGGGGGGGATGATGTTGATCCTCGCGCGTCCCCGGCCCTGCCCGTCGAAAACGCCCTGGACGGGTTCGAGCTCACCGCCGGCAAAATCTTTGGCCGGGTCATCGAAGGCGTAATCCTGGAAGCGCTCGAACCGGGTGGGTCGTTTGGACAGCCGGACCGTTACGTCAAACTTGAGGTTCGCCGCCGGCGCCCCGTGCAGCCACTGGCCGGAGACGGAGGCGTCGAGAGGCATGTCCTGGCGCATCAGGACGTCACGGCCCGTCCGAAAATCGACCTTCAGGCGGTTGGGTGCGACGGTCTCGATCTTGAGGGTTTTGCTGAAGGTCAAGCCGCCGACCAGGACTCGGGCTTTCCAGTTGCCAGTGGGAGCCGACTCTTCGGTCGGAATGTGAAACGCGTAGAAGGGCTCCACTATCCTCCGGGGCTTGGAGGTCTGAATGAGCTGGCCCTGGGGGGAGTCGATTTCCATGACGACGGGATGGCCGGCGGGAAGAATGCGGTCCCGGTCGAAAAGAACGAATGTCAGGTGAAGGGTATCACCGGGCCGCCAGACGCCGCGCTCGCCGTAGATGGCGCCCTTGATCCCCTTCTCGACGGCCTCGCCGCCCACATCGAAGTGGCTCATCGGCAGGGCGCCGTCTCCGCTCGTCCGGAGATATCCGGTGTCGCCTCCCGCTTGAGCGGAAACGTAGAAGGCGCGGTCGGTGAGCTTCAGGACCGCGAACCCGTTTCCGTCGCTCGTCGCCTCGCCGAGGAGCCGATTCTGAAAATTGTAGGCCCTGACCCGCACCCCGGAAAGGGGCTCGGCCGACCCGATATCGGTGGTCACGATGTGAAGCATGCCGGTCGCTTCCAGCTTGGCGACCAGGCCGATATTGGAGGCGAGGAAATTGCGCGAGACGAAGGCCTGGGAATTGTATCGGGGGTTGTAATAGGCGTCCTCGCAGGGGTTATTGCGGTTCAGCCAATCGCCCCGATTGTATTCATACTCGTATTGATAGTAATCCCAGCTTGAATAGCCGGCATAGCCCGCGTCGTCCTGATCCTTGAGCGGCGGCTCGGGGATGATTGGCTTGTCGCTTTCGGGACAGGGATAGGTGGAGTTGCCGCGGTTGAAGGAGAGGATGATCCGGAAAAGGCTACCCGGGTGCTCCCGGAAGAGGGGAGTCACGTCGAGGTCATAGCGCGACCAGCGGCCGGTCACCGCGGGATCATCGGAGAGGGCGACCGTTTTCCGCCAGAGATAGCGCCCGACCCGGGTGAGCTCTTCGGACCCCTCGAGGCTGTTGACCTGGAGGAACTGGGCGATGTTGCTTTCGTATATCTGGAAGGCGGCCACCTGGATCGACCTCAGATTGACCGCCTCGATGGGAACGGTCAGGCGATCCTTCTGAGGAAGGATGGCCCCCTGGCCGACGAACCGGGCCTGCGGACGGATCACCTCGAAAATGACGGCCCGGGTCTCCGGCCGCGGCAGGCGGCGGTTGAGGGAGTTGCGGATTCCGGGTGAGATCTCGACGCTGAGTTGGCCGATGAATTCCTGGCTCGAATAGACCCGGATGACGTTCCCTTCGATTTCAAAAGTGAGCGGCCGGTTTTCGATCCGGATCAGTCCCTGGAGATTCTGATTCCCCGCCAGGACATCGGAAAAGCGGAGAAGAACGTGCCGGGTCTCCTCCAGAACGGCTTCAGCGCTGACGAGTTCGAACTGGCCCTGAGCGGGGACTCCGATGGTGCGAACCCCGCGGTTCTCGACCCGGATCGGAGCGCCGTCCCAGGCCAGACGGACCTCGGAGGCCTGCTCCCGACGCTCGATTTCGCGGACCGTGAAATAGTGGGTCCGCCCTCCCAGCGCGTGACTCCATTCGACGGCGAGCCTTTTCCCCTCCTGGTCCGCTTCGAGGATCTTCTCCATCAGGACAGGTTCTTCGGCGTCGGCGGTCTCGATCCTTCCCCTGAGGACCTGGAGGTGGGGACGGGAGGGATCATCGGCGAAGAGGCCGTCGATGAGGATCTCCATTTCCGGCCGGATGACGGTGAAAGCGAAAGCAAAGCGGTCGAAGGCCTTGGGGAGGTCGAGGATCTTGTCGACATGAAGGACGGCCTTGTATTCCTTCCCCGGCTTGAGCTCTTCCTTGGGGACGAAGACCATCTCTCTGGGGCTCTTCCATTCGGCCGATCCCTCGATGGCGGGGGAAAACTCCAAGAGCCCCGCCGCTGATCGGCCGGCCTCGGCCGCGTTGTTCACGAAGAGGACGCGGATGTCGGACTTGCGGGAGATCGTCCCGGACGTGTAGGCGCTGATGTAACGATACCATTCTTGTTCCATCGCGGCCGGTGGTCTCTTCTCCTTCGGTTTGCAGGACTGGATCCCGAAAAGGCAGGCCAAAACGAGGACCGTGGAAAAGATCTTTTTTGTCATCCGGTTATCTCCCTTGGAAAGATTTAAAGGCAAGAATTTTCTTTTTGACTGGGGTGACTGAGTGAGCCTCTTTGTGTCGATATTCCCATCCAGCCATCGTGATGGAGTATAGAGCGCGGCTCGAAAAGATGTCAAGGACAGCCGGGGATTGCTCATGGCGAGCCGAAAGGCCGCAGAGGTCAGATCGGCCGAACGTTGGAAGGAAAAAGGCAAGGCGTTTCCCTCCGTGTTGACTCCCTCTTTCATAAGCATAAAATGAGAGGCATGAAAAAGTGCGGAGCAATAATAATTATTGCCTTGTGTGTTCTCATAGCTCGGGCGTCCGCGGGCCAAGCCCTCATCCGACTCGAGGAGCCGGCCGGGCTGGACCGGACGAACTGGCCGGTTGGCCTGGGATTTCCTTTCGCCAGGGGAGAGCTCAAGGATTTATCGTCCCTGGCAGTCCTTTCGCCGGACGGCAAGATGCTTCCGGTTCAGTCGAAGATCCTGAGCCGCTGGCCCGACGGCTCTGTCCGCTGGGCGCACGTCCTTTTCCTTGCCGACCTCAAACGCCAGGCTGTGGCTGACTGGCAGCTGGAATGGAACACCGGTGCGAATGCGCCGCTCCCCGCCCAAAAAATCCAGGTCAAAGAACGCGGTGGCTCGGTGGCGGTTACGACCGCCGACCTGGAAGTCTTTTTCACGGCCGATAGCGGACGCCTATTCGAAAGCGTCAAAGTCAAAGGAAAGGAAGGCCTGGACGCATCCCGGAGAAATGGGTTTTCGATCGGCACGCCGGAGGGCAAGGTATTCGAGGCGCCGTCCGCCAGGAACATCAAGTTCTCAGTCGAAGAGCGCGGGCCGCTGCGGGCGATCGTCCGGGCCGAAGGAAAGCACCTCTCCACGGCGGGGGAGACGCTTTTCGATTATGTCTGCCGGTTCATTTTTTACGCCGGACTGCCCTGGTTTGAGGTGGAGTACAGCTTCGTCAACAAAGAAAGCGCCGAATGGACTAACCTCGCTGCGATCACACTGTCGCTTCCCCTCGCGCCGAGCCGGTCCCCTTATCTCGGCCTGACTTCGGAGTACAAGGTCGATAAATACTACGAGTTCCGCGAGCCGTTCTCGATTTATTCGGGGGCGGATGACTTTTTCGGCGTTTTCGGCGGGGCG
>CAZYWP010000073.1:0-15365 GCA_964651495.1 uncultured Eubacteriales bacterium | reverse complement strand
CGTTCACCTGCCGCGCCAATAAAATGTGCTCCCGCGTCTGCGGCATCGGCCCGTCCGCCGCCGATACCACCAGAATCGCCCCGTCCATCTGCGCCGCCCCTGTGATCATGTTCTTGATGTAGTCCGCATGCCCAGGACAATCTATGTGCGCATAATGCCGCTTCGCCGTCTCATACTCAATGTGCGCTATGTTGATCGTCAGTCCCCGCTCCTTCTCCTCCGGCGCGTTGTCGATCTGATCGTACGCCTTCACCTCAATCTTTGGATTGACATGATGCAGCACCTTCGTGATCGCCGACGTCAACGTCGTCTTCCCGTGGTCCACGTGCCCGATCGTCCCAATGTTTAAATGCGGCTTCGTCCTCACAAACTTCGCTTTCGCCATGATTGTCCTCCTCTATCTATGGACAGGAATGCGCCCCTCGATGCGGGCGATGATTTCCTCGGCCACCTGGGCCGGCGCCTGTTCGTAGCGCCAGAACTCCATGGAAAAAACCCCTCTCCCCTGAGTCAGGGTCCGAAGAACCGTGGCATAGCCGAACATCTCCGCCAGTGGCACCAGGCCCTTGATCATTCTGGAGCCGCCCCGCATCTCCATCCCCTCGATCTTCCCCCGCCGCGCGTTGAGGTCGCCGACGATCCCTCCGAGGTATTCGTCGGGACTGACGACTTCAAGCTGCATCATGGGCTCGAGGAGAACGGGCCTGGCCTTGGAAGCGGCGTCCCGGAAGGCCATCGACCCGGCAATCTTGAAGGCCAGAGGAGTGGAATCCACCTCATGCCAGGAGCCGTCGTGCAGGGTCACCTTGACGTCGATGACCGGGAATCCGGCCAGGATTCCCGCCTCCATCGCTTCTCGAGCTCCGTCCTGGACGCTGGAGACGAATTCCCGCGGGATGACCCCGCCTCTCGTCCCGTCCACGAAGGCATACCCTTTTCCTCTTGCCTGGGGCTCGACGGAAATAACGCAATGACCGTACTGACCTCTTCCCCCGGTCTGACGGATATACTTGCCCTCTCCCTCGGCGGCCTGGAGAATGGTCTCTTTGTAGGCCACCTGGGGCTTGCCCAAATGGCCCTGAACTCCGAATTCTCTGCCCAGACGGTCCATGATGACCTCCAGGTGCAGCTCGCCCATGCCGGAGATGAGGGTCTGACCGGTCTGCGGGTCCTGGGCGACCTTGAAAGTGGGATCCTCACGGGTGATTTTTTGTAGCGCCGCCGCCAGCTTGGCATGCTCTATCTTGGTCCTCGGTTCAATGGAGGCATTGATGACCGGCTCGGGGAATCTGATCGACTCCAGGACGATGGGCTGGCTGCGCAGGCACAGCGTATCGCCGGTGGACAGGTTCTTCACCGAACCCAGCGCGGCGATATCCCCGGCGTAGACTTCTTTCAGGTCTTTCCTCTTGTTGGCATGCATCTCCAGGAGACGGGAGATCCGCTCTTCCTCGTCCTTTACGGAATTGTAGAGGACCGAACCGATCCTGGCCTTCCCCGAATAGACGCGGAAATAGGCGAGCGACCCGACAAACGGGTCGGTCATGATTTTGAAGACGAGGGCCGAGAACGGCTCGGAGTCGGCCGCCTTCCTCTCCTCCCGCGCCAGAGTTCGGGGATGATGCCCGACTACCGGGGGGATATCTACGGGAGCGGGAAGATAGTCGACGATGGCATCGAGCAGGGGGTGGACGCCTTTGTTGCGGAAAGAGGCGCCGTAGAGGACCGGGACGAACTTGAGCGCAACCGTGCCCCGGCGGACCGCTTTTTTGACCTCCGCGGCAGAGATCTCCGCCCCGCTCAGGTATTTCTCCATGAGCGCATCGTCCGTATCACTGAGTATCTCGATCATCTCGCTTCTTCTGACTTTGACCTCGTCCTTATTTTCCTCCGAGATCCCCCTGACCTCGAAGTGGGCGCCGAGAAGGCCTTGGCCCCAGTCAATTTCCTTCATTTCCACCAGGTCGATCACCCCACGGAAATTCTCTTCCCGGCCCAGGGGGATCTGGACGACCAGGGGCCGGGCGTTCAGCCGTGTTGTAATCTGATTAACGGCAGTCTCGGGGTCCGCGCCGATTCTGTCCATCTTGTTGATGTAGACAATCCTCGGAACGCGGTACCGGTCGGCCTGTCTCCAGACAGTCTCAGTCTGGGGCTCGACACAACCGACCCCGCAGAGGATGATAATCGCCCCGTCGAGAACTCTTAAGGATCTCTCGACCTCGGCGGTGAAGTCCACATGCCCGGGCGTGTCGATGATGTTAATCCGATGGTCTTTCCAGTGACAGGTCGTCGCGGCCGAGGTGATCGTTATGCCTCGTTCCTGCTCCTGGACCATCCAGTCCATGACCGCCGTACCCTCATCGACCTCTCCCATCTTGTACGTGATGCCCGTGTAAAACAGGATACGTTCGGTCGTGGTCGTCTTCCCCGCATCGATGTGAGCCATGATGCCGATGTTTCTGACTCTCTCGATCGGGTGCGACCGCATACGTTTTTCGCTCCATAATCCACATTCATCAAACGCGTCGTCGTAATGGAGATTACCATCTATAATGAGCAAAAGCCCTGTTGGCTTCAGCCATTTTATGCGTGTCTTCTTTCTTCTTGATGGCTCCGCCGCGGTTGTTCATAGCATCCATGACTTCGGCCGCCAGGTTTTCTCTCATGCTTTTGCCGCTGCGCTCTCGAGCGAACCCGAGGAGCCATCTCACCGCCACCGACTGCGAGCGTCCCTGAGGGACCTCGATGGGAACCTGGTAGGTGGCACCGCCGACCCGACGGGATTTCGTCTCGAGAATGGGCCGGGTGTTTTCGACCGCTTTCTCAAACGACTTGAGAGGATCTTCCTTCGTCTTTTGTTTGACGATATCCATAGCACCATAGATGATGCCCTCAGCCGTGCTCTTTTTCCCACACTTCAAAGCCAGGCTGATGAACCTCGAAATCAGGGTGCTGTTGTAGAACGGATCAGGGTGAATCTTCCTCTTCTTAACGATTCCTCTTCTCGGCATCTCGAACTCTCCTCAATCAGCCGGCCACCCTCTTCTCTTTGGGTTTCTTGGCTCCGTAGCGGGAACGACCCTTGAAACGGCTCTGCACGCCCTCGGCATCCAGGGTGCCGCGGATAATGTGATAGCGCACCCCTGGCAGGTCCTTGACCCGGCCGCCCCTGATGAGCACGATCGAGTGCTCCTGCAGGTTGTGGCCGACGCCCGGGATATAGCCCGTGACTTCGATGTTGTTGGTCAGCCGGATTCTGGCGACCTTCCGCAGCGCGGAGTTCGGCTTTTTGGGCGTCGTCGTGAAAACGCGCGTGCAGACGCCTCTTTTCTGCGGGCAATCCTCCAGAGCCGGAGACTTGCTCTTGCCGTGTTTCAGCGTTCTGCCTTTTCTCACTAACTGGTTAAAAGTTGGCAAAAAAGCTACTCCTCAACAAAAATATTAATTGGCTTCATCCCGAAAGGAATTAATCTCGAGACGAATGCGCCGATATTAGCAGAAAGTGCTATCTATGTCAAGGATTTTGAGGAAGTTAGCTGGTCCGGCCGTCCTGGGCGGGGACCTCGATTTCCGGCTCTTCGATTTCACCCGCCGGCTCCTTCAGCTCCACGTCACGATAGTACCGGTAGCCCGTGCCGGCCGGGATCAGCCGGCCCATGATGATATTCTCCTTGAGCCTCCTCAAATAATCCACTTTCCCATACAGGCTGGCCTCCGTCAGGACTCGCGTCGTTTCCTGAAACGAGGCGGCGGCGATAAAACTGTCAGTGCTCAGGGCACTCTTGGTGATGCCGAGAAGAAGCGGCCTGGCCTTGGCCGGCTTCCCGCCCTTTTTCATGACCTTCTCGTTTTCCTCCTGGAAAATGAACTTGTCCACCTGCTCGTCTATGAGGAACTCGGTATCCCCGACCTCTTCGACCTTGATCCAGCGCAGCATCTGCCGGATGATAATTTCGATGTGTTTGTCGTTGATGGTCACACCCTGGAGGCGGTAGACGGCCTGCACCTCGCGCACCATATATTCGGCCAGCTCTTTTTCCCCGAGAACCCTGAGGATATCATGGGGGTTGACCGGGCCTTCCATGAGGGCCGTGCCGGCCCGGACGCGCTCTCCCTCCCCGACGCTGAGGTGAGCCCCTTTCGGAATCAGATACTCCTTTTCTCCGCCTTTTTCATTGACCACAAGAAGCTTGCGGTACCCCCTGACCAGGCCTCCAAACTGGACGCCGCCGTCAATTTCCGAGATGACGGCCGGGTTTTTCGGCCGCCGCGCCTCGAAGAGCTCTTCCGCCCGGGGCAGGCCGCCGGTGATATCTTTGGTCCTGGCCACTTCCCGCGGTATCTTGGCCAGGACATCGCCGGCTGAAACCTTATCCTCGCCTTTGCTCTCCAGGTGGGCACCGGAAGGCAGGTAATACCGCCGCAGGAGTTGGGGTTTCCCGTTTTTGTCCTTCTTGGTGGGATGGACGACCTCGATCCGCGGCTGCATCTTTTCGTCTTTGGGCTCGATGACGACCTGGCTGATCAGCCCGGTGAATTCATCCTGGACCTCCTCCATGGTCAAGCCGATAACGACATCGTGGAGCTGGACTACCCCCGATTCATCGGTCAGGATGAAGGTATTAAAGGGGTCCCATTCGGCAAACGGCTGGCGGGCTTTGACCGGCTCTCCATCCTTGACGAATATGGCCGCGCCGTAGGGCACTTGATAATGCTCGACCTCGCGGCCGCGGTGGTCGAGAATGGCGATATTGGCGTTGCGGTTGACGACGACCAGGGTTCCCTCTTTATTCTGGACTCCCTTCAGGTTGTTGAACATGACCACGCCGTCGTTCTTGGCTTCCAGCTTCGACCGCTCCTCCCCGCGCATGGCGATGCCGCCGATATGGAAGGTTCTCATGGTCAGCTGGGTGCCAGGCTCGCCGATCGACTGGGCGGCGATGATGCCCACCGCTTCACCCAGCTCCGCCTGCGCGCCGGTCGACATGTTTCGCCCATAGCAGAGCTGGCAGATACCGCGCTTGGCCTCACAGGTCAGGAGCGAGCGAATTCTGACTTTTTCGATACCGAGGTTCTGGAACTGCTGGACGATGGCCTCGGTGATTTCCTGGTTAGGCTCGACGATGACTTCATTGGTGTCCGGGTTGACGACCTTTTCCAGAGCGGTGCGGCCGACGATCCGATCGATGAACGGCTCGATGATCTCGCCGTTCTCGACGATGGCGGTGATATTGACCCCCTTGAGGGTCCCGCAGTCATGCTCATCGACAATGACTTCCTGGGACACATCCACGAGCTTGCGCGTCAGGTAACCGGAATTGGCCGTCTTTAGAGCGGTGTCCGCCAGGCCCTTGCGGGCGCCGTGCGTGGAGATGAAGTACTGCATAACATTCAATCCTTCGCGCAGGTTGGAGACGATCGGGGTTTCGAGGATCTCGCCGGAGGGCTTCGACATCAGGCCGCGCATGCCGGCCAGCTGGCGGATCTGCTGCTTGTTGCCCCGCGAGCCGGAGTCGGCCATGACGAACAGCGGGTTGAGTTCGGCGCCCTCAAAGCTCAGCCTCCTCATTTCTTCGATCATGGCGTTGGACACCTTGTCTGTGACCGTGCCCCAGATCTCGACCACCCGGTTAAACCGCTCGCCCGAGGAGATCGTACCGTCACGGTACTGCCGCTCCACTTCCTGAACCTCTTTCTGGGCTTTCTCCACGAGTTCCTTCTTTTCCCTGGGGACGACGAAATCGTCGATGCCTAGCGAGAACCCCGCCAGGGTGGCCTGAATAAAACCCGTCTCTTTCAGCTTGTCCAGCGTTTCGATGGTCTGGCCCCGGCCGGCCTTAAGATAAGTATAGGTTACCAGGCTTTCCAGCCCTTTCTTCCTCAGCATCCCGTTGATGTACGGAAGCTCCCGGGGCAGGATGTTATTGAAAATGATCCGGCCCGGAGTTGTGTCCACGAGGGTGTTCTGGACATCGGTTACCGGGCAGGTCATGACGGCCTGGTCATCGTAGTAAGTGGCCAGATTCATGAACCGCCCTTTAAAGCGCAGTTTCACCCGGGCCTGGAGGCTGATCTCTTTGTTCTCCAGGGCGAGGAGCGCCTCCTCCGGCGCGGAAAAAATCCTGCCCTCACCTCTCAGGTCCTTCTTCTCAAGGGTCAGATAATAGCATCCCAGAACCATGTCCTGGCTGGGGACAGTCAGGGGACGGCCGTGGGCCGGAGAGAGAATGTTGTTTGTGGACAGCATCAAGGTCTGCGCTTCGATCTGGGCTTCGACAGAGAGAGGGATATGGACCGCCATCTGGTCGCCGTCGAAGTCGGCGTTAAAAGCCGCGCAGACCAGCGGATGGATCTGGATGGCCTTCCCCTCGATCAGGATGGGCTCGAAGGCCTGGATGCCCAGGCGGTGAAGGGTCGGGGCGCGGTTGAGCAGAATGGGGTGTTCCCGGACGATCTCCTCCAGATAGTCCCAGACTTCGGGACGTTCCGCTTCGTGCCATTCCCGGGCGATCTTGACGCTGGGGACCAGGCCCTCTTTTTCCAGCTTGTGGAAAATAAAGGGCTTGAAGAGCTCCAGGGCCATTTTCTTGGGCAGCCCGCACTGGTTGAGCTTGAGCTCGGGCCCGACGACGATGACCGACCGGCCGGAATAATCGACCCGCTTGCCGAGCAGATTCTGACGGAAACGTCCCTGTTTCCCCCGCAGCGCTTCACTGAGGGATTTCAGCGGACGGCGGTTGGCCCCAAGATGGACGCGTCCCCTCTTGCCGTTATCGAAGAGGGCGTCGACCGCTTCCTGGAGCATCCTTTTTTCATTGCGGATAATCAACTCCGGAGCCTTGAGTTCGATGAGCTTCTTGAGCCGATTGTTGCGGTTGATCACCCGACGGTAGAGGTCGTTCAGGTCCGAGGTGGCGAACCTCCCGCCGTCCAGCCTGACCAGCGGTCTCAAGTCAGGCGGGATGACGGGGACCACCTTGATGACCATCCAGTCCGGCCGGTTGCCGGATTTCTTCAAGGCCTTGAAGACCCTCAACCGCTTGGCGTAGCGGAGCCTGCGCTGCTGGGAGGTCTCCTTCTTCATCATTTTCCTCAGGCGCTCGGCCTCCTTGGAAGTATCGATCCTGGTCAGCAGGCCGTCGATGGCCTCCGCTCCGATGGAAGCCTCGAACTTGTTCCCGTATTTCTCCTGGGCTTCCTTGAATTCATCCTCGTTCAGGAGCTGCTTCTCCTTGAGCGGCGTTTCGCCCGGATCAGTGACGATATAGGATTCAAAGTAGAGGACCTTTTCCAGGTCTTTGATGGAGAGGTCAAGGACGAGGCCGATGCGGCTCGGGGGACTCTTGAAAAACCAGATATGCGCCACGGGAGAGGCCAGCTGGATGTGCCCCATTCGCTCCCGCCGCACCTTGGACTTGGTGACCTCGACGCCACAGCGCTCGCAGATGATACCCCTGTACTTCATCCTCTTATATTTGCCGCAGAGGCATTCGTAGTCACTGATCGGACCAAAGATTTTGGCGCAGAAGAGGCCGTCTTTTTCCGGCTTGAAGGTGCGGTAATTGATGGTTTCGGGCTTGGTCACCTCGCCCCAGGACCAGCTCCTGATTTTTTCCGGAGAAGCGATGCTGATCCGGACCCGGTCGAAATCGGTCTTGGACTTGCTCGAAAGGCTCGGTCTGGGCTCCATTATCGTTCTCCTTTTAGCGAGGGGACTTCAATCCCCCAGGGCAGGATCTCATCCCGTTCGGCTTTTTCAAGTTCTACGTTCAGACAGAGACTCTGGAGCTCCCGGATGAGGACGTTGACGGATTCCGGCAGCCCGGGCTGGAAATCCAGGTCGCCCTTGACTATGGCTTCATAGATCTTGGCCCGGCCCTCGACGTCATCCGATTTAACGGTCAATAACTCCTGCAATGTGAAAGCGGCTCCGTACGCCTCAAGGGCCCACACTTCCATCTCCCCGAACCTCTGGCCGCCGAACTGGGCTTTCCCGCCCAAGGGCTGCTGGGTAATCAGGGAATAGGGGCCGGTCGACCGGGCGTGAATTTTGTCGTCGACGAGATGGTAAAGCTTCATCATGTAGATGTAGCCGACCGTGACTTCCTGCTCGAAGAGTTCTCCCGTGATTCCATCATAGAGAGGTGTCTTTCCCGACTCCGGCAGCCCGGCCTGATGAAGGAGTTTCTTGATCTCCTTTTCGGTGATTCCGTCGAAGACAGGCGTATCCACCCAGAGGTTGAGTTTCTGCGCCGCCCAGCCCAGATGGGTTTCCAGGATCTGGCCGACGTTCATGCGGGACGGAACGCCGAGCGGGTTGAGGACGATCTCGACGGGCCTGCCGTCGGGGAGCCTTGGCAGATCCTCTTCCGAGACGATCTTGGCGACGATCCCCTTATTTCCGTGGCGGCCGGATATCTTGTCTCCGACGGACATTTTCCTCTTCATGGCGATATAGACCTTGATGGCCTGGATGACCCCGGGCGCCAGCTCATCGCCTTTCTTCAGAGCGTCGACCTTTTCCTTGAATTCAGCCCGCAGGGCCTCGATCTGACGCTTGACCTTCTTGTCGATATCCTTGATTTTCCAGTCGCGCTCCTCGTTCTCCTCGAGCTTCAGCTTGGTATAGTCATCCGGGTCGATGGTCTCGAGGATCTTCTCGGTCAACTTGATCCCTTTGGCCAGGGCTTGCCCGGAGACCTTCTGGTCGCGGTCAAGGACCTCGCCTTTGAGATAGGACTTGATCCGGCGCCGCTTTTCGTTATCCAAAATGTCGATCTCGTCATCGAGATTTCTCTTCATCTTGGCGATTTCTTCCTTCTCGATGACCTTGGCCCGCGGACCCTTTTCGTTCCCCCGGCGGGAAAAGATCCGGACGTCGATGACCGTACCCTCGATACCTGGAGAGCAGTAGAGCGAAGCATCCTTCACGTCGAGCGCTTTTTCACCGAAGATGGCCTTGAGCAGCTTTTCCTCCGGTGAGAGCTGAGTCTCGCCTTTCGGCGCGACTTTGCCGACCAGGATATCGCCGGATTTCACGTAGGCGCCGATGCGGACGATACCGTTTTCATCCAGGTTGCGCAGCAGGTTTTCGGGCACATTGGGGATGTCCCGGGTGATCTCCTCGGGGCCCAGCTTGGTATCCCGCGCCTCGATGGTTTCCTCGACGATATGAATGGAGGAAAAAATATCCTCCCGGATCAACTTTTCGCTGACGATGATGGCGTCCTCGAAGTTATAGCCGCGCCAGGGCAGGAAAGCGCAGAGGACGTTGCGGCCGAGGGCCAGCTCGCCCTTATCGGTGCAGGAGCCGTCGGCCAGAATCTGGCCTTTCTCGACCTGGTCCCCCTTGCGTACGATAGGTCTGTGATTGATGCAGGTGTTCTGGTTGGTGCGGAGGAATTTGATCAGGAGATAGAGGTCGGTTCCGACATCGTGCTCCTTGGCTTTTTCTTTTTCGTCCACCCGGATCAAAATCCGCTCGGCGTCAACGAACTCGACGACACCGGGCCTCTGGCAAATGATGACATCGCCCGAGCCTTTAGCCACAAGATACTCGATTCCCGTCCCGACCAGGGGGGCTTCGGGCCGGAGGAGCGGTACAGCCTGGCGCTGCATGTTGGACCCCATCAGGGCGCGGTTGGCGTCATCGTGTTCGAGGAACGGGATCAAGGCCGCAGACAGGGAAACGAGCTGCTTGGGCGAGACATCGATGTAATCAACCTGGTCCCTGGGGACCACTTTGAAATTCCCGGCCTGGCGGGCACTGACGTATTCATTGATAAAGCGCTCGTCTTCGTCCACCGGGGCGTTCGCTTGGGCGATGATGTACTTTTCCTCCTCCCAGGCTGTCAAGTAAAAGCAGTAGGGCACGACTACGGGGAGCTGGCGGACCTTTCCCCGCTTGAGCTGTTCAACCGTCTTGAGAAGAGCGTCCTCAGCCACGATCTCGCCGACCTTGTAGGAGCTGTCACCGGGATGAACGATCTTGACATAATCGATGATCCTGCTGCTCCGGACTTTGCGGTAAGGCGTCTCGATGAACCCGTAATCGTTGACTCGGGCGAAGCAACTGAGCGAGGATATCAGGCCGATATTGGGGCCTTCCGGAGTCTCCACGGGACAGATCCGGCCGTAGTGCGAGGACTGGATGTCCCTGACTTCGAACCCGGCTCGTTCCCGGCTCAACCCGCCCGGTCCCAGGGCGCTCAGACGCCGCTTGTGTGTGATCTCGGCCAAACTGTTGATCTGATCCATGAACTGGGAGAGCTGCGAGCTGCCGAAAAATTCCTTGAGCGCGGCGATGACCGGCTTGGAGTTGATGAGGTCCTGGGGCATGGCCGAGGTCAGGTCGGCGCTGATGGTCATTTTCTCCTTGACCGTCCTCTCCATTCGGGTGAGGCCGATGCGGAAGGCATTTTCCACCAGCTCGCCGACCGACCGGACGCGACGGTTTCCCAGATGGTCGATATTATCGACCATCCCCTCCCCCTGCCGCAGGCGCAGCAGGTACTTGATGACGGCGACGTAATCGAGGGGAGAGAGAATTTTTTCTTCCTGCGCCGTGTTGAGGCCGAGCTTGATGTTCATCTTGAGCCGGCCGATCCGGGAAAAATTGTATTTCTGGGGGTTGAAAAAAAGGTTGCGAAAGAGGTTATGGGCGCTCTCTATGGTGTGAGGCTCGCCCGGCCTTAGCTTGCGGTAGATCTCGGCCAGAGCTTGGCTGGTGTCTTTACGGATGTCCTTCTTCAAGGTGTTGCTGATGATCATCCCGGTCTTGTCCGTTTCGGGGAAAAACACCTCGAAGGGTTCGCCGCGGCCGACCAAGAGATCGAGCGCCGTGTCGCCGATCTCCTCGTTCGGTTTGACTTTGCCCTTGATCGAGCTCAGCGCGTAAGCGCCCTGCAGCTCCTTTTTAAGCAGCGGCACTCTGGTCACTCCCTTTTCCTTCAGCTCCTGAATTCTCTCCAGGGTGAGCTTTTTCTTTGCCGGGAGGAGCACCTTCTTGGAAGCGGGAGAGACGACGTCGTCGGCGGCCGTTTTGCCGACGAGGGATTCAGAGAGCTCCCAGTAGAGCTTTCCGTCTTCGGGGAGGGCCTTCAGAACCTGATAAAACAGCCGGATGATCTCCTCATCCGACCCGAAACCGAGCGCCCGCAAGAAGACGGAGGCGAGAAACTTCTTTTTCCTGTCCAGGCGGACGAAGAGAGTGTTCTTGCTGTCATACTCAAACTCGACCCAGGCGCCGCGGTAGGGGATGATTTTGCCGATGAAGAAGCCCTTGCTCTCCCCCGGCCGGAAGAAGACGCCCGGAGACCGCTGCAGCTGGCTGACGACCACCCTCTCGATGCCGTTAAATATAAAGGTTCCCTTGTCCGTCATCAGAGGGATGTCGCCGAAATAAACCTCCTGCTCTTTGATGTGCTTGAGCCTCTTGGATTTCGTGCCGGTGTCTTTTTCCCAGGAAATCAGACGGACTTTCAGCCTCAGGGGGACCGCAAACGTGTACCCTTTCTGGAGGCATTCATTGGAGCTGTACTTGAGCTTCAACCGGACCTTGTCCCCACAGTGCTCGCAGCTGGGGGTTTCGATCTTCCTCATGGCGCTGCAGTAGGGACAGATCTCTTTCTCCGTGAGCTCGACATCAGCCGGGAGCAGAGTGCCGCAGCTCTTGCAGCGGGCCCGGGCGTTCTCCACTCCCTTCAACCGTCCGCATTTGCATTCCCAGTTGCCGATCGAATAGCTGATGAAATCGAGCTGGGTCGTCTCCTTGAAATCGGAAATCGGGAATACGTCCTTCAACGCGGACTGCAGGCCGGCGTCCTTCCGTTCCTCCGGCAGCAAGTCCATCTGCAAGAACTCAGCATAGGACTGCCTCTGGATAGCCAGGAGGTCGGGCATGGGGAACTGCGTCCTGATCTTGGAAAAATCAGTCCGCTGGATGCGATGGTTTAGGTTTTCAGATTCATTTGTCATATTCACTCTCTAAAAAGAGTTGCCAAATCATTTATCTGAAGACAAAAAAGAATTCTGAAGACGCCCGGCTACTGCAGCTCGACGGTTGCTCCCACTTCCTCGAATTTAGCCTTGAGGGCTTCCGCTTCATCCTTGGTGATCTTCTCCTTGACCGGCTTCGGAACGGAGTCGACCAGGTCTTTGGCCTCTTTCAGCCCGAGGTTGGTAACCTCACGGACGATCTTAATAACGTTGATCTTCTTGTCCCCGGCGTTCTTGAGGACAACCGTGAACTCGGTCTTAACCTCTTCGGCTTTCGTCTCCGCTCCCTGGGCAGCGCCAGCTCCTGGAACGGCAACGGGCACGGCCGCAGCGGCGCTGATGCCGTATCTGGTCTCGAATTCCTTGATGTAATCGGCCAGTTCCAGGACGGTCAGATTGTCCAGGTGCTCGAAAAACTGCTCCTTGGTTAACTTGACTGCGTCTTCCTTTGCTTTGGGCATTTTTACCTCCAACCTATTTTTTTTCTTTGAATTGGCTCAAGGCCCGGCCTAATTGCGATAAGGGGGCTTGCCAAATCCTTAAAAACTGCATTAACGGGAAGGCCATCATATAGCCGATCTTCCCTAGCAATTCCTCCCGTGAAGTCAAACGGCAAACTTCATCGAACCGCTCCGGCGGAAAGAGCTGTCCTTCTATCAAACCACCCTTGAAGGCCATGACTTTGTTCTGAAGGGAAAAATCCCGCAGCAGCCGGGCCAGCTTAAGCGGCTCGGCAGCGGCGAAAACGATGGCCGTGGGCTTCTCGAAGTACCCCCGGAGCTCCTGAGGGAAATCCTGCTTCAGGGCTCGCAGGGCCAGGCGGTTCTTGACCACTCTCAGAGCATAAGAATTCTTTCGCAAAAGCTTACGCAACTCGACCGCCTGGGATACCTTCATCCCGGTATAATCCAGAAGAAAGGCGTTCTTCTGGCGGTCAAATTGCTCCTCCAACCCTCTGATAACGCCGGCTTTGTCTTCATGCTTCACCGTCGTCCTCCTATTTCTCCAGGACGGATTCGGAGATTCTGAGCGAGGGTCCCATGGTCGAAGAAATGAACATGCTGCGGATATATTTTCCCTTGGCGGCAGCCGGCTTGGCATGGACCACGGCCTGAATAAAAGCCATGATGTTCTCGGCGAGCTTCTGTTCCGGGAAAGATGCCCGTCCCACGACAGAATGCAGAATTCCGACTTTGTCCACCCGGAATTCGATTTTGCCCGCCTTGGTCTCCTCGACGGCCTTCTTGATATCAAAGGTCACCGTTCCCGACTTGGGGTTGGGCATTAATCCCTTGGTTCCAAGGATCCGGCCCAGCTTGCCCACGCCGCGCATGACATCGGGCGTGGCGATGACGACATCGAAATCGATCCACCCGCCGGTGATTTTCTCGATCAGTTCCTCGCCGCCGGCATAGGCCGCGCCGGCGTCTTCGGCCTCCTTGATCTTCTCACCCGAGGCGATGACACAGATTTTCTTGGACTTGCCCGTGCCGTGGGGCAGGACGACGATTCCGCGGACCATCTGGTCGGAGTGCTTGGGATTGACTCCGAGCCGCATGGCGATATCCACCGCCTCGTCGAATTTGGCGAAACTCGCTTTTTTTAGCAGAGCGACTGCCTCTTCTATGGAGTACTCCTGCTGAGTGACCAGCCCTTTGGCCTTGACGAATTTTTTCCCGTGCTTACTCACTGACGACCTCCAGACCCATATTTCTGGCTGTCCCCTCGATGATCTTTCTGGCCGCATCGAGGTCGTTGGCGTTGAGGTCGGGCATCTTCAACCTGGCGATCTCCTCGATCTGCCTCTGGGTGACTTTTCCCACCTTCTCCTTGTTCGGAGCGCCGGAGCCCTTGGCGATTCCGGCCGCCTTTTTTAAAAGATAGGAGGCGGGGGGAGTCTTCAACTCGAAGCTGAAGCTCTTGTCCTTGAAAACCGTGATCACGACCGGGATGATGCTCCCTTCCTCCATCCGGTTCGTTTTCTCGTTGAACTGGCGGACGAAGTCCATGATATTGACGCCGTGCTGACCCAGCGCCGGCCCGACCGGAGGCGCCGGGCTGGCCTGTCCGGCCACGATCTGAAGCTTGATCCGGGCCACCACTTCCTTAGACATCTTATCCTCCTATATCTTCTCCACCTGCAGAAACTCCAGCTCCACGGGCGTCGAACGGCCGAAAATCAGGACCAGGACTTTAAGGATGCTCTTCTCGTGGTTGACCTCTTCCACGATCCCGTTGAAATTAAAGAACGGGCCGTCGGTGATCCGGACGGCCTCACCCTTCTCAAAGCTGTGCTTGGGCTTGGGCTTTTCCGAGGTCGTCTCCATGTGCTCGACAATCTGGCCGACTTCCGAACGGTTGAGGGATGAGGGCTTTCTGCCCGAACCGACAAACCCCGTTACCTTGGGCGTTTCACGGACCATATGCCAGTTCTCATCGCTCATCTCCATCTCGACAAGGATATATCCTGGATAGGACCTCTTGGTCGAGACGACCTTGCGTCCGCCCTTGATCTCGATGACGTCCTCGGTGGGGATGATGATCTGCCCGAACTGGTCCTGCAGGCTCAGCTCGATCGCCCGCTGGCGGATCGATTCGGCGACGAATTTCTCGAAGCCGGAGTACGTATGAACAACATACCAATTCTTTGCCATGGTTAAAACCTGTCTAGCCGAAGAAGGACTTGATCTGGGAAATCACCCAGGAGAAAATGATGTCCATGAAAAAGAGGTAAAAGCCGAAGAAAATCATGGCGAAGATGACGACCAGGGTGGTGCTGTACACTTCGCTCCGCCCGGGCCAGGTGACCTTCTTGAGCTCAGACCGGACATTCTTCAAGAAGATGATGAAGCGCTTGTACCATCTTAATTTTTCTTCCATGGGCCCTCTTTCTCCCTACCGGCGATCCCTCTCGGGATGCTCAATCCTCCTTTTGATCGCGGATGTGGCTGTCTGGCAGCGGCTTTCCATCAGAACCAAGAGCAGGTGAGGCAGGACTCGAACCCGCAACCTGCGGTTTTGGAGACCGCTGCTCTAACCAGTTGAGCTACTCACCTGTACGACTCTCTTCTCTCCGTTGACCCGTTCTTCGAGTCCGGGTCACTTCACTTCCTTGTGGAGTGTATGTTTCCGGCAGAAGCGACAGTATTTTTTGACCTCCAGCCGTTCCGTCTGCTTTTTCTTGTTCCGGGTGGTCGTATAGTTGCGGCGCTTGCACTCTCCGCATTGAAGGGTGATCATCTCTCTCATGCTCGGCTCTCTTCCTAGCTCTCCTCACCATCTCTCTCCCCTCCCTCCAGGGGAGGGGATAATGGGGAGGGTGATGAATTCCGCTACTCCACAATATCCGTGACCGACCCGGCGCC
>CAZYWP010000072.1:4786-15406 GCA_964651495.1 uncultured Eubacteriales bacterium | reverse complement strand
TTAAGAGTCCGCTGCTCTACCGATTGAGCTAACGGGCCAAAAATCCCCCTTAGTTTAGATGACTCCCCTTTTCTTGTCAAACAGGGACCAATTCTTCTATAATCACAGAAACCGGAACTCAAATGAACGCTGACATCATGATTATCGGCCTGGCAGCGATGGCGACCCTGATCCTGATGTTCTTATATCTTCTTTCCCGGTCTCTCAAAAACACCTCGGCCAAAATCGAGGAGCTGAGGCGCGCCCAGTCCGACAACCAGGCCCTCGCCCTGATGCAGCAGCAGGTCGGGCAGCTCACCCAGCAGCTCAACCAGCAGCTCCAGAGCATGAGCTCCCAGTTTTTGAGGACGACGGGAGACATCGGACAGAGCCTGGGAAACGTGCAGAGCCATCTCGGCAGGGTTGAGGTCGTGACCAAAGAGGTCCTGGAAAAGGCCAGGAGCATCTCCAGCCTGGAGGACCTCCTGCGGGCGCCGAAGTTCCGGGGCGGCCTGGGCGAGTTCTTCCTGGGCGACCTCCTGGCCCAGATCCTGCCGCCGGCCTGCTACGTCCTGCAGCACCGCTTCAAGAGCGGCGAAAAGGTCGACGCGGCGATCCGGGTCGGCGCCAACCTCGTCCCGGTCGACGCCAAGTTCCCGCTGGAAAATTTCAAGAAATATATCCAGGAGAAGGACGGAAGAGAGAAAGAGAGCCTGAGGAAAAAGTTCGTCGCCGACGTCAAAAAACACATCGACGACATCGCCTCCAAATACATCCTCCCCGACGAGGGCACCTACGATTTCGCCCTGATGTACATTCCGGCGGAGAATGTCTATTACGAGACCATCCTCAAAGACGAAGCCGTGGGCGACGACAGGGGCCTCTACTCATCCGCCATCCAGCGGCGGGTCATCCCCGTTTCTCCCAACTCCTTCTACGCCTATCTCCAGGTCATCGTCTACGGGCTGAAGGGGATGCAGATCGAAAAATCGGCCCAGGAGATTTTCCAGGCCCTGTCCCGCCTGCGCGGCGACCTCGGCCGTTTCCGCAGCGACTTCCAGACCCTGGGGTCGCACCTGACCAATGCCAAAAGCCGGTTCGACGAGGCGGAAAAGCGGTTGGAGAAATTTTCCGACCGGCTGGAGTCGGCCTCAGGAGAGCAGCCCGCCGCTCTGCCGGAAGGTGGGAAGTCAGAGGACGGATCGAAGTCAGGCTGAGTCGAGGTCAATCCCGCCTGGCGATCCGGCCGAGGGCCGAAGCCATCTCGGGGTTCCCCATGAAGATCAGGACATCCTCTTCCTTTATCCGTCTCTCAGCCGGCGGGTTGAACTCATAATCCGTGGTCCCGGCCTGGCGGACGGCGACAAGCAGAGCGCCGGTTTTTTCTCCCAGGCGCGCCTCCTGGATGGTCTGTCCGGCGAGGGGCGATCCTTTTATCACCTCCACCTCTTCCACCCGCAGCCCCTTTTCCCTGTCGCGCAACATCATGTCGAGAAAAGTCACCACGGCCGGCCGGACCATGTCCGAAGCCATGCGCATGCCGCCGATAAAGGTGGGCGAGACGACACCGTCGGCTCCCGCCTTTTTCATCTTCTGGTGGGACTTCGGGTCGATTCCCTTAGCTACAATCCGCAGGCGGGGGTTGAGGCTCCGCGCCGTAATCGTTAAAAACACGTTGGCCTCGTCGGTGGGCAGGCAGGGGAAAATCCCTTTCGCCCGGTCGATGCCCGCTTTGAGCAAGGCCGCGTCCTCTGAAGGATCGTCCTGGACGTAGAGCATATTCCCCAGCCCAGCGAGCCTGTCCAATTTTTCTTTTGCCGGTTCGATGACCACGAATTCCCGGCGAGTCTGGACGAGCTCCTGGATGATGGTCTGGGCCGTTTCGTCGCTTCCGCAGACGATATAGTGGTCTTTGAGCTTGGCGATGTCTTTCTCCATGCGTCTTCTCCCCAAGAGATTTTTGAGCTCGCCCTCGACAATGAAGGCGGTGATGGAAGAAACGGCAAAGGCAATGGTCCCCAGGCTGAGGATGATGAAGAGGGTGGTGAAGATGCGGCCGGCGGGATTATGGCTCATGTCCACCACCTCCCCGTAGCCGATGGTGGATATAGTGATGGCCGTCATGTAGATGCAGTCGAGAAGCGAGGCTTCGGCTCCGCCGAAAATCTTGAACCCGGCGACGCCGGTGAGAAAGACGGCGGCAAAGAGGAGTAGGGAGATATAGATTCTCCTGCGGTTATTCATGGCGGGCCGTCTCACCCTTTCTCGTCGGGTTCAATAAGAAAGAAGTGGCGCGCCTGACTGGGTTCGAACCAGCGACCTACGGCTCCGGAGGCCGTCGCTCTATCCGCTGAGCTACAGGCGCACTCAAAAATCAGACCATATTATAGCAGAATTCCCTTCTGATTGGGAAAGCCCGGAATCGAATTTAATATGAACTTCTCCCCCTGTTTATATCCCCTCCTCGCAGGGTATGGGGTCGCAGGTGCGCCTGTGGCAAAGCCAACCCTCAAGAATATCATTATGGGCGCCCATGATCACGGTGGTCCTGATCAGCATTTTCATGTCGGTATCCACCTTCGGATCGGGAGCGCCGGCGTAGGGCACATAATAGCCCTGCACTTCTATGGATGGGATGTAAAACTCCGTGTCCTTTTTCACAACATCCTTCAGCGCTCTGACGATGGCTTTCCATCCCTCGTGCGGCATCTTGGTGTCATCCATGATGAGCCTGGCTCTGTTCAGGTAAGTATTCTTGAGTTTTTCCTGCAACATTTGAGCTGCCCTGGCGATGTTGTCTTCATTGTCGAGAGGCATACTTCGGAATTGATCGAGCAGAGCAAGGAGCATTTTATTGTCTGCCCGGATCTTTTGGCTGATCTTCTGATTCACTGTATAGGGAAGCCGGACGTTGAAGCAGACCGAAGGCTGCGCTTCCAGGGACTTTTCGCCCGCTTTTTCATTTCCCGTAGAAATCGACAGAAAAGCCAGCCCTGTCAGCATGGCCGCCAGGACGGCCGCGCTGATGAGAAAATTGTGTCTTTTCATTTCACCCTCCTTTCTTGGATGTTCTTCTGGAATAATCGCCCGCTTTTTTATCATCCTTCAGGCATCGATCACCCCCCTTCCGGATTGCCCGGGCAGCCAAATTTCATTATCGCTTTCCAAGGTCGGCTACATCCTGGCTAATTTCCTCAATTTTTCCTGGTATTTGGGCTTTTCCCGCCCCACGATCTCCCGGAAGCGCGGCTCACTCCGCAGCGCCTTGAAAATCGGGTTTTTGGCCAACGAGGGGTAGGGATAGAGATATTCTCCCTGCACTTCAAATCCCCTCTCGATTCCCGCCTCAATGTTGCGGATCGCTTCGTCGTTCATTCCGAGGAGAAGGTAAAGAAAAGTCCCGGCGATATCTAAGGTTTCATTCTGGCGGATGTAGGCCAGGGCTTTTTCCCGTTCTCCCCGCGACGCCCATAACAGGGCCCGGGGCAACGAGATTCTTTTCTCATCTTCGGTCATGATCTTGAGGGCCGTCTCGATCTCCCTTTCCGCGTCATCCAATCTGTTCATCATGATGAGCTGGAGAGCATAATAATAGCGGGCCTCAAAATTGCGCGGCTCCTTTTCAATAACCATCTCGACCTCTCGGGCGGCTACTTCAAATTCTCCCAGGCGCATCCGGGAGCTGCAGATCAGAATGCGAGTCGGTCCGGAAAGAGGGTCGATCTTGAGCGCCCGCTGAAAATACTTAAGGGCCTTCTCGTAGAGTCCCTCGCTCCTCAAAAAAGCGCCCACGTCGAGGTTGACGATGAAGTTGTGGGGGTCCAGTTCAAGCGCCCTCTTGAAATGCTGGGAGGCGCTAGCGTTGTTGACAATGTTGAAATACATCCAGCCGAGGCCGAGGTTCGTCTCCGCCAGGTCGGGGTTCCGCTCATGAGCTTCTATATAATAGCTTTTCATTTTCTCCAGGTCTCCAGGATCCTTATCCTTTGCCTTGCTGTTGTACCTGGCTTCGTACGCGTTGCCGAGACCCCAGTAGGCCAGCGCATAATTCGGGTCCAGCTCGATGGCCTTCTCGTATCTTCTGACCGCTTCGGCGAAATCGTCCGTCCGGCGGAATTTATGATAGACGTCTTCGATGAGTCGCATTGCTTCCAGATAGTTATAATAAGCGACCAGATTGCCCGGCTCTCTCATCTTGATCGTCCGGAGTCGTGACTCGACCAGGTTGGCCTTGAGAGCCCGGGCAATATACCTCGAGATTTCATCCTGGATTTCAAAATAGCGGTCCAGGTCACTCACGTATGTATAAGGTTGTATGAGCTCATTACCCCGGGCATCGATGATGCTGAGGGTCACGCGGAGTCCTTTCCCTTCTTCCTGAAGAACCAGCCTGAGGAGATAGTCGGCGCCGAGGTCCTTTCCAATCTCCCGGATCTCTTTTCCCGAAAAATCGTACTGCGAGACCGAAAGGAGGGGGACAATCCTGAGCTCAGGGATGCTGGAGAGTTTGGCAATGATATCTTCCTGGAGTCCCCGGCAGAGAGCTTCCTGGGCTTTTTGCGGACTTTGGTCTTCAACCGGAAGGACGGCGATGGAGCTCTTCCAGGCCGCTTCAGGCGGGGTCAGGAATTGATGGTAGATGAAGTAGCCGAGGAAAATGAGGGCGGCCAGAAAGACTGCGGCCTGCGGGAGGCGGCTGGCTCGGATCCGTTTGGCGATTCCTCTCCAGGTCGGCTTGATCCTCGCCCGCGAGATCTCACCGGTCTGGAGGTCTTTCTCCAGCAGGCCGAGGTCGGAGAAAACCTCCTCCGCGCTCTGGTATCGTTTTTTTGGATCCTTTTCCAGGCACTTCAGGACGACACGGCTGAGGCTTTCCGGGATAGCGGCGTTGATTTCCCGGGGATCCTTGGGCACCGAGGTGACATGTTTCACAGCCAGGCTCAACAGGGTGGACGCTGTGAAGGGCGCTTTCCCGGTGAGCATCTCGTAGAGGATGATGCCCAGCGCATAGAGGTCGGAGCGGGCGTCGGCCGGCGATCCTTCCACCTGCTCGGGCGAGATGTAGGCCGGCGTGCCCATGACCACCCCCGGTTCCGTTTTATCCTCGGCTTTGGGCAGCCGGGCGAGTCCGAAGTCCATGATCCGGACTCTCCCCTCCTCGTCGATCATGAGGTTCTGGGGCTTCAAATCCCGGTGGATGATCCCGAGCCGGTGCGCCTCGGCCAGGCCCTCGCAGACCTGCCTGGCGATCGAGACGGCCTGGCCGGGGCTCAATCGGCCCATCTTCTTGATCAGGCGCCTGAGGTTCTCCCCTTGCACATATTCCATGGTGATGTATGGGATGCCCTTCTCTTCGTTCAAGTCGAACATCCGAGCCACATTCTTGTGAACCACCTGGCGGGCGGCCCGGAGCTCCACCCTGAAACGCTGGATGGTCTCCGTATCCGTGGCGATCTCGGGCCGGATGAACTTGACGGCGATCTCCTCGCCCAGCGTCTGGTCGAGCGCCCGGTAGACGCGTCCCATCCCCCCGGAGCCCAGTTCCTCGATAATCCTATATCTTCCGGCGAAGGTCGAGCCGGTGGTCAATTCGATGATCGGGATCTTGAAAGTCTGGGTCGGAGCGTCTTTGTCCCCGCCCAAGTCAAGTGAGGTCCCGCACCCGCCGCAAAAGCGCTGGGTATCCGGGTTGTCCGAGGAACACTTGGGGCATTTCATGACCGGAGAGTCCCTTCTCCCTGTTTGGCCAAAGAATATCAGTAATGGGAATCGCTGTCAAATCCAGGGCGCTCGGGGACTGGCGCCATGCCACCCATTCCCATTAGTCAGAGATCCCCCTCTCTTTTGTCCTCCCCCACCGGTGGGGGGAGGAGGGGGGCCCGGCGCTTATTCCTCGAGAGTGGAAAGGTCTCCTTCCGCCAGGCCCAGCGCCCGGGCCTTGAGCACGCGCCGCATGATTTTTCCCGAGCGCGTTTTGGGCAGCGTCGGGACGAACTGGATGTCTTCGGGCTTGGCGATCGGCCCCATCTCTTTGCCCACATGCTGTCTCAGCTCTTCGGCCAGGTCTTTGGACGCCTCGAACCCCTGGCGGAGCAAGACAAACGCATGCACCGCCTGGCCTTTGATCTCATGCGGCAGCCCGATCGCCGCGGCCTCGGCCACGGCCGGATGGCTCACCAGCGCCGATTCGATCTCCGCCGTGCCGAGCCGGTAGCCGGAGACCTTGATGACATCGTCCACCCGGCCGATTATCCAATAGTAACCGTCTTTATCACGCCGGGCTGAATCGCCGGTCAAATACAGGCCGGGAAACTTGCTCCAATACTGCTCGACGTATTGATCGGGGTCCCGGTAAATAGTGCGTAACATGGCTGGCCAGGGCCTCTTCAGGACGAGATAGCCCTCTTCATTGGTCCCGACCGGCTGGCCTTCCTCATTCAGGATATCGGCCTGCTGACCGAAGAACGGGAGCGTGCCCGACCCGGGTTTCAGGGCCAGGCTGGGCACCGGGGTGATCATGAACATCCCGGTTTCGGTTTGCCACCATGTGTCCATGATCGGGCACCGATCTTTTCCGATATTCTTGTGGTACCAGCGCCAGGCTTCGGGATTGATCGGCTCCCCGACCGAGCCGAGAAGCCGAAGCGAAGAAAGGTCGCGCCGGTTCGGCCAGGCCTCGCCGAAGCGCATTAACCCCCGGATGGCGGTCGGAGCGGTGTAGAACACGGTGATCCCGTATTTCTCGGCCATCTGCCACCAGCGGTCGGGATAGGGATAGGTCAGCGCCCCCTCGTACATGAATCCCGTCGCGCCGAGTATCAGGGGGCCATAGACAATGTAGGAATGCCCGGTGACCCATCCCGGGTCCGCGGCGCACCACCAGCGGTCCTCGTCCTTGAGGTCGAAGACATATTTCAGACTGGCAGCCACACCGACCTGGTACCCGCCGTGGGTGTGGACGATCGCCTTGGGCTTTCCTGTCGTCCCGGAGGTATAGAGCAGAAAGAGCATGTCTTCCGCGTCTAAAATTTCGGTCGGGCAGCGCGGGTCGGCGATCGGCAGGGACATGAGGTCGTGCCACCACATATCGCGGCCCTCTTCCATCGGGACCTCATGGCCGGTGCGCTTGAACACCACCACATGCTCGACGATCGGCGCCCGCCTGATGGCCTCGTCAGCGATCCTCTTCAACTCCACGATCTTGCCGTTGAGAAAAGCCCCGTCGCAGGTGATGACCACGCGGGACTGGGAGTCCTCGATCCGGCCGTGCAGCGACTCGGTCGAGAAACCGCCGTAGACAACCGAGTGGACGGCCCCGATCTTGGCGCAGGCCAGCATGGCGATTGGGAGTTCGGGTACGCGCCCCATGTAGATCGTCACGCGGTCCCCTTTTTTGACCCCGAGCGCTTTCAGCACGCTGGCGAATTTGCTGACTTCCCGGTTGAGGGCGAAATAAGAGAACGTCCGGTGCTCGCCCTTCTCCCCTTCCCACATCAGGGCGAGCTTGTTCTTGCGATGCGTCTTGAGGTGACGGTCGATCGCATTGAAGACAATGTTGGTCTTGGCCCCGACAAACCACTTGTAAAAGGGCTTGGCGGAATCGTCCAGGACTCTAGTCCACGGGGCGTGCCAATCGATGAACTCCCGGGCGCAGGATTCCCAGAAACCCAGGAAGTCCTCGTCGGCTTTCCCGGCTACTTCGGCCCAGTTCTTGATATGGGCCTGCCCGATCACTTCGGGCGAAGGCGGGAACCATTCAGGAAACTGGTTTTCAGTCTTCGTCTCAGGCATCGTCTCCTCCCAAAATAAAATTTTGATGGCCTGATTCGGGTTTTCAGTATGAACGGAGGATACACCCTGGAGAGGAGAACTTCTTGGCTCCCTGAGTCACCAGATTCGCTCGCTTTATTTACAATCCGAGTCGGAGAATTCTAACATTCCGCTCCCTTCGAGGTCAACCCTTGGGGCGTTTGACTCTGCCGCCCGGCGATTATTTGACCTCGCCGCGAACGACCCGAAAGCCCTGGTAGGCGGGGCCGGCCACCAGGCGCTGCACTTTGGCGTCGGCCGGACGGTCGGCACTGCCGCCGAGAAGCCTGCCGCTTCCGTCCTTGGCCCGCGCCCACTCGGCCACATTGCCCCCGAGGTCGAAGACAAGCTCCTCGTCTTCCTTGCCGGCGCCGGGGAAGCTCCCCACCTCCTTGAGCAACGGGGCATCCTCCCCGAGCTCCGCGACCTTCGGCTCCAGGCGGCGGGCGTCGTCGGGGTTGAGGGTATAGCCCGCCCAGTAGTCAAGAATATTTTCGCCGGAGCGGCCCTCGTAGAGCGGCCGGACTTCGTCCTCTTCGGGCAGGCGCCACTCCCCGCCTGTCAGCTTGGAGAGCCATTCGACATACGCTTTCGCCTGGTCGAATGAAATGCGGTTAGCCGGATAATTCTCCTGGCCTGGCTTGAGGGGATAAGCGGGGTCAAAGGCCGCATACTGGGCCCGGGTCACCTCAAACCGGCCGATCTCGAGCCGGCCGCGTTTGACTACTTCCGGGACGAGCACTTCCGCCGACTTCTCCCCTGACGGCTTCGCCGGCGTCCAGGCCACCCCGTATTTCAACCCGACCCGGCCGATGCTCCGGCGGCGCAGGGCCTGCCCGAGCGGCGATTCCTTATCCAAGGCCTCGTTCGCGGCCTGTTCCGTCTTGAAGAGATGGCGGTCGAACCAGGCCATTTCCTCCTCGAGCTTCCGCGTCTGGTGGGAGAGTTTCTGCAGGCCGTGGGGCTCGCCCGGAAAGAGCAGGAAGCGGACGGTCTTGCCGAGGTGGTAGAGGGCGCGATAGTGGGTCCAGCCCTGGCTTGTCGGCACGTTGCGGTCCTCGGTGCCGAAAAAGATGATCGTCGGCGCCTTAAGCCTGTCGAGCTTGAAGAGGGGCGACAGCCGCAGATAGAGCTCCGGGTCCTCGAGCGGGGATTTGCCGAAATAATAGGCGTCAAAGGCCTGGCCGAAATCGACGTTGGCCCAGTCGCTGATCCACTCCACATCGCCCGCGCCCGCCGCGACCGCCTTGTAGCGGTCCGGGTTTTCCAGGCTGAGCGCGATGGAGAGGATGGAGCCATTGGACCAGCCGAAGGTGGCGATGCGGTCCGGGTCGGCCATGCCCTTGGCGATCAGGAAGTCGACGCCCGCCTCGATGTCTTTAACCGGCAGTTCGTAGTACTTCCCGCAGCAGATGGACTCCACCCACTTGAGGCCGTAGTTCGAGCTGCCGTGGTAGTTCGGCTTGAGCACGAAAGCGCCCCGCTGGTTGAGGAGCTGCTGGGCATAGGAATAACTTTCATCCCAGGCGTCCAGGTCGGCCCCCGCCGGCCCGCCGTGCGGCGCCGTGAGAAGCGGGTATTTCTTCCCCGGTTCATAGGCCTGCGGGTAATAAAGGATCCCCTCCACTTCCTCGTCCAAGGCGCCCTTCCAGCGGACGACTTCCGTCCGGGCGAAGGTCTTGTTCTTGAAACCGGGGTTGAGGTCCGTGACCACCGCAGCGCCCTTCAGCCGGCTGCCGTCGAGCGCGGCGCTGTACCACTGTCCCGGCAGGCTGGCCGCGGAATAATCGTAGAGCAGAGTCCTGCCGTCCCGGCTGAGGACGAGGCTCTGCATGTTTTTGACATGCTCGCCCTCGAGGTCCTGCCGCGTCCACCTGCCGCCGGATTTGAGATAGCGGGCCGGCCTATTCCTGGCGCCGTCGGCGAGCAGCGCGACAAACCCGTCCGGAGCGGCCTGCAGGTCGGAGGCGAGGCCGTTCTCCCAGCCCAGGTCGACCCGGGTGTGGGCGGCCGCAGCCACGTCATAAAAATAGAGGACGAGGACTGAGGCGGTGAGAAATTGCGAATGGGTCGAAAAGGGCGCCGGCGCGTAGAAGCCGGAGCTGTCCCGGGCCCAGGTCAGGTCGACGGGCCGGATGCGCGTCCCGGAGAAAACCTCTTTTCGCCCGCCCGTGGCCAGGTCATCGAGGAATGTCTTCGGCGGGATCTTCTGGTCCCACTCATAGCTCAGGTCTAGAGCGTGGACAGTGGCCGCCATTTTCCCGTTCGGGCTGACCTCGAAGGCCTGGATGAAATCCGTGTTGTCCGTCAGCCGCGTCACCTTGCGGTCTTTCACGGCCAGCCGAAAGAGCCGCACCGGCGGAGTGTGCGGGACGTCGTCCACCACCCGCGTGCCATCCTTCTTCTTTTTGAGCTCTTGCTCGTAGAGCGTCGGGTCCTCCTCGGCGCTGAAGACGATCGTATCGTTATCCACCCACTGACAGCGCTGGATGCCCCGCTTCAATTCCGTGAGGTGGTAGGGCTCTCCGCCGTTGAGGTTGATCAACCAGAGCTGAGCCCCCGCTTGGTCAGGATTCGGTTTCGGCAGCGGCCGCGAACTGAGGAAGGAAATCCACTCTCCGTCGGGCGACCAGCGCGGCGAGGTGTGGTTCTCCGTCCCCCGGGTGAGCTGGATTGTCTTTTTCGTCTCCAGGATGGTCAGGAAGAGGTTCGAGATGCGCCGGTCCTTCTCCTTGTCCATCCGGGATTTCACCCAGACGGCGCGTTTCGCATCCGGCGAGATCTCGAACTGGCCGGCGCTCTCCGCCATGACGATGTCTTCAACCGTCCAGG
>CAZYWP010000072.1:3402-4686 GCA_964651495.1 uncultured Eubacteriales bacterium | reverse complement strand
CTTGAAGGCGCTGCGGCCGGCATAGACCGCCGCCGCCCCCAGCTCCTCCTCGATCCGGACGAGCTGGTTGTATTTTTCCACCCGCTCGCCGCGGCAGGGGGCGCCGGTCTTGAGCTGACCCGTCCCCATAGCCACGGTAAAATCCGCGATGAAGCTGTCCACCGTCTCGCCGCTGCGATGGCTGACCATCGCGCTCCAGCCGGCGTTCTTGGCCATCCTGATGGCGGCGATCGTCTCGGTCAGCGTCCCGATCTGGTTGAGCTTGATCAGGACGGAGTTGGCCGCGTTCTCCTCGATGCCCCGGGCGATCCGCTTGATGTTGGTGACGAAGAGGTCGTCGCCGACGAGCTGGATCTTGTCTCCGAGCGTTTTGTTGAGGAGCTTCCAGCCGGCCCAGTCGTCCTCGGCCAGGCCGTCCTCCAGGCTGACGATCGGGTAGGCCTTGACCCAGCCGGCCCAGAGCTCGACCATCTGCGCCGAATCGACCTTGCGGTTCTCCGTCCGCAGGAGGTAAAGCCCGTCCTCAAAGAAGCTGCTCGCCGCCGGGTCGAGGGCGATGGCGATATCTCCCCCTGCCTTGTAGCCCGCTTTTTCGATGGCCTTGAGGATCTGCTCGACCGCTTCGGCGTTGGTCTTGAGGGCCGGAGCAAACCCGCCCTCGTCGCCCACCCCCGTGGCGTAGCCGCCCGATTTGAGGACGCTCTTCAGGGCATGATAGACCTCGGCGCCCCAGCGGAGTGCTTCCCTGAACGAGGGAGCTCCCACTGGGGCCACCATGAATTCTTGGAAGTCGGTGGCCTGCCAGTTGGCGTGGGCGCCGCCGTTGAGGATGTTGAACATCGGGACGGGAAGAAGGTTGGCCGACCCGCCGCCTAGATAATTGTAAAGCGGCAGTCCCGCCGCCGCGGCCGCCGCCCGGGCTACGGCCAGACTGACACCGAGGATCGCGTTAGCGCCGTACTTGTCCTTGTTCTCGCTCCCGTCCAAATCGATCATGGCCTGATCGACCGCTGCCTGGTCGAGCGCGTCCAGGCCGAGCAGCCTCTTAGCCAAATGGACGTTGACGTTTCGGACAGCCGTGAGGACTCCCTTGCCGCCGTAGCGCGCCTTATCCTGATCGCGGAGCTCGAGGGCCTCGTGGGCGCCCGTCGATGCGCCGGAGGGAACCGCGGCCCGGCCCATGGCCCCGCCCTCGAGCTTGACCTCCACCTCGACCGTCGGGTTTCCCCGGGAATCCAGGATCTCCCGGGCATAAATGCGGGTAATCGACGATTTCATGTGAAA
>CAZYWP010000072.1:0-3302 GCA_964651495.1 uncultured Eubacteriales bacterium | reverse complement strand
CCGAGCTCCTTGACTTCCTGGTAGATGGTCTTCAACACCTCCAGATATTTAGGTTCAGCCGGCACAGACGCGGGGTGGGGAGTCCTGTCCACGCCCCCCCGGACGGGAGCCGCTACAGACAGCCGGGAAAGGATGGCCAGTGAGGCCGCAGCGATTATCTTCATCAAGCCGGGCGTCATCCTACTGGTTCTCGCGGCCGGATTTTTTGATGTTGGCCCAGGGGTCGCGCAGGGTAACGGTGCGGTTGAAAACGGGTTTTTGCGGCCCGGAGTCCTTCGAGTCGACGCAGAAATAGCCCAGCCGTTCGAACTGGAAGCGGCTCCCCGGCGCAGCGGCACTGAGGCTCGGCTCGAGCTTGCAGCCGGCGAGGAGTTGGAGAGACTTGGGGTTGAGGTTCACCTTCCAGTCGGCGCCCTCCTCGACTTCGCCGGCATCGCGCTTGCTTAAAAGGGTATCGTAAAGGCGGACTTCGGCGTCGATGGCGTGGCCGGCCGAGACCCAGTGCAGCGTGGCCTTGACCTTCCGGCCGTCCGGCGAATCGCCGCCGCGGGTGGCCGGGTCATAGGTGCAGCGGAGCTCGACGACCTCGCCGCTGGCCGGGTCCTTGACCACCTCGACGCACTTGATGAAATAGGCGTAGCGCAGCCGGACTTCGCGGCCCGGGGCGAGGCGGTAAAATTTCTTGGGCGGGTCTTCCAGGAAATCGTCCCGCTCGATGTAGAGGAAGCGGGAAAACGGGACCAGGCGGGTCCCCTGGCCGGGGTTTTCCGGGTTGTTGACGGCCTCGAGCTCTTCGCTGCGGTCTTCGGGATAGTTGACGATGACGACGCGCAACGGCCGCAGCACGGCCATGACTCGGGGCACGCCTCTGTTGAGGTCCTCCCGGACACAGTCCTCGAGGAGAGGCATGTCCACGATGCTGTTCGCCTTGGCCACGCCGATGAGGTCGCAGAACTTGCGGATGGCCTCGGGCGTGTAGCCGCGCCGCCGCAGCCCCGAGATCGTCGGCATGCGGGGGTCGTCCCAGCCGCTGACGCAGCGCTCTCTGACGAGCTCGAGGAGCTTCCGCTTGCTCAACACGGTGTGGCTGACGCTCAGCCGGGCGAATTCAATCTGCTGGGGATGGTGGACGCCGAGCTCCGCCAGGAACCAGTCGTAGAGCGGGCGATGGACCTCGAATTCGAGGGTGCAGATCGAGTGGGTGATCCCCTCGATCGAGTCCGACTGGCCGTGGGCCCAGTCATAGGTCGGATAGATCACCCACTGGTCTCCGGTGCGGTAATGGTGCCCGCGCCGGATGCGGTACAGCACGGGGTCGCGCATCAGCAGGTTGGGATGGGCCATGTCGATCCTGGCCCGGAGGGTTTTCGACCCGTCGGGGAACTCGCCCTCCTTCATCCGCCGGAAGAGGTCCAGGTTCTCCCCGACTATGCGGTTCCGGTAGGGGCTCTCGCGGCCGGGCTGGGTCAGGGTGCCGCGCTGCACGCTCACCTCAGCGGCGGTCAGGTCGCAGACATAGGCTTTCCCCTTCTTGACCAGGTCGACGGCGAACTCGTAGAGCTGGGGGAAGTAATCCGAGGCATAGAACTCCCGGTCCTCCCAGTCGAACCCGAGCCAGCGGACGTCTTCTTTAATCGACTCCACGTAGGCCATCTCCTCGGTCTCCGGGTTGGTGTCATCGAAGCGCAAGTTGCAGAGGCCGTTGTACTGGGCGGCCAGGCCGAAATTCAGGCAGATGGACTTGGCGTGGCCGATGTGGAGGAACCCGTTCGGCTCGGGCGGGAAGCGGGTGTGGACCAGGCCCCGGTTCTTGTTGTTCCGGATGTCAGCTTCGATGATCTCGCGGACGAAATGCCTTTTGGGCTCGGGGATACTCATGGGATACCGCCTCGCAAACGCTGGATGACCTTGGCCTTGCCGAGGAGTTCCATCATCTCGAAAAGCCCGGCCCCGCTCGTCTTGCCGCTCACGGCCAGGCGGGCCGGATGGATGAGGCCGGCCGGTTTGAGGCCGCGCTCCTCGGCGAGAGCGCGGAAGACGTTCTCGATGTTGAGATGGGAGAAATCCTCGAGTCCGGCCAGCCGGTCGGCCAGGACGCGGAGGTTCGCGGCGTTTTCGGGGTTGTCGAGGTATTTTTTCCTGCCGTCTTCCTCGATGGCGAAATCGTCCCGGAAGAAGCAGTCGGTCTTGTCGACGAATTCGCGCAGCGTCCTGATCCGGATTTTGTAGAGGTCGATCAGCTTGATGAGGAAGGCATCGTCGAAGACGGCGAGACCGATGCCGGCCGACGCGAGATGGGGCTTGATAAGCGGCAAGAGGTCCGCGGCCTTCTTGCGCATGATGTGCTCGGCGTTGAGGTGGCGGAGTTTCTGCAGGTCGAACTTGGCCTGGACATCGCCCATTTGGCTGATATCGAACAGGCGCACCGCCTCCTGGAGCGTCAGGACCTCGTGCTCCTCGCCCGGATACCAGCCGAGGAGGATGAGGTGGTTGACCAGCCCCTCCGGGAGGTATCCTTCCCCGCGGTATTCCTCGACCGAGACTCCGCCGTGCCGCTTGGAGAGCTTGGCCCCGTCGGGGCCGAGGATCAGGGGCATATGGCCGAACTCGGGAGGTTTGAAGCCGAGGGCCTCGTAGAACAGGATCTGCTTGGGCGTGTTGGAGATATGGTCGTCGCCGCGCAGGATGTGGGTAATCTCGAGCTCGGCGTCGTCGATGACGCAGGCGAAATTGTAGGAGGGCGAGCCGTCCGACTTGATCAGCACCTGGTCCTTGATGTCGTCGGTCCGGACGCTGATCCGGCCGTGGATCCGGTCTGTGTACTCGATGGCGCGGCCTTTCTCGACCCGGAAAATGACGGCCTCGCCTTCTTTATAGGCCTTGCCGGCGGCGACGAGAGACGCAGCTTTTTCCCGGTAGAGGGAGAAGCGGCGGCTCTGGAAGATGGGCTCGCCGTCCCAGTCGAGGCCGAGCCAGCGCAGGTCGCGCAGGATCTCGTCGAGGAAGCGGGCGTCGGAGCGGGCTAAATCCGTATCCTCGACGCGGAGGAGGAAGCGCCCCCCGGTGTGCCGGGCGTAGATCCAGTTGAACAGGGCGGTGCGGGCGCTCCCCAGGTGGAGAAAGCCCGTCGGACTGGGCGCAAATCGCACTCTGACCATTTTTTTCGCAATTATGGGGACACAATACTTAATTCGGAAATTCGGTTCATGTCCTCGAATTTCCAAAAATGGAGCTGTCCCCATTTTTTTGGAATCGTCCAATAAAATAACATACGTAAGGGGGCGGGTCAAATAAGGCTCGGG
>CAZYWP010000071.1:0-15561 GCA_964651495.1 uncultured Eubacteriales bacterium | reverse complement strand
AGTCGAGAAACCGTGCCCGCTCAGTCTTCGACGGACTTCCTCACCCAACACCCTCGCCTCTTCCCCCCATGGGCCCCGAACCACGTCACCCGTCGGGCGTTTCAGCAGGTTTCCACTATCCAATTGACATAGAGATGAAAACGGCATATTTTTTTGAGGCGATGAGCGGAAAGGAAAGGATGCGGCGGGCCATGGCCGGGCTGCTCCCCGACCGCGTGCCGCTGATGTGTCAGATGAGCATCGGCCACATGCTCCTGCAGACGGGCGCGTCCCCCTCCGCCTTCTGGAATTCGGCTGAGGTTTTTGCGGCCGGGCTTCTGGAACTGCGCCGGGCCTATCATTTCGACGGCATCCTCATCAGCCTGCACGGCCATTCCCCCGATTGGGAGAAGAGCGTCGCCCGGGTCAGCCGGGAGGGGTCGGCCGAAGTCGTCCACTGGAAAAGCGGAGACCGGACGGTCTTTCCCCCGGACGACCTGCCGCTGCACTATCCGCGGCAGCCCCGTCCGTTTCAATCCGTGGCGGAGTTCGACCCGGAGTCCATCCCGGACGAGATCGGTTTTATCCCCGTCTCCCAGGGACTCGAGTTTGCCATCGACCCCGGCCATCGCTTCGATGTCGTTGACCAACTGGTCGAGAAAGCGGGCGCGGATTGCTCGATCCATGGGGAGGTCACCTCGCCGTTTGATTACTACCTCAATCTCTTCGGGTTTAGCGAGGGGTTCATCGCCCTGCTGGAGTTCCCGGAGAAAGCCGGGGAAATTTTGCGGAGGTTTGCGGAGGGCATCCGGAAGCTGGCCGTGGCCATCGCCGGGCGCGGCGTCGAGGCGGTCAAAGTCTCTTCTCCCTACGCCGGGGCCGGGTTCATCTCGCCCCAATTTTACCGGGATTTCGTCCTTCCCTTCGAAAGCCAGATCGCCCGGGCCGTGAGCAGCTGCGGCGTGCCGGCCTATGTGCATACCTGCGGCGCCATCCATGACCGGCTGGAAATGATGGTCGAAGCCGGGTTCGCCGGGCTCGAATGCCTCGACCCCCCGCCCCTGGGGACGGTCGAGCTTGCCGACGCTAAGCGCCGGGTCGGCGGGAACGCCTTCATCAAGGGGAACATCGACCCGGTCAACGTCTTGCTGGAGGGAGATGTGGAGGCCGTCCGCCGGGACGCCGGCGCCAGGCTCGCCATCGGCAAGCCGGGCGGCCGCTATATCCTCAGCACCGCCTGCTCTATCGCTCCTCACACGCCGCGGCAGAATGTCGAGGCCCTGGCCCGGGTCGTCGAGGACGCCGGCGGCTATTAGTCCAATCCCGCGTCGGGATTGAATTCTCCCTGCCTTGGCTACGACTCCCCGCTTTTTGTTACAATAGCCTTGGGCGGCCGAGCGATGGTCAACATCAGAGAGGTCCAGGCCAAAAGCATCCTCAACAAGTCGAAGATCTACGACTACTGCCTGAATCCATACACGGGATGCCAGGTCAACTGCCGCTACTGTTATGCCCGTCTCTTCATGCGACGGTACTCCGGCCACAGCGAGCCCTGGGGCGCCTTTGTCGATGTCAAAGTCAACGCCCCCCAGCTTCTGCGGAAACAAGTCGTGCGGGCGAAGAGGGGGACGGTCTGGATCGCCTCGGTCTGCGATCCTTACCAGCCGCTCGAAGCGACCTATAAGCTGACCCGGCAGTGCCTGGAAATCCTGGCCGGAGCTCAGTTTCCCGTCAGTATCCAGACGAAATCGGCGCTCGTCCTGCGCGACCTCGACATCCTGGAAAAATTCGAGGAGGTCGAGGTCGGAATGACCATCACCACCGACGACGAGCAAATCGCCCGGATGTTCGAGCCGGGGGCTTCTCCGGTCAAGAAAAGAATCGACGCGCTGGGCAAGATCCATTCCCGGGGAATCCCGACGTTCGTCTTTGTCGGACCCATCCTTCCCGGCGGACCGGAGAAACTGGTCGCCGCCCTCGCCGGGAACGTGGACAGGATTCTCGTCGACCGGATGAATTACCTGGAGACCGTCATCGGACTCTACCGCCGGCTCGGGCTGACCGAATCGGCCACCGACCGCTTCTTCCGGGAGCAGGCTCTGCGGGTGGCTGCGGAAGCCGCCCGGCGCGGCATTCCCTGCGAAATTCTGTTCTGATCCCCCATCCGTTCTTTGCGTCTAATGGGTGCATCTCGATTTAAATCCAATTATGGATTATGGGAATGGGTGGCATGGCGCCAGTCCCCGCAACGCCCGGAGCGTAGGGGACCCCTCTCTTGACGGGTGCGGAGCGAGGACGGACGGGGACGCGCCATGACAGGACCCGTTCCCATCACATAACTAGAAGATGCAGACGTGGATATCTTCAGGTTTGCGTAAGGGACGTGATTGGCCTATAATTCGAATTTCATCAGGAATCGGAGAAGGAAAAACAGATGAACATCGACTTCGGCCTGCCGGTCAGGCCCAAAGTCATTTCCGAGCTCCATCCCGAATTCGTCCCGGCTGTGCTGTGGAACCGGGCCTTCTGGACAGCGGCAGCGGGCGACCCTGCGAGCGAGCCCCTGGTCATCGGGCTGGAGCGGGCCGACGGCTCCCTCTCCTGCTACCGGGCCCGAGTATTCCCATCGGGACACTCGAGATTCGCGGCCGGGCTCCGGTACACCGAGCGTCTAGTCAAGTCCCTGCTCTGGATGTGGGGCGGGTACAAGGTCATTGTCGGCGGGCCGGCCGAGGTCGGCGGGCCGATCAAGCGGGAATACGCCAGGCGGGGCCGCCGCGCTTTTGATGCCGACCTGATGTCCACGGCCTACGGCAAAAAGTTCGCCGTCGAGGCTGTCCCCGCCGACTCTGTCCCTCCGGGGTTCGAGAAGACGCGTCCACTCGGCCGCCACCTCGACGGCTGCCGGATCGGGTTTGACCTCGGGGCCAGCGACCGCAAGGTCAGCGCCGTGGTCGAGGGAGAAACCGTCTTCAGCGAGGAGGTTCCCTGGGACCCGCGGAACCAGAGCGACCCGGCCTACCACTTCCACCAGGTGATGTCCGGCCTCCACCAGGCGGCCTCGCATCTGCCCCGCGTGGATGCCATCGGCGGAAGCGCGGCCGGGATCTACATCGACAACCGGGCCATGGTGGCCTCGCTGTTCCGGGGCATCCCCCGGAACCTCTTCAAGAAAAAGATCAACCCGATGTTCCTGAGGATGCGGAAGGAATGGAAGGTCCCGTTCGAAGTGGTCAACGACGGCGAGGTGACGGCCCTGGCCGGGTCGATGTCCCTCAACGCCAACCGGGTCCTCGGCATCGCCCTCGGGTCGAGCCAGGCCGGAGGCTATGTGAACGACAAGGGAAATATCACCGGCTGGCTAAACGAGCTCGCCTTTGCGCCGGTGGACCTGCATCCGCAGGCGCCGGTGGACGAGTGGTCCGGCGATGCCGGCTGCGGCGTCCAGTACTTTTCCCAGCAGGCGGTCTTCCGGCTGGCCGCGTCGGCCGGGATCAGCCTGGATGAGAACCTCCAGGCGGTGGACAAGCTCAGGGCGGTCCAGGATCTTCTGCAGCGGGGGGACGAGAGGGCCGGGCGGGTCTTTGAGACGATCGGCGTTTATCTCGGCTACGGCATCGCCCACTACGCCGATTATTACGACATCGCCCATGTCCTCATCCTCGGCCGCGTCACCAGCGGCGAAGCCGGACCGATCATCCAGGAAAAAGCGACGGAAGTGCTCCGGAGCGAGTTCCCGGAACTGGCCGGCCGCATCGCCCTGCACCTCCCGGACGAGCAAAGCCGCCGCGTCGGCCAGGCTGTGGCCGCCGCCAGCCTCCCGGCGGTCAAAAGAGACAGGGAAATTTAAACAGAGACAAAACATGGACTTCCAACTGAGAAAAGAGCACAACGAAATTTTTATCCCCGACGGCGCCCCGCTCCCCGGGGCCATCGCCCGCACCACCCACCTGGGTGTGGCCGCCCATCCCGACGACCTCGAGATCATGGCCTACCACGGCATCCTCAAATGCTTCGGCAGCCAGGATGACTGGTTTTTCGGCGTCATCACCACCGACGGCGCCGGGAGCCCGCGCGACGGGTTCTATAAAAAGTACAGCGGCGAAGAGATGAAGGTCGTGCGCAAGAAAGAGCAGAAGAAGGCGGCCATGGTGGGCGAATACGGGGGAGTAGCCTTCCTCAATTACACCAGCGCGGAAATCAAGGACGCCGCCAACGCAGGCCCGCAGCTGGACATCGGGGACATTCTGACCCTGGCCCGGCCCCGGATCGTCTATACCCATAATCCCGCCGATAAGCACGACACCCACGTCGCGGTCTGCCTGCGGACCATCCGGGCTGTCCGCGAGCTGCCGGCAGACCTCCGGCCGGAAAAGCTCCTCGGCTGTGAAGTCTGGCGCGACCTGGACTGGCTGGGCGACGAGGACAAAGTCGGCCTCGATGTCTCGGAGCACCAGAACCTGGCGACATCACTGGTCAGCGTCTTTGATTCCCAGGTCTCCGGGGGAAAGGGCTATGACATGGCCACGATCGGCCGGCGCCGGGCCCACGCCACCTACTATGCCACCCATGACGTCGATGTCGCCACGTCCATGATCTATGCCATGGACCTGACTCCGCTGGTCAAGGACACGGCTCTGGATGTCCAGGACTTCGTCTGCAATTACATCCAGCGGTTCGCGGCCGACGTCAGCAAGCGGATCGGCAAGCTGCTGTGAGGATTCTCTAAAGGCCGGGGGAGAACTTGTCGAGCGTCCCGGCTTCTCCGGTGAAGAAGATTGAAGTCGAGGCCGGAGCCAGGTCGATCTCGAACCGGGCCGCCTCGCGGGCGATCACTCTGCTCTCGAATAAGTCATAGACCACTTCGACCGGCCGGGGGAGATTGAAGGCCCGCTTTCCTCCCGCGACGGTGTGGACGCCGAGAATTTGGCGCGAGGCGTGGAGGACATCGCCGGCCGGGCCGTAAATGTGGACGCCGGCGAAGCGGGCGATGCCGCGCAGGACGGAGGCGGGCAGGTTCGGCGCAGCGGAGTACACAGACGTCCATTCGGGAAAGGTTTTAGCGGCGAACCCAGGCCGGCAGTTTCCCTGGGAGTAGACCACCTGGCCCAGGACCCGGGCCGTAGGATCGTCGACGTAGAAAAGGGGAGCCAGCTTGCTGTTCGTGCCCCAGAATAAGTCCTGGTCGAGTTCCCTGGTGATCGGGTGGTCGAAATTGGTGACCTGGACGAGCGGTCCCCAGGGCTGCTCCCCCAGGCCGAACCTGAACCCGGTCAGCTCCTGCATGTGGTCGAGCGATAGGTCGTCTTTGATCAGCCCGGGCGCATAGATCCAGAGGGCTGTCCGTTTATCCCGGCGGATCTCTTTTTCCAGCGCGCTCCGCCGTTTTTCGTCCAGCCGGAAGACGTTCAGGAAAATGAAGAGCTTGTATGGCGGGAGCCGGCCCTCGAGTAGGTCCTGGAGGAGGTAGACGTCGAACGGCGCCCCCAGCCGCGGCATCCCCCACAGCCGCTGCTGGAAGATCAGGGGCAAGTCCAGACTATTCCGGTCGGATTGATAGAAAAAGCTCTCGTCATCGATGAACAGGGCGATCTCGGAGCTGGGCCGGCGGTCGAGCTCCAGGGCGAACGTCCCGAGCTTCTGGAACGCCCGGAGGAGCGGCAGAAACGCGGGTTCCTTGATGGTGTCGACTTTCCAGCCGGCCCACCAGATGCCCTGGCCGCGGGCGGCCACCCCGGCGAAATTGCGGCGCAGAATGGCCGTGCTCTCGGAAAGGTTAGCGGCCCGGCCGTAGTTCGGATCGCCGGGGTCGGCGTGCGTCCGGGTGTCGTCCTCGATCAGGCAGAGCTTGCCGTGGATGCGCACCGACTCCGCGGGCAGCATGCTCGGGCCGTCCCCGCCGATGCCGCGGAACCCGTAGCTGTACGGGCTGACCAGGAAATCGACGTGCGGGGAGCGCAGGACCTTTCCCAGGCCGAGATGGCCGGAGCGCTGGTAGGTTGAATAATCGCTGTCCGGTCGTTCCCGGAAAAAACCTCCGTTCCAGGCCAGGTCCAGAAGATATCCGTAGAAAGCGCCGGCCAGCTTCCGGCCGCGCGCTGCTTCCTTGGCGGTCCGGCAGAAATCGACGAGACAATCGGCGCAGAGCTCGGCTAGGCACTCGTAGTAATCGATGACGTCCTTCTCCCGGGCGGGGTCGCGAAAGGTGTAATTTTTAGCCTCGAGCTGGGCTTCGGCGCCGGGGACCTCGGCGCTCTCAAAAGAAGCCGCGGGGCTGCCCCAGGCGGCCCGTAGAGAAGAGCCGTCATCCCGGTATTTCCAGCGGGAGCCAGGCGCGGAAATGCCGCCGCATCGGCTCGCTGTAGTCGCCGCAGGGCCAGTACATCGACGATTCGCCCTTGACCCATTCTCCGGTGTGGCCGGTTCCGACCTGATAAGCGAGGATGTGGGTCGAAGGCGTAGATGTGGATGCCGGCGTCGGCGTTGCGCCGGGCCTGTTCGGCGAAGTCCCAGCTGTCTTTCTCGGGCGCCGCGACCCAGTAGATAGCGGCAAAGGTCGGCCGCCCGTTGAGAAAAAGCGTCGGGGCGCCATTGTGGGGTTTGATTTCAGCCGTCAATGAGGCCTTGAGGGTCTGGCTGCCGGCGGGCATTTCCGTCGGAGCCGGGGTTCGGGCAAAAGCGCCGGCGTTTTTCGGGACCATTCCCATCCCGGCGATAGAAAGGGGCAGTATTTTCAAGGCTTCACGTCTTTTCATGCGGGTCTCCAGTTGGCCGAGTGCACAGCCTAGCTCAGATTGTGCCGCTGTGGAATCGACGTGTCAAACCCAAAATGATGGGCGCAAGCGTCTCGGCTTATATCAGCCCCATCTTTTTGAGGGCCTCGTCTCCCCGCGACATCTTCGGGCCGTCCTCGGGAAGATAGAGGACGACTCCGCCCTTCATCGGCCGAATGGCCAGCTTCCCGTCTTCGGCCAGACTGTTGGTGAATTGGACGGGGTCTTGGCCGGCGAAATATTTCTTGAAAGCCTCGTTGAAACCGCTGTAAACGGAGTGGATACCCTTGTAGGGGCCCGTCCTCAATTTCTGGATGGCCAGCCGGACAAACTCTTCCGGAGCGATTTTTTTGCTCATGCTGTTCCTCCCGCATTGAATTTTAAACGCTCAGATTAATAGAGACGCCGGGGAGAGGCGTTTTTTCCCGCGGGCGAAATTCTTTTGCCGCGGCAAAAAGGCTTTTACTTTTGAGCCGGTTTTCCTTAAAATAGACAAAAATTGACGGAGAAGACCATGGAAGATTGTTTTGACTGCAACGTCCCGAGAAAGAGGGGCGCCGCGACCGGCAAGTTTTATGTAGAGGGCCACAAGTCGAAGGAAAACTGGGAAGACGAGGACACCCTCATCATCCCGGGAGATCAAGGCTTCGCTACGCTCGCTGAGGCCACCGCCAAAGCCAGGGAGTATTTCGACCGGGAAAAAGGCCTCGGGCTGATGGTGGTTTATCAGCAGGATGCCGAGGGGGCCAAGGAAGGCATCAAGATGATCTTCCGCAACGACGAAGGCGAGCTGGAGGAGTCGGCCCTCTTTTATTAATCCCCCAAGATTCCGGAGATCCTCCGGTCGGCGAAGTCCCTTTCCGCCATCCCCTAAGCAACTGCGGCCGGAGTGTCAGCCAGCTCTTGAAACTAAGGAAAAAAACCATGCGCATGAATGCGGCTGTAGTAGAACGAGACCTCGAATATCACCAGAAAAAGATAGAGTAAAAAAACCACAGAGATCAGGGAACTCACTCTGACCCGGCCGAAAACCAGGAAATTCTTGAATATTATCAGAATCCCAATGCCTACGGCGGTGGTCAGATATTTAATGGCCAGAGCTAGGCCCGGGTTCTTGTCCATGATGCGGAGCATGAACGGGTTCAATTCCTTGCCCCCGGCCTGAAGGATTTTCAGGGTGAAATAGGCATCCAGGACACACAGGAGGAGCGTCAGGGTGATCAGGATGAAAAAGCGGGACTCATATCGATCGACATAAAAGTTCTTATCTTCGCCGGCCCGCCGGGCTGTTTTCCGGAGCCCCTTTAAGGAATGCCGGCTCAGGGGTTTCGTGGGGAAACGTCTTCGATCGGGGATCTGGCGTTTTTCGTCCATTCCGTCAAGGAGAATTATCATTCAGGAAGGAGAAAAAGACAAGTGGGGAGGGCCGACCTCAGTCGCTTTTCTTTGGGCGGGCGAAGTGGTAAATTGACTAAGAGTTTCCGTGAAAAAGGTCAATATCTCGCAGGTTGATGTTTTATTCTCCAATGGGCTCTATCCCATAGAGTTTCTTTTTTATTACAAAGAAGGTTTTAACACGAAGAGAGTGAGGTCGGCTTTAGGAAAACTCTCATCGGCTTTCTGGCCGCTCTTCGGTGAATACAAGGATGGCCTGATTGCTTATGACAAATACAGGGAAGAGGATTTTTTTGCCGAAGAAGTCGCCAGCCAGGAGCTTAATATCCCGGAGATTGGAAAACACGGATTCGAAATCTGCTCTCGCTTTTGCCTGCCGGATCTAAAGAAGATGTTCTTTTTGAAGGCGATCCGATTGAAGAATGGGATGGCTTTGATAGCCAAGATGAATCACCTGGCCGGGGATGGATACAGCTATTTTTACTTTTTATCGCTCCTGGCCGCGTTATCCCAGCCGGCCGTGGTTCCACTCAAATCCTCATTAATCAGGTTATTTACCAAACCTCATCACCGCAGAACAGCGCTTAAGGACTTCTCTTTTCCAGGAGTCGAATTGAAGCCGGCGCTCCAAAGCGGTCATTTGGCCATAGAGTTTGATGAAATCCTCCGGAACGATGTCCGGTCTCTCATCCAGGAGGCGGCTTCTTCCGATCATCTTCGGATTTCCACGAATGATGTTCTATCTGCGCTGGCGATCAAAAAGATCGTTGGCAGGCAGACTGGATCTTGGGGAGAGGAAGTCCAACTGACCATCCCGATCGATATTCGACGACAGGTCAAGGAGTATGGCCGAAAATTTTTTGGGAATGGAATCATGCTTCATACGATAAAGCTCAGAAGGGAGTCTGTTGGAACTCTTCCAGCCAAGGATATTGCCATCAAAATAAGAAAATCAATGCCTTCCGTAGCAAAAGAGACATACATCAATTATCTGACCGAATTGGAGGAAATCATCGCTTCGGGAAAAATAGATAAACTGAGGCCGTTTGACCCGGATTCCGGAGTGTTAGTGACGAACTTATCAAGGCTGCCGGCGGAAAAACTCAATTTTGGAACCGGCTGTCCGGATCTCATCATTCCGCTGACAACAGGGAAAAATTCGGCCGGGGTATTGGCGAAGAAAGAAAACTTTGTCTTGAGATACGCTTACTAAACAGCCATATCCGGCGCCTATTTCAAGACTCCTCCGACGTCGTTCGGGACCTCCAGGTCAACGTCGTAATAGACCGCGGACATCGGCTTGCCGGAAACCGGCTCCGTGTTGTCGAGCCTGACGACGGTGTGATAGACCCCCTTCCTCAAATCCGCCGTCCGAACCGTGTTGGTGATCGTCTGGCTCCTGCCGTTTTTTGTCACGGCCACAGACAACCAGCCGGGAAGCCCAGGCCGGACTTTCCAGGCCGGCAATTCAGCGCTTCCCCGGTTTCGGAGCGTCAGTGCCGCCGAGAGCGTCTGAGAAGATGCTGCCGTCGCGCGCAGCGATAAGAGATAGGTGTCGGCGACGATGATCGGCGGCAGGGGAAAGTCCTTGGATTTGGAAATCCGGAACATGTTCACGTCGTTGGGAGCGACCATCACCGAGACAACGCCGTCCGCGGACGGGCCCAGCGTTTCATGCGTCCAAAGGTTACGCATGTAGCACGGCGTTTTGCCTTCGATCCCCAGCTCCGGCCATTTGATATCCACGACCTCCGGCGACGACCCTTGGTTAAAAACGAGCACGGCCTGGCTGCCGTCGAAGAGAGACTTCCCGGCCCAGATGCTGGCCTCGCCCTCTCTCCGAATGACGCGTCCCTGGATTCCCAGCGGGTCCTGGTTGACGCCGATCGCTTCCAGATTGGTCAGGATTTTGATTGTCGATTCCGGCATCGAGCGCAGGTCGTTCCCGGCGATGAGCGGGGCGGCCATCATGCACCAGAGGCTGAAGAAAGCGCGGTTCTGCGCTTCGCTCAGCCCGGGCATGCCGGCGATCATCATGTCGGGGTCGTTCCAGTGGCCGGGGCCGGCCCACTCGAACAACTTCTCGTTGTCGAAGGCGATTTTCATCGCCCTTTCCCAATCCGCTTTGCCGGGGGCGCAAATATCGGCCGTTGTCCTCCAGAGATGGCCGACGGAAGCCGCCCATTGCCAGGGGGATCCCTCGCCCCAGGAACAGAGGCCGTGGACGATGGGGCGCCCGGCGGTGCGCTGAGCGTCATGGAGAAGCGTGTAGGCCTTGACGATATCCGTTCCCTCCGTGTTGCACCAGTCGATTTTGATGTAATCCGCCCGCCACTCGGCGAACCGGAGCATGTCCTCGAATTCGTGGCCCTTCGTTCCCGGCATGGCCTTGCTGCAGGTATGGGTTCCGGCGTCCGTGTACAGCGCGTACTTGAGCCCTTTTTGATGGATAGAGTCGCCGAGCCCCCGCAGCCCGCCGGGATAGCGGTCCAGGTTCGTGGTCAGCCGGCCGTCGCCCGCGCGGTAAAAACAGATGCCCTCGTCGGGGCCGACATAGGAATAGCCGGCTTCCCGCATGCCGCTCCGCACCAGGGCATCGACGATTTCCTTGATCAGCTTCTCGTTCTGGGGTTCCTCGCCAAAAATATTCCACGGATACCAGCCCATGGGCGGAGTGAGAGCCAGCCCGTCGTCCTTGGCATACGGCTTCGAGGAGGGCGCTTGGGCCGACGGAAATAGGGCGCAAAAGACGAAGACCAGCCCTGCAGCCGCCAAACTCAGAATTGTTTTTTTGATCATTGTTCCACCGCTGTGCCGGGCTGGGCGAGTGACTTTGTTTCGATTTCCCATCCGGCCAGCGCGGGGAATTCTAAATCGCCGCTCGGAAAGTTGTCAAGCGCGGATTGTGAGCAAAGCGGGGTGGGCGACTTAGCTCTCCAACTTCGATATTTTATCCAGCCTGGGACCTGACAAAGGCTAAGGGAGAGGTCTGTTTTCAGTTGACTATCCTCCCCATTCCTTGATAACCTTTAGCCACGCCTGATAGAAGGGACGATAAGTGGCCGTCAAGTGCCCGAAATGTCATTCTGAGAATCCCGCTACCCTGAAATTCTGCGGGGAGTGCGGCACACCGCTTCCTTCACCTCTTTCCAAGGATGATTTCGAAGTCACCCAAACCTTAGAAGCGCCGAAAGAGGAACTGACCACAGGCTCTACATTCGCCGGAAGATATCAGATCATCGAAGAGCTTGGCAAAGGCGGAATGGGAAGGGTTTACAGGGCCCTGGATAAAGAGCTCAAGGAGGAAGTCGCCCTCAAGCTCATCAAGCCTGAAATCGCCAAAGACAAAAAGATCATCGAACGCTTCAAAAACGAACTGAAGATCGCACGTAAGATCAGCCACCGCCATGTCGGCCGCATGTACGAGCTTATGGAAGACAGAGGAACCCATTTCATCACCATGGAGTATGTGCCGGGACAGGATCTGAGGGGGCTGATCAAGCAGATGGGCCAATTGACCACAGGGAAGGCGATCACTGTTGCCAAGGAGATCTGCGAAGGCTTGACAGAGGCCCATCGTCAGGGAGTCGTGCACCGGGACTTAAAGCCATCCAATATCATCATCGACAGACAAGGAAATGCCAGGATACTGGATTTCGGGATCGCCCGGTCTGTCGCAGGCAAAGGGATCACCGGCCCAGGAGTGATGATCGGGACGCCGGAGTATATGAGTCCCGAGCAGGTTGAAGGAAAAGAAACCGACCAGCGCTCGGACATTTATTCGCTTGGCATCATTCTCTATGAGATGGTGACGGGAAGGGTGCCTTTTGAGGGCGATACGCCCTTTACTGTAGGAGTCAAACATAAAAGCGAGATACCGAAAGATCCCAAAGAACTCAACTCTCAGATTCCTGAAGCCCTCAGCCGGGTCATCCTGAGATGCCTGGAGAAGGAAAAGGAGAAGAGATATCAGACTGCGGGAGAGGTCCGCTCCGAATTAGAGAATATTGAGAAAGGGATCCCGACCACGGAAAGGATTGTGCCCGAAAGAAAGTCCCTGACCTCCAGGGAGATCACGGTCACATTTGGACTGAAGAAGCTTTTGCTGCCTGCAATGATAGTGATTGCTATTGTCGCCATTGGCGTGATTGTCCGGAAGAGCCTTCCCCAAAGGCAAGCCTCCATTGCTGTCCTTCCCTTTAGAGACCTCAGCCCACAAAAAGACCAGGAAGCCTTGTGCGATGGAATGACTGAAGAAATTATAGCCAAGCTGTCGACACTCGAGGGATGGAAAGTGATGAATACGGCATCGGTGCTGCGGTATAAAAACACAGAAAAAACTATAAAAGATGTCGGTCAGGAATTGAATGTGACGACTGTCCTATTAGGGAGTGTTCGGAAGGAAGAGGATGATATCAGAGTGATCACTCAGCTGGTCAATGCCGAAGATGAGTTCCAGCTCTGGTCGGATACATACGAGCAGAAAGTGGAGCGGCTTTTTGAAATCCAGAGCGATATCGCCGAGAAGATTGTCAAGTCTTTAAAGATCAAACTTTCTCCTGAAGAAAAAGCCCAAATTCGGAAGAAGCCGACAGAAAATATGGAAGCCTATAATTTGTATTTGCAGGGCCGCTGGTTCTGGAATAAGAGAACCCCGAGCGGATTTCAAAAAGCCGTGGAGTATTTCCAGCGGGCCATTGATATTGACCCGAATTATGCGCTGGCTTATGCCGGGATGGCAGATTGTTATATTTTGCTTGCCGGCGGCTGGCCAGGTTTAGCTCTCCCGAAGGCCAAAGAAGCCGCCCTGAAGGCTTTAGAGATTGACAGCATGCTGACTGAAGCCCACGCATCCCTGGGAATGCTCAAATATCGTAATGATTTTGACTGGGAAGGTTCGGAAAAGGAATTCAGGAGGGCCATCGAGCTCAATCCGAACTATGCGACGGCTCATCATTGGTATGCTGTTTTGTTGTTGTATCTCAGCCGTTTTGACGAAGCCATGAGAGAGATCCGCAGAGCCCTTGAATTGGATCCCCTCTCTCTGGCCATCAACAGGGATGTCGGCTACGTTCTTTACGTTGCTCGAGAGTATGATAAGGCCGCAGATGCCTCGCAGAGAGCCATCGAAATGGATCCTCATTTTCCTGACTCACATTCTTACCTCGGACTTGTGTATTTAGAGAAATCGATGTATGAAGAGGCAATCAAGGAAATTCAAAAGGAGAAAGAAGTAAGCGGCAGACTGTTTGAACACCTTCTTGATGTCTATATCGGAATTGCCTATTCTCGAATGGACAGGAAGGAAGAGGCCCGAAAAATACTGGAGAGACTCGAGTCTATTCAAACCCTGAATTACAGCTTGTATTATGGCAAAGCTCTTCTCTGCTTTTCTCTTAGGGAAAATGATCGAGGTTTTGAGTATCTCGATCAAGAATCTGAACAGCCGGGAAATTTAATCCTCATGCTTAAAACAGATCCTTTAGTTGACAGTGTGCGTTCCGATCCAAGGATCAAGGCGTTATTGCGGAAAGTCAACCTGGAGTGAGCTGATTTCCGAGGAAATCTACAGATTCTTCTATAAATGGCCCTTGAAAAGATGTAGTCAATTAGACTATATTAATTAGGGAGGCAGGCTGTGAAAGAGATTTTTTCGCTGACTGGCGCCAAAGCGAGATTTTCGGAAATCATTGCTCGTCTGATTCATAAGAAGGATGCTATTGTGATCACAAGAAAGGGAAAAGAAGTCGCCGTCCTTCTTCCCGTCGAAAAATATCGCCAGTTAGAGAAAAGAAAAGAAAGCGGCCTGCTCGATGCGGCCGGAGGCCTGGCCGATCTGGACAACGAGGTCGAAGACATGGTCAAGGCGATCTACAATGCTCGCCTCGAGGAAAAAGGCAGAAAGGCGCCATTCTAATGTATCTCCTGGACACCGACATCCTCAGCAACCTCGTTAAGAAAGTCCCATCGTCCCTTCTTCTTGAAAAGCTCAAGGAAATTCCCGAAGACCTTGTCGTCACTTCGGCGATCAACACAGGGGAGATTTTTTATGGGGCATTCCGTTCCCCGCACCGGGAACGGATCCTGGCTTTTTTCTCTGAAAAAGTCTTTCCCCATCTGGAGATCTTGTCTTTCGATGACCGCAGCGCCCGGGCCTACGGGGAACTGAAAGCCGGCCTCGAAAAAAAAGGCTTAACCAGAAGCGAAACAGACCTGAGGATTGCGGCCATCGCCCTCCAGCACCGGCTGACCCTGGTAACTGGAAACACCCGCCACTTTGACAATATTCCCGGCCTGAAAGTCGAAAACTGGCTCGCTGATTAAGATTTATCGCGATAATGAGGAATGGCTCATGATTTGCGGAGGGGTCGTATTATAATGTTGCTTACTGACCTTTCGCAAAAAAAGAAAATATGACCAAATTGTATGTAAGGGTGATCGTGGGTAAGCGGTCAGAGAAGGCCTCTTGGTCTATTCTTCAGCCCACCCCAAAAAATTGTGAACAAATTGGGGACGAAACTATCCCCAATGGCTCAGTTTAGCTAACTCAGGCAAAAAAATAGCTGATAAAGATCAAAAAATCAGGGAAAAACGGCAGAATAAGAGGGGGTAGGCTAATGTCCAATTTTCGAACTTTTCTCAGGCATAACAGCATTGCTTATCAGATTCAATATCTTCAGTCTGTTGCTTAGTCCTTCCTCCACTGTAGCCTTTTCCTGGCGGCTTCAACCTCAGGAAGACCAAAGGTGAGGGGCTTTTGCCGATCTAAGAGGAGTGCTTTCATAAGACCTACGAATACTTATTGTTCTATGCATCAATTCGAAGAAAGATTTCAAATGAGTTATTGAAAAAGAAACTTTCTACTAGATAAAATTTGTCCCACGATGAGTGAAAGATCATGTTTGATTAAATTCCCGCAATTTTTCGAAAGTGGAATCCATAGATAGCAAATGATATTGCTAAGCTGAAAAAACGGGGGTGTCTGACTAATGTCCAAGAGACAAGTTTCCAGTAATAAAATCTTTCTTTTCCCATTATTCCTAAAACCCAGATTGATTTAAAGAATGCTTTTAAGTAAGAAAATTTAAGATATGTTTTTCTCTTTAGTCGCTTTGGTTTATATTCCTTTAAGAATTTTATTACCCGTTCATAGTAGTGCTTAGGCGAGTAAATCGTATAGAGAATTTTCTTATAGCCATTGATGAGATTTTCAATATTCATTTTGGGAATAAAATTGACCGAGCAGTCCGTGTTATCACCAGATGTATCATTTAGCAGTCTGTTTTCTTTTTTTAGGCGGTGATAAAGCCTCGTGCCACGAGGTGCATTCAACAGCCCGACCATAGCTGTGACAATTCCACTTCTTTGAATAAAACTTATCTGTTTTTCAAAAATGGAAGGGGGGTCATTGTCA
>CAZYWP010000070.1:0-15588 GCA_964651495.1 uncultured Eubacteriales bacterium | reverse complement strand
AACCATGCCCGCTCAGTCTTCGACGGACTTCCTCACCCAACACCCTCGCCTCTTCTCCCTGGGGCCCCCGAACCACACCACCCACTCCTTCAACCAGCTTACCGACACCATATCCCCGAAGACGTAGAAGCGGCGCTCCGCATGTTTTGACATGATTCGGGCGCTGTGCTATAAGCGTTTCAATCCTGATGACCGGCCAAAAAGAAAGCGTCGCCAGATCCACCACCCTGGTCAGCTCGGCCACATTCGTCTCCCGTCTTTTCGGCCTCATCCGCGAACAGGTGTTCGCTTTTTTCTTCGGCGCCGGTTTCGCCACGGATGCCTTCGTCGCCGCTTTCCGAATCCCTAACCTGCTGCGCGATCTGTTCGCCGAGGGGGCGCTCTCGGCCGCCTTCGTCCCGGTTTTCACCGACTATCTCGTCAACAAGGATAAGAAGGAAGCCTTCCGGCTGGGCAACATGGTGGTCAACGCGCTCCTCGTCATCCTGGCCGCGGTCGTCATCGTCGGCATGCTGGCCACGCCCCTGATCGTCGACCTGATCGCGCCGGGGTTTGACGCCGTCCCCGGCAAGACCGGACTGACCGCGCTTCTCGCCCGCATCATGTTTCCGTTTCTGCTCCTCATCTCGCTGGCCGCCGTGGCCATGGGCATGCTGAATTCGCTGCGCCATTTCGGAGTCCCCGCTTTCGCCCCGGTTTTCCTCAACCTGGGGATGATCCTGGCCGGGTTCCTCATCTGCCCGCTGTTCGAGGTGCCGATCATCGGGATGGCCATCGGAGTGCTGCTCGGCGGGCTGGGCCAATGGGCCTTCCAGCTTCCTTCCCTGAGAAAAGAGGGATACCGTTACCGGCCGGTCCTGTCTTTTCGTGACCCGGGCGTCCGGCGCATCATCCTGCTCATGACCCCGGCGGTCCTGGGCTTGGCCTCGACGCAGGTCAATATTTTCGTCAACACCATCATCGCCTCGTTTTTGTCCCAGGCCAGCATTTCCTACCTGAACTACAGCTTCCGGCTGATGCATTTTCCCCTGGGGGTCTTCGGCGTGGCGGTGGCCACGGTGACACTCCCGGTGGTGGCGACGTTCGCCGCCAAAAAGGACATCGCCAGCGTCCTGTCGACCTGCGCCTCATCGCTCAAGCTGGTCTTCTTCCTGACGCTGCCGTCCATCTTTTTCCTCTGCCTGGCGGCCAGGCCGACGATTGCCGTCCTCTACCAGCACGGCCGGTTTAACTTCCAGGACACGATCTTCACCTCCCAGGCCCTTTTTTTCTACGCCCTGGGGTTGTTCGCCTATGCCTCGGTGCGGGTCGTCGCCCCCGTCTTCTATTCCCTGGGCGACACCAAGACTCCGGTGAAGGTAAGCGTCCTGGCGGTCGGGGTGAACATCGGGCTCAACCTGGCCCTGATGAAGCCGCTGGGGTTCAAGGGATTGGCCCTGGCGACGTCGTTTTCCGCCATGGTCAACATGTTCACGCTGCTGGCCTTACTGCGGCGGCGCATCGGCCCGCTCGACCTGGCCGACCTGGCGGCGAGCTTTCTTAGGATTCTCGGCGCGTCGGCGGCGATGGGCGCGGCGATGGTCGTTTTTCAGGAGCTCGTGCCTCTGGACCTCGAAGTGGGCGCCCTGGGGTCCAAAATTCTCTACCTCCTCTCACTTTTCCTGGTCGCCGCCGCGAGCTACGTCGGCCTTTCGTTCATCATGAAGAGCAAAGAGCTCCGCTCCGTGCTGAGCATCTTCAGCCGAAAAGGGCAGGAGGAGAGGACCTGATTCTGATTTGAGCCAATGAACAGGAGCCCGGCCATGAGAAAAAAGTTCAGAGTGGGAGTGGACAGCTACAGCCTCAAGCCCCTGGGTTTCACGCCGTTTGAGCTTCTGGACTGGGTCAGGGCGAACGGCGGGGACGGCGTCCAGTTCTCCGAAATCAACCTGCCTCCTGACCGGGCTCTGGATAAACGATTCCTCCGGGACCTGGCGCAGTACGCCGCGGAAAAGAGGCTCTATCTCGAATGGGGAGGCGGACAGCATATTCCCTTCGACCCCGACAGCGGAAATCCGGTCGACAGCGCCGGAATCAACCGCCGGGCGGCGGAGCAGGCCAGCATCCTCGGAGTCGGAGCGATCCGCTCCTGCTCCGGGGGCCTGATGAGGTGGAAGGAGGACTCTCCGCCCACCGAATATTTTCTGCGCGCGATGTCCGAGAGCCTGCGCGGCCAGAGACGGATGCTCGAGGACTTGGGCGTCACCCTGGCCATCGAAACCCATTTCGAGTTCACGACCTTTGAGCTGAGGAAGCTGTTCGCCATGGCCGGGGCGGAGCCGGGAGGCTATCTCGGCATCTGCCTTGACACCATGAACCTGCTGACCATGCTCGAGGACCCGGTGCAGGCGGTCAAGAGGATTCTGCCCTGGGTCGTCATGACCCATATTAAGGACGGGGGTATCGTGCTCACGGACACCGGGTTCGCCACCTTCACCGCCGCCGCCGGGGAGGGGATCGTCGACTTCGCCGCCATCTTCAGGCTCCTGGCCGCCCTCGAGCGCAAAATTCACCTGTCGCTCGAGGACCACGGCGGCGATTTCCCGATTCCCATCTTCAACCCGGATTTCCTGCGGAAATTTCCCGACCTGACTGCGGCCGAAATGGCCCGCCTGCTTTCCCTGGCCGCCAGCACACGGCGTTCCATCGAGCAGGGGCGCCTGGCCGTCGTCGAAAGGAGCCTCTGGCCCGAGGTCTGCGAGGCGCGGGTGAGGAGAGGAATCGGGGCGATCAAGGAGATCGTCAGCCGGCTTGAATTATTATGAACGCAATTTATTTTATTATGCTGTCATTGCGAGCGACCTTTGGGAGCGCGGCAATCCGACCCAGAGGGTCGTCACGAGGCTTCTGAAAGAAGCCGTGGTGATCTCATTGAAATCCATGGGATCGCCACGCTGCGCTCGCGATGACCTTTTAGGCCAGTTTGCGAAGCCTGTTCCGAACAGAGTGAGGAATCTCATTTTGCGTTCCTCAATGACTCATTTCTTCATGCGTTCATATTAGTATAATATTATAAGGAGCAGGATCAGCCGGCGATTGCCGTCTGGAGCACTGGAGCGTGATTCCTGGAGCATATAAAACCCGATGAAGCACGACCGGTTCCGTTTCCAAGACCGGGCCGCCCTGGAGGAGAAGATCGCGGAGCTGGGGCTCGACATTCCCCTGTCCGATGACATCTCCATCCTGTTCAGCCCGATCGTCATCGCCGGAAGGACACTCCCCAACCGCTTCCTTATCCACCCGATGGAGGGAGCGGACGCCGACCCGTCCGGAGGGCCCTCCGACCTGACCTTCCGCCGGTACCGGCGTTTTGCGGCCGGCGGAGCGGCCGTGATATGGTTCGAGGCTGCGGCGGTCCTGGAGGCCGGCCGGGGCAACCCGAGGCAGCTCCTGATCAGCGCCCGGACAGGGGATGCGTTCAAGAGACTGGTCGAGGCGACGCGGCGCGAAGCGTCCGCGAAGTTCGGGCCGGGCCATTCCCCCCTCCTCGTGCTCCAGCTCACCCATGCCGGCCGATTCGCCAGGCCGCAAGGCCGGCCGCAGCCGGTCATCTCCCAGCGCAGTCCGATCCTTGACGCCCTAATTCAGCTCCCCGCCGATCACCCCCTGGCCATGGACGATGAGCTGGATTCAATCCGGGACGCCTTTGTCGCCGCCGCCGGGATCGCCCGCGCGGCCAGGTTCGACGCGATCGATATCAAAGCCTGCCACGGCTATCTCGTCTCGGAGCTCCTGGCCGCGTTCACCCGGCCGGTGAGCCGCTACGGCGGCCCCTTCGAGAACAGGACCCGCTTTCTCCTGGAGACGGCGGCCGGGATCCGGGCGGAAGCCCCGGGGATCGAGATCACCAGCCGGCTGAATGTTTTCGATGCCCTCCCCTACCCGCACGGATTCGGAGTCGACCGGAATAATCCCGGGATGCCCGATTTGAGTGAGCCGATCGAACTGATCGGAAAACTCGCCCGAGCCGGTCTTCCCCTGCTCAGCGTTTCCTGCGGCATCCCTGCCTACCGCCCTCATTTTGGAAGGCCGTACGACAAACCTATGACCGGCCAGGACCCTCCCGATGAACATCCGCTCGCCGGCGTCGCCAGACTCCTGCGGCTGGCAGGTGAAGTGCAAAGGGCCCACCCGGCCCTGCCGGTCGTTGGCCCGGGGTATTCCTGGCTCCGCCAGTTCATTCCCCAGGCAGCGGCGGCCGCCGTCGAGACGGGAAAGGCCGCCCTCGTCGGCCTGGGCAGGGGCGCCATCGCCTATCCGGACTGGGTGAGCGACCTGGCCGAAAGGGGCGTCCTCGACCCCCGCCGAGTGTGCATCGCCTGCTCCAAGTGTTCCGAGATGCTGCGCTGGGGGAGCCGCGTGGGCTGCGCCGTACGCGACGCCGAAATCTACGCGGCCGAGTACCGGCAGGCCAGGACTGCCGCCCGGCGGATGCTTCGGACCTCCCGGCGGGTAATAAATAGATAGTTTGATATTGGCTATAAAGTTCTCTCGGACGGATAGGTGAAATGAAAAAAAACCAGGTCAGGATCGGCGGCGCCCGGGTTCCCGTTTATTCCCTCAACACCCTGATCGTCGGAAGCGGCGCGGCGGCGCTCAACGCGGCGGTCTGCCTGCACAGGAACGGTGTGGAGGACATCGCCGTAGCGACAGATCAGTGGGGCGGCGGGACATCGAATAACGCCGGCTCGGACAAGCAGACCTACTACAAAATTTCCCTCGCCGGTGATCTTCCCGACTCGTCCCTCCAGATGGCTGAGGACCTGTTCTCCGGAGGGTCGATGCACGGCGATATCGCCCTGGTCGAAGCCCAGAATTCCGGCCGGGCATTTCATCATCTCGTCGAGCTGGGAGTCCCTTTTCCCCATGACCGGTACGGCGCTTACGTCGGCTACAAGACCGACCATGACCCGCGGCAGAGGGCGACATCGGCGGGCCCCCTGACCTCACGCCTAATGTTCGAAGCGCTGGCCGGCGAGGTCAAGAAAAGGAAGATCCCGGTGTTCAACGAGCATGAGGTGATCGCGCTCCTCACCCGCGGGCACGGCAAGGGGAAAGGCGTTGTCGGAGCCATCGCTCTCGACAAAAAGAGGCTAGCCCCCCCTGGCCTGTGGTTCGTCCTGTTTAACGCGGTCAACGTCGTCCTGGGGACCGGCGGGCCGGCCGGCATGTATAAAACGTCCGTCTATCCGGAAAGCCAGGTGGGCTCGCACGGGCTGGCCTTCGCCGCGGGGGCCGTCGGCCAGAACCTCACCGAGTCGCAGTTCGGGCTCGCTTCGGTCAAGTTCCGCTGGAACCTCTCCGGAACCTACCAGCAGGTCATTCCCCGCTATATTTCGACCGACCGGCACGGCAGGGATGGGCGCGAATTCCTGAACGACTATTTCCCCGACATGGGGCGGCTGGCTACGGCCATCTTTCTCAAGGGCTACCAGTGGCCGTTCGACCCGGCCAAGGTGCTGGATTACGGCTCCTCCCTCATCGACATCCTGGTCTACAGGGAGACCGTCCAGAAGGGACGCCGGGTATTTCTTGATTTCCGGCGCAACCCCGGAGGCGGCGGGAAGCTGGAAGATTTTTCCTTCGACCTTCTCGGCCGGGAAGCGCGTGAGTATCTCGAAAAATCGGCCGCGCTGCTTCCGACGCCCATCGCCAGACTGGCCCGGATGAACCCGCCGGCGATCGCCATCTATCGCGCCCACGGCATCGATCTCGCCCGGGAGCCGCTCGAGATCGCCGTCTGCGCCCAGCACAATAACGGTGGGCTCAAGGGGAATATCTGGTGGGAATCCAGCATCCGGCATCTTTTTCCCGTGGGGGAGGCGAACGGCAGCCACGGCGTGCGGCGGCCGGGCGGGTCGGCCCTCAACTCGGGACAGGTCGGGAGTCTGAGGGCAGCCCTATTCATCTCGCGGCGCTACAACGCCCCGCCTCCGGCGGTCACGACCTTCATCTCCAGGGTGCGCGCGCAGGTTGAAGAGACGCTCGGCCTGGCCGCGAGGATGCTGAACCCGAAATTTGGGGATCGGTCTGACATCGAGCGGACGCGGCATGAAATCCAGGAGCGGATGTCCGCCTGCGGGGCGGCGGTGCGAAGTCCCCGGGAAGTGGGGCGGGCAGCGGCCTCAGCATGGGAACTCTACAGAAAGCTGAAGTCGGAGATGAGCGTGCGCTCGGCCGGGCGCCTTCCCCAGGCCTTCAAAAACCTCGACCTCTGCCTGACCCACGCCCTCTATCTCGAAGCCATCGCGGAGTACCTGAACAAGGGGGGAAAGAGCCGGGGGTCTTATCTGGTCCGGGACTCCGCCGGTGTGGAGCCCTGTCCCGGCCTGGGGCAGGAATGGCGGTTTTCTTCGAACCGAGAGGGATCATTCGTCGACTGCAAGATCCTGGAGATCTCCCTCGACGAAAAGGGGACGTTGAACAAGAAATGGGTGGAGATCCGGCCCATCCCCCGGGCCGCCGGCTGGTTTGAAAACGTCTGGAAGGACTATCGCGAGGACCGCATCGTGCGGGAGGAGGAAGGGGCATGAGCAAAAAACCGGTCGCTCTAATCACCGGCGCGGGCCGCGGCATCGGCCGGGGCATCGCGCTCGAATTGGCCAACAGCGGGTATGACATCGCCGGAGTCGATATCATTTTCGAACCCGACAATAAAAAAACCGGACTCTTCGAGGTCAAGGAGCAGGCGGGGAAACTCGGCGCCGATTTCCTTCCCGTCCGGGGAGATATCGCCGCCCTGGGCGAGCATGAGAAAATCCTGGGCGAGGTCATCGGGCATTTTGGCCGGATCGACCTGCTGGTCAACAACGCCGGGGTCGCGCCGCTCGTCCGCCAGGACATCCTGGAGGCGACCCCGGAAAGCTACGACCGGGTCCTCCAAATCAACGCCCGGGGCGCCTTCTTCTTCACTCAGAAAGCGGCCAAGCAGATGATCCAGCAGGTCAAAGAGTCGCCCGGACCGAGGCCCTCGATCGTCTTCATCACTTCGATTTCCGCCGCCGTCTCCTCGCCCTCCCGGGCGGAATACTGCATTTCCAAGGCCGCCCTGAGCATGACGGCCGCGCTTTTCGCCGACCGACTGGCGGACTTCGGGGTCAACGTTTACGAAATCCGGCCGGGCCTTGTCCAGACCGACATGACCGCTCCGGTCCGGGATAAATACGACAAGCTTATCGCCGAAGGGCTGGTGCCCCAGAAAAGGTGGGGATACCCCGAGGACGTGGGAAAGGCGGTGGCGGCGCTGGCCAAGGGCTTCTTTCCTTTCTCGACCGGGCTGGTCATCGAAGTCAGCGGCGGAATGAACATCCGCCGGCTCTGAAACGGGCGGATGTTCATTTATTTTTTTAAGTATGGTATAAAAGGTGGCTTTAAAGGAGGAAAAAATGGCCTCACCGCGCAATTCCTCGGGACGCATTTTATTCGGGCTGCTTCTTATCCTGTTCGGAGTTCTCTTCCTGCTCGACCAGATGGGGAAGCTCGACTTCGGCGATATCATCTCAGGATACTGGCCGTTGATCCTGGTCTTCGCCGGAATATGGCACATCGTCTCTAATAACTTCCGCAATGTGGGCGGCGGGCTGCTGCTCATCGTCATCGGAGGGCTGTTCCAGCTGGCCAAGTTTGAAATCCTGGGTGAAAGCGTCTGGCATTACATCTGGCCCGTTGTCATCATCCTCGTCGGGCTCTGGATGATCGCCGGCGCCTTCGGCCGGCGGAGGGCCGCCGCGACGCCGGGGGCCAAAGACAGTGACCTGGACGCCTTCGTCATCTTCTCGGGGCTCGAGCGCCGCGTCGAGTCTCAGAACTTCCGGGGCGGAAAAGCCACGGCCATCATGGGAGGGATCGACCTCGACTTCACCCAGGCTAAGCTGGCCGAGGACCGCGCCAGCATCGATCTCTCCGTGATCATGGGCGGTATCGATGTCCGCGTCCCGAAGAGCTGGCGCGTCGAGGTGGACGGGCATCCGCTCCTGGGAGCGGTCGAGGACAAGCACACTCACGTTCCAGGGCCCGGGGGCGTCCAGACGCTCTTCATCAAGGCCTCAGCCATCTTGGGCGGGATCGAAATCAAGGACTGACAACATCGATGAAAAAATTCCTCCTTTGGGTTCTCGCGGTCGTGATCACCCTGGCCAGCGCGGTCTACCAGCGCCTGACCGGCCCGACTCATCCCCTGCGCGGCCGGGCGGCCCTGGCCGCGAGCGAGATCAAATACAAGCTGCCCCGCAACCACGAGATCACCTCGGACTGCGAAGTGGCGGTCACGGTCTCCAGCCCGGAGGTCACCGGCCGGCTCGTTTACAAAAGGTTCAAGACCGCCGAACCGTGGACGGAGGTTCCGCTGGCGCGGGAGGAAGACCGGCTGGTCGGCCGGCTGCCCAGACAGCCGATGGCGGGAAAGCTGGCCTACAAAGTCTTTTTGTCTTTTCAGGAGAAGGAGATTTCTCTCTCCGGCGAAGACCCGGTGATCATCAGGTTCAAGGGCGCGGTGCCGCTGCCCGTCCTCCTCTGCCATATCATCATCATCTTCGCGGCCATGCTCCTCTCGACGCGAGCCGGCCTGGCCGCCCTGGACCGGCGGAGCCATCCCCGACGGTTGGCCGTGTGGACGGCCGTTTTCCTTTTTGGGGGCGGTTTCGTTCTTGGCCCGCTCGTCCAGAAATACGCCTTCGGGGCCTGGTGGACCGGGTTTCCGCTCGGGTTTGACCTGACCGACAACAAGACCCTCATCGCCATGGTCGGCTGGGTCGCCGCCCTCGTCGCCGGGCAAGGCGGAAAGCCGGCCCGCGGATGGGTCCTGGCGGCGGCCGTCCTGATGCTGGTCGTGTTCATGATCCCCCACAGCCTGCTCGGGTCGGAGCTGAAATACACGGACGCCCGGCCCGCAGTTACGGGTATTGGGAATGGGTGGCATGGCGCCAGTCCCCGCAACGCCCGGAGAGTTTGAATATTTCCAGTGACGCTCTCAATATCTTTTCTTATGTATATTTATCTCCCCTTCCCCTCCTAGAGAAATAGGAGGGGATTATGGTTAGCGTCCCCGGTAAGGTCGTAGGGGACCCCTCTCTTGACGGGTGCGGAGCAAGGACGGACGGGGACGCGCCGTGACAGGACCCAATCTCATCACTTAAATAGAGATGCATAGCCAGCCGATGAATAACTTGACTGGTTGACCTAATTCTTAGTATATTTATAAAATCTATAAATTTAATAAAGAATGGCGGCAGCTTTAATTGTATTTCAGGAGGTCTCTGATGAAGATTAAGACGCTTTATCTGAGCGGAGCGCTGGCCGCCCTCGCCGCGCTGTTCCTGCTTAGCTGCGGAGGCGGCAACGGCACAACCTCCCAGCCTCCAGCCACTGTCAAAGACGATCCATCGTTCTCCGCCGATATTCAGTCCATCTTCAACTCGAACTGCATCTCCAGCGGCTGCCATAACGCTGCCTCGTCGGCCGGTCTGGTCCTTCTCCAGGGGCAATCGTATGCCGCCCTGGTCAACGTGGACTCCTCCTCGGAGAATACCAAGAAGCGGGTCCTTCCCGGCGATGCGACCAACAGCTATATAGTGATCAAACTCGAGGGCCGGCAGAGCGTCGGCGCCCGGATGCCTCTGGGAGGTACGCTTAACAGCAACTCCATCCAGAACATCAAGAACTGGATCAACAAGGGCGCCAAGAACAACTGAGGTGGTGGAAACGGAGGGACATGATGAAAAAAATATTCCGCTCGGCACTTTCGCTTCTGCTGTTGATTTCTGTGAGTTCTTTTATCTTCGGCGGCAGCCCGTCGCCCGGCCAGAACACGCTTCCGGACGGCGTTAAAACCATCATCAAGCAGAACTGCAGCGTCGCCGGCTGCCACACGGGTAAGAGCCCGGCCGCCAACTTGATCCTTGACCCGGAAAAATTGTTTGCCTCGGTCGTCGACGTGCCCAGCCGGGAGGTAGAGGGACGGAAAATCGTGGACCCGTCCGCTCCGGCCAAGAGTTATCTCCTGGCTAAAATCAAGGGAGAGGCGGGGATCCTGGGCAAACGGATGCCTTTAAACCGGCCGCCCCTGAGCGAGGAACAAATCAAGCAGGTCGAGGACTGGACCCAAGGCCTGACGGGGGGCTCCAGAGCTCCGGACAGCCCCGGGGAAAGCATGCCTTCCGAGGGCGGACCGCGGCTCGCGCCCGGGGGGGACTCTGAAGAGGCGGCACCCCAGGACCGAGGGCCAGGATCACAACCGCAGGGATTTTCCAGGCCCGCATTCTGGGGAACGCGGCTGGTGAACCTCCCGACCACCACCACGCTGGGGAAGGGCGAATTTCTCTTCCGCGTCTCCCACCGCTTCCAGCCCCCGGTCTCCGACGGCTGGGACGCTTTTTACGGGCTGGACGGTCCGGCCTTCATCCTCCTCAGCTTCGGCTATGGCCTAACAGACAACCTGATGCTGACGCTCGGCCGGAGCCGGCTCTACCAGGAATGGGATCTGCACGCCGACTGGCTGATTCTTGATCAGACAAAAAACAAGTCCCTTCCCCTGGCGGCGGCGCTCGAGGTGGGAGGAAGTCTGGTCAGCCAGGACGAGCCGGTGGGGGCAGACTGGCCTGGCCGGTTCAGGCTAAACGCCCTGCTCAGCCTCTCCTGCCAGGTCAGCGATAGTTTCTCCGTCCTCGTCGTCCCGGCTTTTTCCTCGAACACCAATTTTTGGGAACCCGACTCCGAGGGGACATTCGCGCTGGGAATCGGCGGACGGTTTATGTTCCTGCCGGACCTCTCGCTCATCGCCGAATGGATTCCCGCGCTGGCCGGATATGATGACATCTCCAACGGCTGGGGCCTGGGGGTGGAGAAGAAAATCGGCGGCCACGTCTTCCAGTTCTTCGTCACCAACTCGATCGGAATCTGCGCCGCGCAATTTCTTCCCGGCGGTGATCTAAGGCTTTCGGACGGCGATTTCCGGCTCGGGTTCAACATTTTCCGCACCTTCTGAGAATATGGGGCGTGTTTTCGCGGCTTGATTGGGCGGCGGGAGGCCGCGGGATCAAACCCTTCCTCTTCTTTATTTAAGGGCAAATCGAATCGTCACGGTGAAGACGATGCCCGTCGGTTTGCCGTCGACGAGGTACGGCTCATACTTCCACTGCCGCAGAGCGTCGATCGCCGCCTGGTCGAGCTGGGGGACGGATTTCAGGACCTGGACCTTCACCACATCGCCCTTCTCGTTAGTCGTCGCCTCCAGAAGCACGATTCCCTCGATGCCGGCTTTGCGCGCCTCCTCGGGATAGACCGGGCTGATCTTCTTGATAACGCGCGGCTCGACCGTTCCGCTGGTCTCAGCCGTCTCTTCATTGAGGCCCTTTTTCCCTTCCTCATCCAGGTCAAACCGGAGGGTTACCGTGAACACAGCCTCCCTCGGCTCTCCGTCGATGACCAGCGGCTCATACACCCACTGCCGGACCGCAGCGATCGCCGCTTCGTTAAGCAGCGGAACGGGCCTCAGGATCCTGACGTCTTTCACCCGGCCGTTCACATCGGTCTTCGCCTCGAGGATAACGACACCCTCAACCGCCGCCTGACGGGCGATCTCCGGATAAACAGCCTTGACCACCTTGATGGGCTTGGGCGGCTTGAGGTCGCCCCGGACCTTGACCGCATCCTTGGCGAACTCGTCGGCATCCTTATCGCCGAGCCTGAAATTGACAGTCACCGTGAAAAAGGCCTTCCTGGGCTTCCCCTCGATAACCAGAGGTTCGTAGGCCCACTGCCTCACGGCGTCGAGAGCGGCCTGGTCGAGGGCGGGGATGGACCGGAGGATCAGTGCGTCGATGACCCGGCCCGTCTCGTCGATTTTGGCCTCGATGATAACAACGCCCTGGATCCCGTTCTTCCGGGCGACCTCCGGATAGACAGGGTTCACTTTTTTGACGATTTTGGGCGGCTCAATAGCGTTTTTGCAGGGCACGGCGTCTTTCTCGAATTCCTGCCGCCTGCGATCTTGCTCCTCGCTCTGGACACCGCCCGCAACCCCCCCGCCTACTCCTTTTTCGACGCCGCCCTTGACGCCCCCGGACACGCCGCCTTCAACCCCTCCCTTGACTCTTCCCGCAACTCCCCCGGCGACTCCGCCGGCCACGCCGCCCTTTTCTTTGTCGAGTTTGAAGGCCACGGCGACGGTGAATTCCACGTTTTCCGGCCGGCCGTCGATGACAGCGGGCTCGTAGAGCCACTGCTTCACGGCGTCAATCGCGGCCCTGTCCAGAAGAGGGTCGGCCGGCTTCTCCACCTTGACATTTTCCACCCGGCCGAAGACATCGGTCCGCGCGGTTAAGATGACGACCCCCTCCTTGCCGGCTTTCCGCGCTTCTTCGGGGTAGACCGGGCTGACGCTTTTCAGGAGCTTGGGCGGTTTGCTCAGGGCGTAAGCTCCCCCGGCCACTCCCACGGCTTCCTCCCGGAGGGAAAGAAAATAGGGCTTCCCCTGACTGTCTTCGAACCCGAAAACAGCGACGTTTTTTTTGGGGATGGTGAATTTCGTCTCCAGCAGGTTGGCTTTATCCTTGTCCTTTTGCTCAAAGACTTCAATCCGGAATACCTGCCTGAGGACATCTTCCGTGGTCAGCGCGATCTCGTACACGTTCCCGTCCAAACGGAACAGGTGGAGGACGCGGCTGTCGCCTTTTTTCCAGTGCAGGCTGGATTCGGTCAGCAGCTTGACGTCCTTCAGGTTGAAGGTCTTGCGGATCTGGGTCTGTTCCTTCTCCAGTTCCGGGTCGGATTCGATATTGGTCGAGAGAGTGTATTTCAAGTAGGAAGACGTGACCGTCCCGGCGGGAGCGGACCCACTCTCCTTGATTCCCTCGAAGACCCTCAGGTTCATCACCCGTTCATAACCCGGGCTCGCGGCTTCTTTCTGTTCGGTTTCCCCCGCGCCGGGAAGCATCACAGACGCCACCCAGAGCGCGCCCAGGAGAAGACATAGTGCTTTTTTTATCACAGCTCACCTCCTTGACTGCTTTTTCCAGCCCAGACCAGAACCATGTCGGAATTCTGGGGCTGGTAGACATAGGCGCTGGCGGTCTCGCCGCCGATGCGCACATATTCGAGCTCGAACCGGTCGGACCCCGGCAGGTTCACCAGCGAAAGATCGGGAGCGCGGGAACCCCGCAACAGCCAGAGGCCCGTTATGGTGGCCGCAAGCACGGCCGCCGCTCCCAAGGCCCAGGCCCATTTCCATCCGGGTCTCGTCCGGGCGGGCAGGCCGGTCGGATCCGCTTTTTCCAGATCGCCGCAGATTACCGGCCAGAGCTTTTCCACCCCGCTCAGATCACCCGGCTGGACAAGCAGGGATCTCGCCTCTTCCCGGCTGGCCAGCCTGGACTGGCAGCGCGGGCACTTTTCGATGTGAAGGCCGATAAGAATGTCCCGCCAGGTCCTGGAAGGAACCAGACCGAAGAAAAAGTCAGACATTCTGCAGCGAAACATGTCTTTGCTCCAGCAGTTTCTTGATTTTTTTTCGGGCCTGAAAGAGATAGACCCGCGCCGTGCCGGCCGAGCAGCGCAGCACCTCGGAAATCTCCGCTGCCGTATATCCCTCATTGGCCCAGAGACAGAGGGCCATCCTCTCGCGGGCGTTCAGGCGCTCCAGAAGGTCCGAGGGAAGGCTTCGGACCGGCGGGCCCGGGTTCGCGGCGGCCGGCTGAAGCAGGGCCGCTTCCCTCTCCGCCTTTTTCAGCAGCTCGAGGGAGCGGCGGCGCCGCTTCAGATAGTCAAGGCAGCGGCGGTAGAGAATGGTGTAGAACCAGGTCTTGAAGCTCTTTGTCCGGTCGAAATTTTCCAGGTTGCGAAACACCTGGATGAAAGCGTCCTGGCAGGCGTCCTCGGCATCATCCCGGTTGCCTAAAATATTCATGGCCATGGCCATCGCCAGCGCTCCATATCCGTCCACAATGTTCTTGAAGTCACCAGGGTCTCCCGCGGGACAGCCGGCGGCGCGCTCTTTCTCGTCCATCCTCATCCTTCACATTAATAATACGCCGGGACCGCCCCGGGTGTTTAGGGGTATTTATCGGGGTTTAAAAATCCCTCCCTTTCGGCCGCGGGAGGGCGGCCGGATTTTCCCTTTTATTTGATCCCGGAGATCAACTCGTCGGCCTTCGGCTTTAAGGAAGGGTGGTCCGCCGCCCGGGCCGCCATTTCCAGGGCTTTGAATTTCTGGCCGGCGTTGTAGTAGCCGGCGGCGGCGTTATAGAAGGCGGTGGCCTTCGTCAAGCGGACTTTTTCGACCTGAGAGAGCTTGATCTTCAGCAATCTCTCCTTCCTCGCCGGCAACATGGCGGATTGCTCGATTTCCGCTATTTTTTTTTCGAGGGACTTCTCCTCCTCCGTCAGGGCGAAGGCAGCTTTCTCAAAATACACGCCGGAATTCTGCCACTCCCCTTTCTGGGTGTACAGGTTCCCCAGATGGAGGAGTGCATCTGAGTTGACGGGATTATACTGAAGCGCCTCCTTGAGGTCCTTCTCAGCCTTGGGTAAATCCCCCTCTTCCAGCGCGATCAGACCGGAGAGAGTGAAGACCTCGCTCGATGTCGGAAGCCGTCCCTTGGCCTCTTCGATGCTCAACCCGGCCGCCTTGTTGTCCTTCAACTCGTGCTGATTCCAGGCCAGCCAGTAGTGGCTCTCGCCGAGCAGCCAGTAGCCGAGGCCGATGATCTTTTCGCAGACGGCGATGGCCTCCGCCGGCCGCCCCAGGTAGCTCAGGCAGATCGCCTTCCCCAGCAGAGCATCCCTGTATTCAGGGGCGATGGCCAGGGTTTTGTGGTAGAATTCCAGGCTTTTTTCCAGTTCCTCAGTGGCAAAGCAAATGCTGGCCAGGGAGATGGTGATTTGGGCCGATTCGGGGATCCCTTCATGGGCCTTGAGGAAATGCTCTTCTGCGGTGAGCAAGAGTCCCCGGCTCATGGCCACGTTCCCCAGAGCGTATTCAGCCTCGTAGAATTGAGGCTCGGCAGCCACAATCTCCCGGAGGAGATTCTCGTCCTCGCGCGGACATGTTGCTCCCTTGTACTTGAGGAGAAGAGAGTCGGGAAAGAGGGCCCAGACAGCGGAGAGATCTGTTTTTTCTTCATCGGGGGAAGAAAAAGCGCATTGCCAGACGGCGTACATGTAGGCGAAGAACTCGTCCCCCCGAGCCTTGAGAAGAAGGTCGGCTTCCGCTTTCTTCAGCTTCTCCTCGATTCCCTTCCCGGCGAAGCGGGTGTCGATATCGCGCATCACGCCTTTACCCTGGACCCAAAAAATACCGGCCAGTTCGGCGTAAGGAGAATAGACGCTCAAGGCCGGGTTCTCCCGGATGACCGCGACGGCCCTGTCGATATATGCCTGGTTCACAATCCCCAATTCCTTTTCCCTGACTGCAAGAAGCAGGGCGGTGACGGCGAGTCTGGCCGCAACCCGCTTTTTAAGCTGGGGCCGGGAGTATAGATCCTGATAGATCAGAAGAGCCTGTTTGAGGGGCACCAGACACCCTTTCTGAAAAAGGGCCCCCGCCGAGGCGATTTC
>CAZYWP010000069.1:0-15757 GCA_964651495.1 uncultured Eubacteriales bacterium | reverse complement strand
CGCTGGCCGGGACGGGCTTTCTCCTGCAATCCGGCGCGGGCGAATCCCTGCCGCGTCTCTTCGCCTTCCAGGACACCGCCAACCTCTCCCGGGTCGAAGCCAGGTATTACAAGAAGCATCCGGACCGGGAAATCGAATGCGTTCTGTGCCCCCGCTTGTGCAAGCTGGGCGACAAAGAGAGGGGTTACTGTGGGGTTCGGGAAAACGATGGCGGGACTTATTACACCCTTGTCTATGGAAAGGCTTGCACCGCGAATGTCGACCCTATCGAAAAGAAGCCGTTTTTCCATTTCCTGCCGGGTACCAATGCCTTGTCCATCGCCACTGCCGGCTGCAACGTCAACTGCAAGTTTTGCCAGAACTGGCAGATCTCCCAGGTCCGCGCCGAACAGGTCGACAGCTTTGACTTCCCGCCCTTGGAGGTCGCCTCAGCCGCCAGGAAATACTCCTGTCCTTCGATCGCTTATACTTATACCGAACCGGTCGTTTTTTTTGAATATATGTACGACACTTCCATCGAAGCGCGCAAGATCGGAATCAAGAACTGCGTGGTGACCAGTGGGCATGTCAACCCAGAACCACTAGCCGACCTTCTCAAGGTCGTCGATGCCGTGAAGATCGACCTCAAAGCCTTCAATCAGGATTTTTACTCGAATTATGTCCGGGGTGAACTCGAACCCGTCCGCGAAGCGATTAGGATCGTCCATCAGAGCAAAGTCTGGCTGGAAATCGTCTACCTCGTGATCCCAAGCCTCAACGACAACCCGGCGGAAATCCGCAGCATGTGCCAATGGCTCCTGAAAGAGGTCGGTCCCGATGTGCCGCTCCACTTCTCCCGTTTCTCGCCGATGTACCTGGTAAAAAACCTCCCTCCGACGCCGGTTTCGACTCTGGAAAGCGCCCACAAGATCGCGCTGGACGAGGGCCTGCGCTACGTTTACATCGGCAACGTCCTCGGACACAGAGCGGAAAGCACCTACTGCCCCCGCTGTCACAGCCTGGTCATCGAGCGGACAGGCTTCCAGGTCAGCCGGATCAACCTGGCCGGCGGGGCCTGCAAATCCTGTCAACTCCCGATCCCTGGACATTGGGCTTGATCAGTTTTCTTCCTCCTTTCCTGCTCGGCTTTCTGGCGACTTCTTATCAAATCCTGCTGCTCCGGGAGTTCTCAGCTTATTTTTACGGGAACGAGTTGACCTACGGAATCGTCCTGGCCTCCTGGCTTCTTTGGGGAAGTATCGGCAGCATGGCTGCATCCAGGATGAGGTTGCAGCCGCAGCGTTTTCCCCGCTTGTACCTGGCCGTCGCGGTTCTTCTCCCGGTTTCTCTACTCGGCCTCCGCTTCTCCCGTTTTCTCTTTCGTCTGGCGCCGGGAGAGCTGAGCGGGCTGACGCCTGTCTTTTTCCTGTCCTTCGGGGTTTGTCTCCTGGTCAGTTTCCCCCTGGGTGTTCTTTTTGTCTTCAACGTCAGCCGCAGCGGCGGCCGCATCGAGCGAGTCTTCATCCTGGAGTCGCTGGGCGCCGCCGTCGGCGGGATCATTATCCACGCCGCCGTTCTCCCTTTTATTTCTCATTGGCAGGCCGTCTCTCTCATCGGAGGGCTTACGGCCCTCCTGGTCGCTGTCTCCTTCGGGAAAAAGCAATTGCGGGCCTGGTGGATTCTTGTCTTCGCCGCCCTGGGCGCGTTCAGCCTGTTGGACCTCCCCAGCCAGAGGATGCACTGGAGCCCTTTCCTCCTGGTTGCCAGCCGGGACTCCCTCCACGGAAAGCTCCAGATGATTCGGAATCAGGAACAGCTCTCTCTCTACAGCAACGGGGCCCATATCTATTCCTATCCGGACGCGGCTTCGGCCGAGGAAGCAGTCCACTTTGCCATGCTCCAAAGCCCGGAAGCTCAGAAAGTCCTGCTTGTCGGAGGGGGGGCCGGCGGGAGCCTCGGAGAAATCCTGAAATATCCCCGCGCCGAAGCTGACTATGTCGAGCTCGACCCGGAAATCATCGAGCTCTCCAGGAGATATTTACCAGCCGCGGAGACGGAAGCCTTGAGGCGAGAGCGGGTGCGGGTATATTCCACTGACGGTCGAGCTTACCTGCAAAAGTCCTCCGGCAAATACGATGTCATTATCCTCAACCTTCCCGACCCCTCAACAGCCCTGGTCAACCGATTTTTCACCCGTGAGTTTTTCAGCCTGGCCGAATCCAGGCTTTCTCCGGGCGGGGTCTTCTCATTCGGCGTCTCCTCGGCAGAGAACTACATCGGACCAGAGCTGCGGCAGTTTTTATCCTCTCTCTATTTTACCCTTGCGGATGTCTTCCCGGTTGTGAAAATCGTGCCGGGGGAAAGGAACATTTTTCTTGCCTCATCCCGGGATCTGACCGTTTCCCCCGAGGCGCTGGTCCAAAAAATCCGGGAATTCGGATTAAATAACCGCTATGTCAGCGCCGCTTACCTCTTCTCCCGCCTCCACCCTCTCCGCCAGAATAACCTGGCCGATCAAGTGCTGGCGGGGCCGCGGAAAATCAACCTTGACCTTGTCCCGGTCAGTTTCTTCTTCAGCTCCGTGCTCTGGAGCAGCCAGTTCAGCGGTTTCGAAAAATCGCCCCTCGTTTTTATCTCCCGCCTCAGGCCGATCTGGCTGACCGGATGCCCGCTGGCGATCTTTTTCCTGGCCAGCCTTTTTTTCCGGGTAAAAAAGCGACGATCCGCTTATTTTCTGGCGCCGCTCGTGGTCATGGGCCTGACCACGATCGTCGTCGAAATCACGGTTCTGATTTGGTACCAGGCCCGCTATGGTTATCTTTACGGACGGATCGCTCTGCTCCTTTCTTCTTTTATGCTGGGGTTGTTTTTGGGCAGTCTGACCGCCTGCCAAAGGAAAAAACACTCGCTCGCGCGCCTGACCTCCGCCCAATTCGGTTTCGTTGTTTTCCTATTTCTCCTTCTTATTATAGTGAGATCCACTCCGCCCGAATTTCTCTCCTTCGTCCTGCTATTCTTGATGGGAGGGTTGTCCGGCGAGGTGTTCATCGTCTCGAACACCCTCTACCTCAGGGAAAAGATCAATTATGGTCTCGGCTACGGGCTGGACCTCGCAGGGTCATTCGGCGGCGCTCTGGTCACGTCCTCGATCCTGATACCGCTGGCCGGCCTAGCCGCTGTATTTTTCTTTGTCTTCCTGCTCAATACATTATGCCTCATCTTCCTGATCGCCCGGCCGAAGAACCTCTGAAAATAACCGGAGCGCTTCTGAAAAACCAGCCAAGGTGTAGCTGGTCTCGGCATCGACCACTATCCTTTGGAAATTTCGGAAGATTATTTCGAGCGACGGTTCCCGGCAGAAAAGATCGAAGAGATCCTCCATTTTTTCCAATAAGACCTGGCTGTAGACAGGATTCTGACTTCGCCTCCGACACGGATTTCTCGTTCAATTCGACTGCCCAGCGCCAGCCCAAAACCGGTTTCGTAATCAGCCCAATTTTCTTGACAGGATGGGAAAATTGTGTTTTACTGGTAGGTTATTTTTGGCCTAATAAACGAACGCGATATGGGCGTCCGATTCTCTCAGGTTAAAGAAGAAAGGGCAAAATGAGAACGCGCCTCTCCCAGAAAAAAATCAAGGACGATTTCGTCAAGAAAATCGAGGAGCTCAGCGGCCAGAAGCTTCTCGCCTGCTATCAATGCGGCAAATGTTCAGCCGGCTGCCCGGCGGTTTCCGAGATGGACATCCTGCCCAACCAGGTCATCCGCTTTGCCCAGCTCGGCCTGAAAGACGAGCTCCTGGAGTCCAAGTCGGTCTGGGTCTGCGCATCCTGCTATACCTGCAACGTTCGCTGCCCGAAGGGCATCAAGATCGCCGAGGTTATGGAGGCAGTGCGGCAGATCCTGCTACGAAAGAGGAAGGATCACGTCGAGATCCCCCTGCTCACGGACGAACAAAAGGCCGGCGTCCCGGCTATCGCCCTGATCAGCAATTTCCGAAAATTCACCTCGTGATTTTCCTTCGTTATACATGCCGATGCCATCATCTGACCTCAGCTTAGTAAAGGACCCTCATGAAAGTTAGCTATTATCCGGGCTGCACCCTGAAAAGCAACGCCAAAAATTTTGAGGACTCCGCTCTCTGCTCCCTCAAGGAGCTCGGCCTCGAGGTCAAGGAGCTCGACCGCTGGAACTGCTGCGGGACCGTTTATTCCCTGGCCACCGACGACCTGATGCGGCATCTGGCTTCGATCCGGAACCTGATCCGAGTCAAGGAGGCCCATTCCGACTCCGTCATGACCCTCTGCGCCATGTGCTACAACACCCTGAAAAGGGTCAACGAGAAGGTCAAAACCGACCCCGAAAGCCTGGATAAAATCCATAAGTTCATGAACGAGGAGAAAATTGCCTACACCGGGGATGTCAAAGTCCGGCACCTCCTGGAGCTCCTGCGTGACGATGTCAAATTCGAGGCGATCGCCAAAAAGGTCCGGAAGCCTCTCCGTGACCTCAAAGTGGCCAGCTATTACGGCTGCCTGCTCGTCCGCCCCAAGGAAATCGGGCTCGATGACATGGAGAACCCGACCATCCTTGACGATTTGACCGCCGTCCTGGGCGCGACGCCCGTTGATTTTCCCTATAAAACCGAATGCTGCGGCGCCTATCAAACGGTCGACAAGCCGGCGACCGTGGCCGAGCGCACCTTCAGCATCCTGTCCTCGGCGCGCAGCCGGGGAGCGGACGTCGTTTCCGTGAGCTGTCCCCTCTGCGCTTTTAACCTCGACCACCGGCAGAAGGAAACCGCCCAGAGATATTCGGATTTCAAGAAAATGCCGATCCTCTATTTTACCCAGCTCATGGCCATCGCCCTGGGCTGCGGGGAAAAAGACCTCCGTCTCGACCTCCATTACGTCAATCCCAAGCCTCTTCTCCAGGAGAAAGGCTTGATCTGAGGGAAGCATGATTTACTTCGGCAACCTCAAGGCAAAGAAGGGTGATATCCACATCCACAAGGAGCGCTGCAAGGGCTGCGGCTTTTGCGTCGAGTACTGCCCTAAGGATGTGCTCGAGCTGTCCGAGGAATTCAACAAGAAGGGCTACCACCCGCCGCGCATCGTGAAAGACGAAAATTGCTGCTACTGCCAGCTCTGCGAATCCATCTGCCCGGAGTTCGCGCTATTCGTCACTCTCAGAAAAGAGGAGGAGGAAGGTGAAGAAAGTGAAAGCAGACCCTAAGGGAGTCCTGACCGGAGCCCATTATCTCGACGGCGACTTTGCCATCGCCGAGGGCGGCCTGGCCGCCGGCTGCCGCTTCTTCGCGGGTTATCCCATCACACCGTCTACCGAGACGGCCGAGCGTTTCGCCGAGCGGATTCCCTTTGTCGGCGGCATCTTCATCCAGCTGGAGGACGAAATCGCCTCCATCACCGCGCTGATCGGCGCCTCCTGGGCCGGGCAAAAGCCCATGACCGTCACCTCCGGACCGGGCTTCTCCCTGATGATGGAAAACATCGGCCTGGCCGCCATGATGGAGACCCCGCTCGTCATCGCCAACGTCCAGCGAGGCGGCCCCTCCACGGGGTTGCCCACTCTGGTCGGGCAGGGCGACATGATGCAGGTGAAGTGGGGCTCGCATGGCGATTATGAGATCATCGCCCTCTCGCCGGATTCCCCCCAGGAGTGCTTCGACCTGACCATCAAGGCCTTCAACCTGGCGGAGACCTACCGCGTGCCGACTTTCATCATGACGGATGAATGCGTCGGCCACATGCACGAGAAAGTGGTCATTCCTACGGCCGACCAGATCGAGGTGGTGGAGAGGAAATGGTACGAGGGACCGAAGGAAAAATTCCTCCCCTACAAGCCGGACAAGGACCTGGTCCCGTTTATGGTCAAGGCCGGCGACGGCTACCGCTTTCACACGACCGGGCTGACCCATGACGAGCGCGGCTACCCCGCCATCAACGCCGAAGCCCAGGACTGGAACGTCCGCCACCTCGTCGACAAGATCAAGAAGAACGCCGCCAAGATCATCGACTACCGGGAAGATCAGGTGGACGGCGCAGATATTGTCGTCATCTCCTACGGCATCACCTCGCGGGTCGCTGTCCGGGCCGTTCAGCAGGCCCGCAAAGCGGGGATCAAAGTGGGGGTGATGCGGCTCATCACGGTCTGGCCATTCCCGGAAGACCGGATCAAGGAGCTGGCCGGGAAAGTCAAGGCCTTTGTCGTTCCCGAGCTCAACCTGGGCCAGATGCGCCGGGAAGTCGAACGCTGCGCCTTCGGCCGGGCGCCGGCCATCGGCGTCACCCATTGCGGCGGCTGGGTCCATGACCCTGATGATATCCTGAAGGCCATCAAGGAGGCAGCCAGATGAAGGAAGAAGACCGGCTGGAAGAGCGCAACCCGATGGAAGATTTCCTGCGGATGGACCGGATTCCGCACATCTGGTGCCCGGGATGCGGGATCGGGACGGTCGTCAGCTCGTTCGCCGAGGCCCTGAAAAAAAGCGAGCTCGACCTCAATAAGGTCGTCGTCGTCTCCGGCATCGGCTGCACGGGCCGGGCGGCCGGCTATGTCAAGCTCGACTCCTTCCACAGCACCCACGGCCGGGCCATTCCTTTCGCCACCGGGCTCAAGCTGGCCAACCCCGAGCTCAAGGTCGTGGTCTTCAGCGGCGACGGCGATATTTTCGGCATCGGCGGCAACCACTTCATCCACGCCGCCCGGCGCAACATGGACCTGGTCATCATCTGCGTCAACAATTTCAACTACGCCATGACAGGCGGACAGGTGGCGCCCACGACGCCCATCCTGGCCAACCTGTCGACCGCACCCTACGGAAATTTTGAATACCCCTTCAATCTTCCTCTGCTGGCCGAAGCCTGCGGGGCGACCTACGTAGCCCGCTGGACGTCCCTGCATCTGCGCCGCGTCACCAAATCCATCCAGGAAGCGCTGGCCAAGAAGGGATTCTCTCTGATCGAAGTCATCACTCCCTGCGTGACTCTCTACGCCCGGCGCAACCGGCTGGGGGACGGGCTGAACCTGCTCAAGTATTACTATGACAATTCCGAGATCCAGCACGGCGCCGACACCCGCACCCTGGACATCAGCTATCAGGGGAAATTGATTGTCGGCAAGTTCGTTGATAAAGAGAAGCCCACCTTTTTGGAATGCATGAACACTCATTTCCAAAAAGCACTGGGCGAAAAATATAAACCATACGGAGCATAAGCCATGAAGGAAATCCGTTTTTCGGGCTATGGCGGCCAGGGGATCATCCGCTGCGGTCTTATTACCGGGAAGGCCGTCTCGCTTTTCGACAATAAATACGGCACCATGACCCAGAGCTTCGGGCCCGAAGCCCGGGGAAGCGCCTGCAGCTCCCAGCTGGTGGTCTCCGAAGACCGGGTTCTTTACCCCTATATCACGCATCCCGAAATCCTCGTGTCCATGTCCCAGGATGCCTACGAAAAATACGAGCCCGACCTCCGGGAAAACGGCGTCTTGATCTATGATACCGACCTGGTCAGGCTGAGACCGGCGCGGGCCCAGTTCAAGATCTTCGGCGTCCCTTCCACCCGGTTCGCGGAAGAAATGGGCAACCGCATCTTCGCCAACCTGGTGATGCTGGGTTTCTTCACCGCCGTCACCGGAGTGGTCACCCCTGAAGCCATGAAAAAAGCCCTTCCCGGACTGGTTCCCGGGCGCTTTCTCGAGCTCAACATCCGGGCCTTCGAAAAAGGCTATATTTACGGGACAGAGCTCCTGGCCAAAGAAAAGTCCGAGCCCGAAAAAGCCAGCGCGGCGAAAGAGCCGTCCGAGATTCCCCCTGAAAAGCCCAAGAGAAAGCCGGCGCGAAAGGCCAAAAAATGAAGAAAACCGGAGTTTTTATCTGCCACTGCGGCATCAATATCGCCGGCACAGTGGACGTCAAGAATGTCGCCGCCGAGCTGGCCAAGCACCCGGGGGTAGCCCACGCCGAGGACTATGTCTATATGTGCTCCGACCCGGGGCAAAACCTCATCATCCAGGCGATCAAGGAGAAAAAGCTGGACAACGTCGTCGTCGCCTGCTGCTCGCCCAACCTCCATGAAACGACCTTCCGCAACGCCTCCACGCGAGCTGGACTGAACAGCTTTCGCTGCGAGATCGCCAACATCCGCGAGCAGTGCAGCTGGGTCCACAAAGACAAAGCGAAGGCCACCCAGAAAGCGACCAAAATCACCAAGAGCGTCGTCGAGAAAGTCGGCCGCAACGAGTCCCTGGAGCCGCTGAGCGTCCCGGTGACCCGCCGCGCCCTGGTCGTCGGCGGCGGCATCGCCGGCATCCAGTCCGCCCTCGACCTGGCGAACAGCGGGTTCGAGGTCATCCTCGTAGAAAGGAACCCCTCTATCGGCGGACACATGATCCAGCTTTCGGAGACTTTCCCCACGCTCGACTGTTCCCAGTGCATCCTGACGCCCAAGATGGTCGAGGTGTCCAAGCATCCGAAGATCAAGCTGATGACTTACAGCGAAGTCCAGGATGTCAGCGGCTATGTGGGGAATTTCAAAGTCAAAATTTTGAAGAAGCCCACTTATGTCGACCCGGTCAAATGCAATCTGTGCGATGAATGCACCAAGGTCTGCCCGATTGTCGTGCCCAACGAGTTCGACCTCGGATTAACCGGTCGGCGGGCCATTTACATCCCCTTCCCCCAGGCCATCCCGGCCTCTTACACGCTCGACGATAAGAATTGTCCTGACTTGGCCGCGACCATCGCCTGCGGAAAATGCGCCGACGTCTGCACAGTCAAGGCCATCGACTACGATATGAAACCGGAGATCATCGAGGAAGAAGTGGGGGCCATCATCGTCGCCACCGGGTATGACCTCTATGACAAAGAAAACATGGCGGAGTACGGATACGGCAAGTTGGCCGACGTTCTCGACGGCCTCCAGTTCGAGCGGCTGTGCTCGGCCTCCGGCCCGACGATGGGAAAGATCCTCCGCCCGTCCGACCACAAGGAGCCCAAGGAGGTCGTCTTCATCCAGTGCTCGGGCTCCCGTGACCCGGAAAATCACTGCGCCTACTGCTCCAAGATCTGCTGTATGTACACGGTCAAGCATGCCATGCTGTACAAACATCATGTCCCTGACGGCCAGGCCTATATCTTCTACATCGATATCCGCTCGGGCGGAAAGGGCTATGAAGAATTCGTCCAGCGGGCGGTCGAGGAAGACGGGGTCATGTACCTGCGCGGCAAGGTCTCCAAGGTTTTTGAGGATAATGGCAAGATCATGGTCTGGGGAGTGGACACGCTGAGCGGCAAGCACATCGAGATCGCCGCGGACATGGTGGTGCTGGCGCAGGCCATGCGGCCCTCCCAGGGCGCCCAGGAGCTGGCCAAGAAACTCAAGCTGGCCCTGGACAAGGACGGGTTCCTGGCCGAAGCCCATCCCAAGCTGCGTCCGGTCGAAAGCGTCACCTCAGGCATGTTCCTGGCCGGAGCCGCCCAGGCCCCCAAAGACATTCCCGAGGCCGTAGCCCAGGCCAGCGGCGCGGCAGCCAAAGCCGTAACCATCCTTTCCCAGGAACGTCTCTTCCACTCGCCCATGGTGGCCAAAGTCGTCGCCAACCTGTGCACCGGCTGCGGCATGTGCGTCCTGGTTTGTCCCTACGATGCCATCAAGCTCAAGGACGGAAAGGTAGAGGTCAACGAGGTCCTCTGCGAGGGCTGCGGTACCTGCTCGGCAACCTGCCTGCGCTCGGCCATCCAGGTCAAAAACCTCAACCAGAATCAGGTTGCCGAAATGATCAACGCAGTTCTCGGAGGGTAGAGATGGCGGAGGAATTCGAACCCAGGATCGTGGCCTTTCTGTGCAAATGGTGCTCCTCGGCTGGGAGCGACCTGGCCGGGGTTTCGCGCATGGAATACCCGCCCAACGTTGTCCCGATCCAGGTCATGTGCTCGGGAAGCGTTTCCCCGCTCTATATTTTTTCCGCCTTCAACAAGGGCGCCGACGGCGTCCTCGTCTCCGGCTGTCATCCCGGAGACTGCCATTACATCAAGGGGAACTACTACGCCCGGCGGCGGCTGAACCTGGTGAAGAAGCTGCTGGAATATGTCGGGCTCGAGCCGGAGCGTTTCCAGATGTCCTGGGTCTCGGCCGCGGAAGGGACGAAGTACACTCAGGTCATCAAAGACTTCGTCAAGGAGTTGAAACCTCTGGGGCCCCAAACCAAGTTGAGGAGAAATAGCTGATGGCCAAGATTGACGACCTCAAAGAAGAAGCCAGGAAACTCCTCCGTGAGGGCAAGGTCAAATACATCATCGGCTACGGCAGCGGAAGCAACGGCTGGGCGGCCGGCCCGGTCTTCATCAAAAAGCCCGAGGACGTCGATAAGCTGGTCTGGGACCCGACCTGCGTCCACAACCTGACCCGCTTTCTGGTCGATGAGAAAAGACGAAAGGCCAGGGAAAAGCAGCCGGACAAGCGTCCGGTCGGGATCGTGGTCAAGGGCTGCGACAGCCGGGCCATCGTCGTCCTCCTGCAGGAAAAGTTCATCAGCCGTGACGACGTCTTCATCCTGGGCCTCTCCTGCGAAAAGGCCGGAGTTATCGACGAGGATAAACTGGCCAAGAAACTCAGCGGAAAAAAGCCCAAACAGGTCGAGCTCGGGGATCAGGGTCAGTTCATCGTCATGACCGGCGAGGGAAAGGCCGAGTTCCCGGTGGAGGAACTCCTGGCCGAGCGATGCCTCGAGTGCCGGGCCAATTTTCCCGTTATTTACGATCTTCTGAGCGGCGACAAGACCAAAAGAGACGTGGCCAGACCTTTCGGCTCCCTGGAGGCGATCGAATCTCTGCCGGCCGAGGAGCGCTTTAAATTCTGGCAGGCGGAGCTCGAAAAATGCATCCGCTGCTATGCCTGCCGCTCGGTCTGTCCGATGTGCTACTGCGACGAGTGCGTCGTCGACAGCATCAACCTCGCCGTCACCGCCGATACGACGGCGGAAGAAAAAGCCCTCAGGATCAAGTGGATCCAACGCTCACCGGATTCCTCCGAGAACTTCATCTATCACCTTGTCCGGGCCGTCCACCTCGGCGGACGCTGCATCGACTGCGGAGAGTGCGAGAGGGCCTGTCCCCTCGACATCCCCCTCCGCTTCCTCAATAAAAAGCTCGAGAAAGAAGCTAAAGAGCTTTTCGGCTACGAAGTCGGGTTCGATGTCTCCCAGCCCGCTCTCATCTCCTGCTTCAAGGATGAAGATCCCGAGGATTTTATCAGGTAAGACGATGGACAAGATACTGACCAAAAAGGCTTTGCCCCAATGGGTGAAAAAGCTGGGCTCGTACAAAGTCTATTTTCCCGGGAAAGACAAGGAGGGGCGCTGGAATTACGTCGAGGTGAGCGGCGACGGAGACCTGAGCCTCGATGTTCTTCAAACGACACTTCCCCCGAAAAAGCTCCTTTTTCCGCAGCGGGAGGTCTTTCTGGAATTCGCCACGACAACCCAAGGAGCCGGAGAAACACTCGAAGTCAAAGAAGTCTTGCCCTCCGCTGAGCCGGCCGTCATTTTCGGGGTTCGGCCTTGCGAAGGCAGGGCCGTCTGGCTGCTGGATAAAGTCTTCGGCGGGGAGTTTACCGATCCGTATTACTGGAAAAGAAGGAATCAGACGACACTCGTCGGGCTGGCCTGTGACACACCTCCCTCGGATAACTGCTTCTGCCTCTCGGTCGAGGGCTCGCCCCACTCCGAGGAGGGGCTGGACATCCTGCTGACTGACCTCGGAGACAAATACTTTGTCAAAGCGCTGACCGAGAAAGGCGAAAAGCTCGTCAAGACAGCCAAGGAGCTGTTCCAGGATCCCAAGCCGGAGGACAAGAAAAAAATCAAGGCGGTCCAGGCCGAAGCGGAGAAGAAGCTCAAGCGTCAGCTCAAGAACGCCCGGGCCGTATCGGCAAAGCTCAAGGGAATGTTCGATTCCCCCCTCTGGGATGAGGAATCCATGAGCTGTATCCGCTGCGGGATCTGCACCTATCTCTGTCCCTCCTGCCATTGTTTCGACATCGGCGATGAGCTGGATTCCGCCTCGCCTCTCCAGGGGAAAAGAGTCCGCACCTGGGACACCTGCCAGTTCCCCGATTTCACCATGCATTCTTCGGGGCACAATCCGCGGCCCGACAAGGCCTCCCGGCTCCGCCAGAGGTTGTTCCACAAGTTCCAGTATTTTGTCGAGGTCTATGACCAGTTCCAGTGCGTCGGCTGCGGCCGTTGCATCTCCCTCTGCCCGGTGGGCATCGATATCATCAACGTCCTCGATAAGGTCAAGGGCAATGGATCATAACGTCTACATCCCTCAGCTTGCCAGGATCATCGAGATCAAAGAAGAGGTCGGCGGAGCGCGCCCGATCAAGACCTTCCGGACCAACTTCGTCAACGGCGCCGGGTTCGTCCATCGCTGCGGGCAGTGCGCCATGCTCTCCGTCTTCGGCAAGGGCGAGTCGATGATCTCCATCTCTTCCTCTCCCCTGGTCAAGGATTACCTGCAGTTCAGCATCCTCAAGACGGGACGGGTCACGACCGCCCTGCACGACATGGAGGCCGGCGATTTGATCGGCCTGCGGGGACCCTACGGCAACGGTTTTCCAATTGAAAAATGGAAGGGCCGGAACATCGTCTTCATAGGAGGCGGGATCGGCCTGGCGCCGATCTGGTCGGTTCTCCAGACTGCCCTCCTGGAGAAAGCCGATTACGGCGATCTCTCCCTGATCTACGGCGCCCGGACATCCAGGGACCTCGTCTTCAAGGACGGGCTCAAGGAGCTGAAAAACAAGTTCCCGGTCCATCTCTCGATCGACGTGGCCGAGCCCGAGTGGCAGGAATTCGTGGGGTTCGTTCCCCAGAACGTCAGCGACAAGAAGCCTTCCCCGGCCGGCACCATCGCCATTACCTGCGGCCCGCCGATCATGATCAAGTTTGTCATCAAAGCCCTCAAGGACCTCGGCTTCGCCGATGAGCAGATCTACACGACGGTCGAGAACAAGATGAAATGCGGCATCGGCAAGTGCGGCCGCTGCAATATCGGTTTCCACTACGTCTGCAAGGACGGACCGGTGTACTCCTGGGCCGAGCTGAAAAAGCTGCCCCAGGAATACTGAGAGCGCATCGAAGCAAGATGGAAGAAGGAGAAGCGAACATGGCCAAGAAGAAAGCGCCGGAAAAAAAGAAAGCCAAACCGGCTCCCCCCAAAAAAGCCAAGGCCGAGCCGAAAGAGCCTCCCAAGGCCATGGCCACCGTCTATATCATGGGAAAGTCCCATCATGTCCCGGCCGACGCGACCATCATGGGAGCCATCGAATACGCCGGCTACCAGATCAAGCGCGGGGCCGGCTGCCGGGAGGGATTCTGCGGCGCCTGCGCCACGGTCTATCGCCTCCCCGGCGATTACAAGATCTACACCGGCCTGGCCTGCACGACGCTCGTCCAGGAGGGGATGTGGCTCTCCCAGCTCCCGGTCATTCCGGCGCAGAAGCCGGTTTATGATATTAAGAAGCTGGACCCGAACGTCGCCTCCTTCCAGAAGCTCTATCCCGAGATTTTCCGCTGCGTCGCCTGCAACACCTGCACCAAAGCCTGCCCCCAGAGCCTGGAGGTCATGGATTACATTCAGGCGGCCATCCGCGGCGACATCGAAAAGGTTATGGACCTTTCCTTCGACTGCCTGAGCTGTGGCCTCTGCGCCATCCGCTGCCCGGCCGAAATCGTCCACTACAATATCGGCCTTCTCGGAAGAAGGCTGTACGGCCGCTACCTCTCCAAGAAGAGCCCCGAGCTCGAAACCAGGCTGAAAGAGGTCAAGGAAAAAAAGTATGACAAGGAATATAAAGAGATGTTGAAGATGAACAGGGACGAGCTGAAAAAGAAATACTACGCCCGCGATACGGAATAAAGGAGCGCCCGATGTACCCAGAATACATGACCGACTCACTCAAACTCGTCGAGCAGACGCGGTCCAGGCGGCTGGAGCTCGAAAAATCCGGCAAGCCCGTCTTCCCGCCGATGACGGCGGACGAGCGGGAGGACGTCCTCAACCGTTTCCATCCGGACTACAAGAAGGAATCCCGCCGGGTGGTCCACATCGGGCCCAACAGGGGCGAAGAGATCACGACCGAAGTCGCCGATATCCTGGAATCGCACAGCCGGATCAGACCCGAGCTGTTCGACCTGACCAAGGTCGATTACGAGACCGACATCCTGATCGTCGGCGGCGGCGGGGCCGGCTGCGCCGCGGCCATCATCGCCCTGCAGAACGGCGCCAAAAGCATCATCTCCACAAAACTCCGGCTGGGCGATGCCAACTCGATGATGTCGCAGGGCGGCATGCAGGCCGCCGTTCCCCCCAAAGACTCCCCCACCCGGCATTATCTCGACGCCCTGGGCGGCGGTCACTTCGACAACAAGCCGGACCTCGTCCGCGCGCTGACCGAGGACGGACCCGAGGTGGTCAAGTGGCTCGAAGAGCTGGGCGTCGTCTGGGACAAGAACCCTGACGGCTCGATGTACGTCCTTCACGGCGGCGGCACCTCCCGCAAGCGGATGCACTCCTGCCGCGATTACACCGGCGCCATAATCATGCGGACGCTAATGGATGAAGTCCGCAACCACCCCGACATGGTCACCATCCTCGAATTCATGCCCACCGTGGAGCTGATCCTCGACAACAAGGGCCGCTGCGCCGGAGGAGTGCTCTACAATATGGAAACCGAGGAATATTTCACGGTCAAGGCCAAGGCGACGATCATCGCCACCGGGGGATACGGACGGCTGCACATCCGCGGGTTCGACACGACCAACCACTACGGCGCCACCGGCGACGGCCTGGTGATGGCCTACCGCGCCGGGGCCAAGCTCCTGTACATGGATTCCGTCCAGTATCATCCCACCGGGTCCGTCTTCCCCGAGCAGATCGCCGGGTTCCTGATCACCGAGAAAATCCGTGGCGCCGGGGGGCAGCCGCTGAACAAGTCCGGCGAGCTGTTCGTCTTTCCCCGCGAGCCGCGCGATGTCGAAAGCGCCGCCTTCATCCGCGAGTGCCTGGAGCGGCACAACGGCATCCAGACGCCGAGCGGCCGCTGGGGTGTCTGGCTGGACTCGCCCCTTATCGAGACCATCCAGGGAACCGGCTACCTCTCCAAGAACTTCCCGGCCATGGTCCGGCAGTTCATCCGCTACAACATCGACATCACTAAGGAGCCGATGCTGGTCTATCCCTCGCTCCATTACCAGAACGGCGGCGTCGAGATCAACGACCGCTGCGAGACCAACCTTCCCGGCCTGTATGTCGCCGGAGAGGCCTCGGGCGGCGTCCATGGCCGGAACCGTCTGATGGGGAATTCCGTCCTCGATTACAACGTCTTCGGCCGGAGGGCGGGAAAATACGCGGCCGAATACATCAAGCATGCCTCCCTGGGAAAGCTCAGCCTGGCGCACATCACCGCCTATGAGAACCAGATGAAGAAGGCCCGGATCAAGACGGACCGGATGGCTCCGGTGCTCCTCCCCTCTTACACGCCGGAGGAAGTCCGCAAGCGCCAGCTCACCGCCCACTACGAAGGCACCCTGCGGTAAATAATCACCCCTCGAGGAAACGGCCCTTTCTAAATCAGAACCCTGCGAGGAACGTCAACTGAGATTCCTCACTCTGTTCGGAACAGGCTACGCAATCTGACCTGAAAGGTCATCGCGAGCGCAGCGTGGCGATCTCAGGGAATTCGATGAGATCACC
>CAZYWP010000068.1:0-16266 GCA_964651495.1 uncultured Eubacteriales bacterium | reverse complement strand
TGACTCCGTATTCATGAGCGGCCATCAGGAAGTTGTGAAGCATGATCGGAATTCTGTCGGTCGGCTCTCCCCGGAGCGCGGCCATGATTCGTTCGTAGCCGGTCATCCGAGCTGGCATCGCCATGCTCTCTTCACCCTCTCCCCGACCCTCTCCCGTCGAGGGAGAGGGAAAATTTTCCTCGCGTGCTTCTTAATCATTATGGTCAGCGCTAGGAATGAATTGAGATCCCACCAAAAAAAGCCAGGCATTCATGTTATTTTAGGGAAACAGCCTCGTTATTTCCCTTAAAAATTTCGCTGACAGCATCCTTTCGGTCGATGACGATTCTCCGCCATTTTTGGCCGGAAAGGCGGAAAACCACATCCACCGTCTTCGGCACAAAGTCCAACGGGGCCGCCAGGTTCGGGACGACCTTTCGGCTTATGACCTTGCCCCCTCCATCCAGGACCTCGACGGCGAAATTCGCGGCGGGCGCGTCCCCGATATTGTGGACCTTGACCGCTAACTCATCTCCCCTCTGTTGAATGTCTTTTGCCCGATGGACGGCCAGGTCGGGCAGAGAGGCGGGCCGTTTGATCGCCTTGACAAGCTCCAGGCTTACGGCGATGTTCTTCATCGGCGGCAGCTCAATCTCCACCGTGGAGAAACGGCCAAGGCGGACTTCGGCTTTCCTGAGGAGAGGCTTGGCCGAATCGATCAGACCGTCGTCGTCCGCGTCTTCGCCCACCTTGAGCAGATACCCGCCGTGGGGAATCCGCCAGAACCTCACCGTCGTTTTTTCCGGCCCGCTCTTGAAATTGTAGAGGTTGAACCGCGTTGCCGTGTCGTCGGCGTAAGAGACCAGCCGGGCGATATCGGGATCGGGATTCTCCCAGCTCACGACCATGGAATGGGGGTGGGGCTCGATGCGGCCCTGGAGGCGTCCGCCGAGCGCGGCGGTGACGAGTTCATTGCGTCCCGGGGCTCCTCCCTGTTTATCGGTGTGGCGCATCGCCCGGGTCCATTCATATTCTTCCGTCTCGTCGTAACCGACGGCGATGGTCATCATTTTCCGCGCCATCTCCTCCCGGTCGGAGATGATATGAGGCTCAGGCTCGGGCGTATTTCCCCAGTACCACAGGACCTGCGTCTTCTCGTAGTCGTGGATGAGCTGCTCCCCCCAAAGCTTCGGCTCTTTTTTACTGGCATTTGGAGTGAAGACGAATGGGGACAGACCCTGGCGTGCCCTCTCGGCGTTGTTCTTCTCCATGATCTCGCCGTACACCCGGGCCGTGACCATTTCCCTTTCCAGGACATAGGGATCGCCGAGCGCATAGGGCACCATCAGCCCCCGGCTGACCAGGATGTCGGTGATATGGAGGTAATCGTTCGGCCAGATGTCGCAGTAGCCGTTCGTGAAGGCGCCCACCTCGTCCACGCCGTCATATTCCCGCAGGAACGCCGTGCGCGTTTTTTCGTCGCCCATCAAGGGGATGTCCCCGTAGCCGAGGGGAATGAAGACGTCATCCTTATAGCCGCCCCAAAAAAATCCGTCCCGGCGCTGCTGCTCCACGATCCAGTGGGCCGTTCTCAGGTGGCGGGTGTAGAGTTCCCGTTCCCAGACCGCCCAGGATGGGGCGTCGGCCGGAATGTCGGGGGAGAGAGCGAGCCGTTCGGCCGGGGTGAAGGACCGCTCTGAATAGGCGCCGTAGGTCTGGGCCCGCTCGCTCGTCAGGCGGCTGTAGATCCCGGCGATGCGGTTTTGAGGGTCATGGCGGAGCACGGCCTGGGGCGGATACCACATGTCGTAAGGCCCGCCGAAATTGGTCCAGAATTTCAGGCTCTGTCCCTGGCCCGAGATAAAGCTCAGGGTCATCGGGATGGGCCCCCCGGGAAAGGCCAGCGTGGGAAAGTTGCGCTGTTCGCCGGTAAAAAGCCAGGGCTGATAGTTGTATTCCTTGATGTACTGCATCCGGGCGGGCGTCATTTCCCAGGCGGCGTATTCGGCCAGGGATTTTTCGCGGTCGCGGCTGACCGCGACGCCAAGGCGCGGAGCGGAAGCGGCATCCGTCAGAATTTTCGCGCGGTTGGCAAACCGGAGCTCGATCCAGAGGCGTTCTTCAGCGGCCAGCATTAGGTCGATGGGGTCGAAGGTCAGGCTGACCTTCTGAGGCTTTCCCGTCTCCCTGAACTCCAGCCGGATGACGGCCTTGGACCAGATGCGGGAAGGGTTGGCCGGGTCGCGGAGGGCGAGCCACATGGTGTCGGATTTGGCTTCCGGTATGACCGTGAAGGCGAGACCGATCTTGGCCACGGCCAGGTCCGGGTTGAGGTCCGGGCCGAAAAAGTGGAAAGCCTCGAGCGGCCCGATGTCTACGGATGGCTGGGCCGGCGCCGCTCCGGACTTCGACCCCGCAAACAGGGTCCGGCTCTCCGCTCCCATCAGTTTCAGGAAGGCGTCGAGATAGCGGACGTCGAGCGGGTACGGGTCGGGAGAGAAATCCAACGGCCAGAGATAGTCGAATTGGGCGGCGAAGTCCGACCCCGGCTGAGCCTCGGCCCTCCAGAGATGGACCTCGTGCAGGCGCATGTTTCCGGCCAGGGGGAATTTCAGCGTCCCCTTGTCGATGATGCCCGGCGGCGTCCCGTATCCCTTGAGCATCGGAAAATGGAGGGAGGAGGAATTTCCCAGGTCGAGCCGGGTTGAGAAAAAACGTCCGCCGTAGCCGGCGAGGTCGGCGATCTTCTTGTTTTTTTCGTATTGGCGGAAAGTGCCGGGGAATATCTGGGTGCCGTCGAGGACGCCCTCCAAGGAAAGATAGTTCGGATTTTCGCCCGGGTCGAGGTCGATGTCGAGCTTGGTCCCGTGGAAATCAACGTCGCCCAGAATAAAAGTGAAGAGAAGGTAGGGGTGCGGCCAGGCCAGCTCATAGCGTCCGTCCATCACCCACCAGGCCGGGATGTTCTCGTCGTGGCAGTCGGCGACCCGGGCCTGCTTGAGGAAGAGCGCCGCCTCTCCCGGACGCAGAGTCGGGAGGTCAAGGGCCGCGACATCGCCGTAGGAGAGGAGCAGCCTCTGCCGCGCCGGCTCGTCCAGGACCCTTTTCCGGTCCTGTTTTTCGGGGATCGTGTTCGACGCCCAGAGCGCGCGCACCTCCGCCTCCTCGAGCGGATAGTCGAAGAGACAGATTTCATCGTAGTCGGCTTCGGGCAGGAAGGGGCTGAAGAGGCCCGCGAGAGGCGTCTGCCACCAGGCGTCCTTCTCCCAGTTCGAAGCGGCGAGACGGCCGTTGTGGTAGAGCTTCAGGCCGTAGGCCTGGTCGAAGGCCACGGCCACATGCTGCCATTCATTATCGATCCATGCCGGAGCCGCCGTCTCAACCTTGTGGTAGGCATAGAAGATGTCGCGGATCGAGGCGCTGATCTTTCCCTCGGGGCTGACATCGACCCGGAAGAGGTCCCTCTCCTTCCGGCCCCAGGCGATGCTGCTCTGGAGGAAAAGGGGGTAGAGCGGGTCGGAGAGCAGGTTTTTTTTCTTCACCCAGAAGGCAACCGTCCCTCGTTCGCCGAAGAACTTGCCCGCTCCCCAATAGTGGGGCTTGGTCCGGTAGTCGCCCCACAGGGTGGCGACGATGAGGTCGAGGTCGATGCCGGATTCGTTGGCCGTCCCCTTGGTCACCGACCAGCCGTCCGCGATGTGCAGCGCCCGGCCGAAGCGGCCTTCGGCGAGGCCCAGCCGGCGGGTCTGGAGGGGGTTTGCCAGGACGGCGCCCGGCTTGGCTTCGCGGAATATTCTGGCGGAGGAAAGGAAATCGGCCAGGATATCGCCCTCGCTCTCGTAAGAGAGACGGTAGGTCAGCCCGGGGACGGATGGCGGCTCGTTCTGGCTGAAACCTAGTATTCCGATATAAAATATAAAAATAATAAGGAATAAATGGAAACGGCCAGAAACGCTGGGCGGCGAAAATCGTCCCCGGGGTTTTAGAATACGGCTCATTTTTTTAAAGCTCCTATTCCTGTCTCTCCGATTCCGGAATATGGATGAGCAGGAAAGAGGTGTGGCCGAAGACATCCGGCCGTTCGAGCTTGGCCTGCTCTTCCAGGTCGATGAAGGCGCCGTTCATCAGGACGAACAGCCGTTCCCCGTCCGCGTCGAGGACGATGGAGAACGTCCCGCCCATGGTGTAGCCGTATTTTTCATAGTAATACGGATGAAGGAAGGCGAGAGCTTTTTTCGTCCCGGTCAGCGTGTCGTACTGAACGACCGCTGCTCCCTCGGCGAAGGACATGCCGTGCGCCCCGGGCAGATAATAGACATACCGGCCTTTCGGGCTGCGGGCCATTGAACAGGTGTATCGTTCCCTGCCCGGCCAGTTCGCGCCCCGGTCGATGACCTCCTCTTTGACCGGGTCGAAGCTGAAAAGTTCACCGTCACGGGAGACGCCCCAGAACAGGCCGTCCGTCCCCCTGTGGGCGGTCTGGGCGCGCATCGAGCTCCGTGCCGGCGGGTCTCCGGGCTTGACCGGCGGATCAAGCGGCATGAAACATTCCAGCCTTAAAAACCGGTTTTTAGCCGGATCATATTTAAGGAAATGAATTTCCTTGTCGTCCACGGCCTGATTCGTCGTGTAGACCAGGCCCGTCTCCTCATCGATCATGATGGCCCGGTTCCACCAGTGCATTCCCTCGGGCAAGTAGCCCGCCCAGATGGTCTTTTGTTCGTTGATGTCCCAGGCCAGGAACTCGCCGAACATGCCGACCGCGTACATGATCCCCCGTCGGGTGTCCACCCGGTGATAGGGCCAGGAGGCCCGCTTGAGCGGCACGCCGTAGTCGACGATGTCCCCGCTCTCGACGTTGAGGCTCATGATGTGGCCGCCGTCATAGCCGGTGGCGTAGTCCTTCTCTTCGGGCTCCGGATACTTGGCCCAGTAGGTACAGAACCAGAGGTTGGGCGAGCCCTGGGGGTAGAAATCGAGCCAGCCGTGGATCTTGCCCTCGCCGAACTGGTCCCTGGTCCGGCCGAGCACCGCGTTGATCTCGGGGAGGCAGTGGACGGCCTTGGCCGCCGGGTCGTACTCGACGATGTAGAGATGGGCATCGTAAGCGCTGTGGTCGCCGACGGCCGAGTAAAATTTGCCCGTCTTAGCGTAGAAATTGGCCTGGGACCAATTCGACCAGGGTCCGACGCGGTTGCCCTCTGGCGGGTCGGCGAAAAACAGGGGTTTCACAGGTACGATCGCGAACTCGACCCGGGGCGCTTCCTTGGCCGCGACGATCTCTTTTCCAAGGAAAGACTGGACGGATTCCGGCGCCTGGAGCATTCTTTCGCTCCGGTCCTCGACCACCTTCGAGGTCAAGAGGAGCCTTTCCTTGTCCATGCGCTCGGCCGCTGCTTTTCTCTTGGCTTCGGACTCGCTCAGCTGCGCCGGCTCGAGAATCTCCGTTTTCATTCCGCGGTGGAGAATTCCACGCGGCCCGATGCGCTCAGTCGGCTGGGTACTTTCAACGCCCGGCCTCTTGGCCATTGACGGCTCTTCGGCCTTCCGGCCACAGACAGCGAGAAACATGATCATAAGTCCAAGTGCCAGATAAGAGCTCCCTTTCTTCATAATGGTCTCCTTACCTATATTAATCATCTACTGAAAAATTACATACGCTTCCCTAAAAATTTTCACCCTCTGGCAATGAAGGGGAGGCATAGGTTTGGGGAGAGGAAGCCCGTCGAAGACTGAGCGGGCACGGTTTCTCGACCAAAGGGAGAGAAGAGCGAAGGATGAGTTCGGAGCTGATTCTCCTCGCCGGGGAGAATCAGCGTGCTGACGACCCCAAGCCTGTGCCTTCCTATTCATTTTTCAGTATTCTATCTTAACAATGGTGGTGATGCCGTCCTTCTGGAAGGCGTTGACCGGCTTGACCTCGAGCGTGTTCGTCCCCGGGTGAAGCGTCCAGGAAAAATCGGCTCCCGAATCCTTCCATTCGCCCCCGTCCAGGCGGACGCGGAAAGCGGCGAAATTCGGCGTGACGGTGTCGAGCTGGACGCGGAGCTCGGCCGGCCTGGCGGTGGCGCTGAGAAACACCTGGGCGTGGTTGATGGTCCAGTAGAAGTCCCGCGGGTGGGAGCTCTGGTAAGTGTACTCCTCGTACTTGGGGATGGGCGTGTCCTTCCACCAGAGGTAGCCGTCGTAATGGTACTGGATGAACCCGTGCTCGAGCTCTCCCGGGAGCCAGGAAGTCAGGTAGTTGTTGCGGAAAGGCATCCCGAACCGCGCTTCCCATTCATTCGGCCCCAGGAGTTTTTCTTTCTTCTGGTCGGCCCCGTTGACCCTGGGGAAGGGCCCCGCCGGGACGATCCAGACCTGATCCTTCTTGCCCTCGCGAGCCAGGGTATGGGTTTCGAGGGAACTGAGGGGGGTTTCATCCTTCATGTGGAAGGCCGAGCGCAGCGAGTCCAGCGAGGCGGCGATGTCGAAGGTCACCCATTTCCGGTGCTCGTTCGACCAGACCTCGGAGACGAAATGGTGGTCGAGCACCACGCCCCGGGCCTGCAGCCCGACGGCCAGGGCGCATTGGATGAAGGTATTGCTGTAGATGACGCACATGCCCGAGGCCTTGTACTGCGGGGCCAGCTCGAGCGAGATCAGGGCATCCCAGGGCGTGTGGAGCTCGAGGTTGTGCTTGCCCCACCCGTCCCTCCAGATGCCGCGCATCCAGAAGGCGAGGACGCGGAATTTCTCGAACTCGCTCGAGCAGTGGGCGACGACCTCGTCCAGGCGGTAGCGGTTGCGCAGGACCTCGAGCCGCGGATCGGCGGCGTCCTGGAAGGTGAAAGGATAGTACCCGCGGATGATCTTCATGTTGTCGGCGGCCGCGATCCGGACGGCTTTGTCCTTTTGCTGCAGGACCTCGATGTCGGCCCGGACGGTGAGCTTCCTGAGGAGGGGAGACTGCCGCCGGTCCGATGTCTGCATCCGGGCGCGCCACTGGAAGAACTGCCAATTCTTATAGTCCCGATCGGATATATCGGAAATGGCCCGCCAGGGCGTCCAGCCCTCCGGCGAATAGGCCGGCGTCTGACCGCCACGGAGGGAGAGCGAGATGGAAGTGCCGGGGGGTGTAGCCTTGTCCAGCTCGATGCCGACCCGCCGGAGCGCGACAGCGGGCTTGACGGGGTCGTCGCTGACCAGAGAGGCGGCTTCGATGAATTCCGACAGGATTTCGCCCTCGGCCGGGTATCTGGCGAGGCGCAGGCGAATGACGTATTCGCCGTCGATGAAGTCGTCCTTCCCCAGGCGGTCATAATCCCAGGTTTTTCCCCCGTCCAAGCTCTTAGCGCTTCGGTTCGGAAGACGCGTGGCTTCAACGCTGGCGTAGAAGGGGGCCTTAGTTTCGTTGCGCAGCACGACGGAATTGAGGCCGGGGACGAGATAGGCGACCGGAACATCGCAGCGCACCCATCCTCCGCCGAGCATCCGGGGGATGTCCAGTTCGAGCCTGATTGAGTGTCCGTTGACGTCCACCCAGAGGAACCCGCCCTGCTTCACGAATTCATCCGGATTGTAGGTGTTGGCGTGGATGAGGAGAAGGGCGGCCTCGGCCTGGACCTGCTCCAGGACGAACTCCTTCTTGATCTGGACCCGGTCCAGGACAACTTCCTTCATCCCCCCCGTCATGACGCCCATCTCATCGGCGATGAGCTCGGTCCGGAGCAGCCGGACCCCGGCGGGGCCGACGTCCAGCTTCCAATCGTAGATCGTCTCATCCCAGTCTTTGGCCGTCTCGAAGACGCGCCGGTACTCGGCCGCCTGAAGCGGGGCGAGCGCGGCCAGACAGGCAACCAAACAGAACAGCGCTAATATTTTTTTCATTTTTTTCTCCGCGACGCACTCTCTCCGGTTTTACTTATCATCCCGCGTTACGCCTGTCAAGAAAGCCGGTGCTTTCGGCGGTCGCAGATGCATTTCCGCTCAAGCAAAAATCTTCAAAAGTAGAGAGTGAGAATGGGTGGCACGGCGAAGGGGCTCCCCGGGGGGAAGAGGCGAGGGTGTTGGATGAGGAAGTCCGTCGAAGCCTGAGCGGGCGTCGCGAGGAGCGAAACGACGTGGCGATCTCAATGGGATTGCTTCGCTAACGCTCGCAATGACAGTGCTGGTCGCTGTGGGAAACGAGCGGGCTGACGAATCCCAAACCCGAGCCTTGCCGGGGGTAAACCGAGACAGGACCCGTCGGGTGTTTTCATCGGCAATCTGGGGTTGCAGCTCATTACTTGCCTGGCGCGGGCGCAACATCTATAATTCGAACTTCCGCAATCATGACGAAATTCAAAGCCGTGCTCTTCGACCTGGACGGGACGCTGCTCGACACCATCGAGGACCTGACCGATTCGATGAACGCCGCCCTGGCCCAGCTGGGCTTTCCCGGACACAGCAGCGAGGCCTGCAAGCAGCTGGTGGGTGAGGGGGTCGAGCACTTTGCCGTGGGGGCCCTGCCGTCCGAGGCGGGACGGGACGAGGCCGTGGTCGGAAGATGCATCGGGCTGATGCGGGAGGAATATCGGAAGCGGTGGGCAGCCAAGACGTGCCCTTACGATGGGATCGCTGAGCTCCTGGATGCTCTGGTCGGGCGGGGCCTTAGGCTGGCCGTGCTCTCCAACAAGGCGGATGATTTCACCAAGATGATGGTATCCTATTTCCTCCCCGAGTGGAGGTTCGAAACGGTGGTCGGCGCCAGGCCCGGCGTCGCCAGGAAGCCCGACCCGGCGCCGGCCCTCAGGGTGGCCGAAGAACTCGGCCTTGCACCGGGGGAAATCATGTTCCTGGGCGATAGCAAAACCGACATGGAAACAGCCCGGGCCGCCGGGATGTTTCCGGTCGGCGCACTCTGGGGCTTCCGGTCGGCCGAGGAGCTCTTGGCCAGCGGCGCGAGAAACCTGATCCGCCGGCCGGACGAACTCCTGGGCTTGATCGACGCGATGTGATTTCCGCCCCCCGGTCTGCTTATTTCTTCTCTTCTTCTTTTTTCTTTTTTTCCAGCGCGGACTTCAGCTTGTCGGCGAAGAACCCGAACGCCGTCTCTTTTGTTGCGACCGTCTTGACCTCTTCCTTTTTGTCCTTGGCGGCCAGCGCCTCTGCTTCGGTTTCTTCTTTTTCTTTGACCGCGGCGAGGGCCTCCATCTCGGATTCGGCCAGCTCGATCCGCTCCTCGATCACCCGCCGCTCGCTCTTGCGCGGCCGCGGGCCTCTTTCCCCCTCGGCCTTGCCTCTCTTTTTCTTGGCCTGCTTTTCCCTGGCCGCGGGAGGCGCCTCGGCCCTGGGCTTCTCCAGCACTTCAGCCCGGATTGGGACTGGGGCGGGCGCTTCGATCTCCTCCTCGATTTCCGGCGGGGCGGCGGCCTCTTCTTCGACCGCTTCCGGCGCCTCGAGCGGGGGCACTTCGACGGCCTCGGCCGGCGCCTCGAGCCTGGCTTCTTCGACTTCCACTTTCGGCTCCCGGTAGTAGAAGACCCCCTTTTTTTTCTCCGAGGCGCTGAATTCCGGGGAGTTGATCAATGCGGTTTCGACGTCTTCCTGCGTCGTCTGCTTCAGCACATCGACCAAGTGATAAGCGCGGAGAAAGTGGAGGGAGTGGTCGTCGGATTCCAGGCCGAAGTTCTTGAAGATGAGGAGGAGAAGCTCGCGCAGGTCCTTCTCTTCTCTCTGCTCGTAGAAAGGCAGGAGCTGGGCCAGGGTGCTCTTTTCCAGAAAGATGATCTTGTTCGGCAGGGCGAAGGTAAACGCTTCCTCTCCAGCTTCGCCGAATTTATCTTCTTTTGGGTCATAGACGAGCTGGGGGACCGAGATCTTCTTCTTGGATTTCTTGAGCCAGAAATTGAACTGCAGAGGGCCTTTTTTCTCCAGCGTCAGGCTGGTCCCCTGGGGAACGGCGTTCGCCCGGAAATAATCCTTGAGGCCCAGGAAGAAGCTTCCCGTCGGATAGAGATTGATCGTGTAGTTCTTGTTTTCTTCGGCATCGGTGAAGATGTACTCGCGCGCGTGGCTGAGGTCCTTGTTCAGGCTTTTCGGGACCTTGACGCTGCCCGAAAGGACTTCCCGCCAGGTCAGATATATTTTCAGGGGAAAATCATGGAACGTGCTGAGAGAGGGCTTCTCCGTGGCTTCCACCTGGGGAAGCCTGGCCGGCGGCGCGGCCAGGGGCAGGCCGTCGAGAAAAGAGTTCAGGACGGTCTTGAGGTGCCATTTGCCCCAGCCCAGCGGCGAGACAAAGACGAATTCTTTCTTGTATTTCTTATCCAGCGCATAGTTCATAGAGAGGCAGGTGATGTCAAAGAAATTGTGGGAGGCTTCCAGTCCGAAATGTTTTGTCACCACGTCTTCCGTGGCCACCGACTGGCGGGTCTCCTGGATCTGAGCCTCGATCTCCTTCACTTTTTCCTCGGGGATGGCGACCAGGTTTTTCTGGAGCTGAAAGTAATCGTTCCAGCTGAAGAATTTATCGGATCTGGAGAGCGCCGCCCGCAGGTTCTTTTCCAGCGACTTCATGTCCCTGTCGGTCATCGGGAGCTCGCTCAGGCGCGGGTCGTCGGCCTTCTCCATTTTCTCGGGCGCAAGGCCCTGGCCGTCGCAGTTCGAGGGGAGCAGCACCTGGGTTTTGGTCTTCTTCATGTAATCGACGTACTTCCGGAAGAGCCCGCCTCCGGAGTAATCGACCTCGATCATCTCGCACTGGAAGTCCTTGTAGAAGACCTTGCTGATGACTTTCAGGACCACCGCCCCCTTGAAGTGCTCGATGGTCTTGCTGCTGACCGTCAGTGATTCGTCGTATTCCCTGTAGATCTGGTCGCCGACCTCGTATTTGCAGTTGGGGTCGTACTTGACGACTTCCTGGATCCTCTGGCTGGCGGTCTTCTGGAAGGCCAGCCTTTGGCTGATCTCGTGCAGAGCAATCGGATGAGGCGCCTCTTCGAACTCCTTCTCGACGAAGGCGAGGTTGTCCTCGGCCACCTGAGTCAGAACGTCGTTTTTATCCATTTTTATCTTTTTTACCCATCAATAATACCATAATCACCTTCTGGACATGAAGCCTGTTTTCGGCCTGGTCAAAAACGATGGAGGAGGGGGAATCGATGATCTCGTCGCTGACTTCCTCGCCCCGGTGGGCAGGCAGGCAGTGCATGAACAGGGCGCCTCTCTTGGCGGCGGACATCAGGGCGCCGTTGACCTGGAACGGGGCGAAAACCATGGACCGGGCGCCTTTCTCGGCTTCCTGGCCCATGGAGGCCCAGACATCGGTGTAGACGGCGTCCGCCTCGGCCGCCGCCTGGCGGGGGTCGTTTGTCAGGGCGAGAGAAAATCCCGTCTCCCGGCCGTCTTCCCGGGCCAGTTTCATGATTTCCGCTTTGGGCTCGTATCCGGGCGGGGTGGCGACGGCCATCCGGCAGCCTGCCCTGGCGGCGGCGAACATCAAGCTGTGGCAGACATTGTTGCCGTCCCCCACATAGGCCAGCTTCAGGCGGGCGAGGTCGCCCCTTTTTTCCTTCAAGGTGAAGAAGTCGGCCATCGCCTGGCAGGGGTGAAGAAGGTCGGAGAGGGCATTGATGACCGGGATCCGGACGGCGGCCGCCAGGTCGAGGATGTTCTGGTGGGCGAAGGTCCGGATCATGATGCCGTCCACCCAGCGTTCCAGGTTTTTCCCGACGTCGGAGAATGTCTCACGGCTCCCGACTTGGCCGTCCGACGGGCTCATGTAGATCGCATGGCCCCCGAGCTCGAGCATGCCGACTTCAAAGGTCATCCTCGTGCGCAGGGACGGTTTCTGGAAGATCATGGCCAGAATCCGATGTTCAAGGGCATGGTGGAAATGACGGGGGTCCTCTTTCATCTTCGTCGTCAGGTCCATGATTTCGTGAAATTCGTACAGGCTGAGGTCGTGGACGGAGATAAAATCCTTTTTCATCTCGTTCTCCTAAGCGGCCGCGATCCGCGTCCCGGAGCGGCCGAGCAGAGCGGCCTTGAGATGGCCGGCGGTGGTGATCAGAACTTCCTTCCCCCCGGCCTGAATGTACTCGACGGCGGCCTCGATCTTGGGCCCCATCGAGCCGGGCGGGAACTGTCCCTGAGAGAGGTATTCCCGCGCCCGGGACACGGTCATGACATCGATGGGCCGCTCCTGCGGCGTTCCGAAATCAAGGCAAGCGCGTTCGATGTTGGTCAGGATGATGAACATGTCGACCTTGACTTCGCGAGCGATCAGGCTGGCGACGTAGTCCTTGTCAATCACGGCTTCGATGCCCTTGAAGAGGCCCCGGCCGTCGATGGTAATCGGGATCCCGCCTCCGCCCCCCGCGATGACGATACGGCCCGCCTGGACGAGGTCCCGGATGACCCATTTTGAGACGACATCGATCGGCTTCGGGGAGGGGACCACCTGCCGGTATCCCCGTCCGGCGTCCTCGACCATCTTCCATTTCTTCTCCCGGGCGAGAGCCTGGGCCCGGTATTTTGTGTAGAAGGGACCCACGGGCTTGCTCGGGTTCTGGAAGGCCGGGTCGTCTTTATCCACGATAACCTGGGTAATCAGGGTGGCCACTTCCTTGTCCAGCGACCGGGTGCGCAGCTCGTTGATGATCGCCTTCTCGAGCATAAACCCCATGCTGCCCTCGGTCATGGCATCGCAGACTTCCAGAGTGAAGGGCGGGACTTTGGTGACGGCTTCTTCCATCTGAAGGAGAAGGTTCCCGACCTGGGGGCCGTTGCCGTGGACGATGATCAGCTCGTACCCTTTGCGGACGATGTGGACCATCAGCCGGGCGGCGCGCTGGGCGTTCCGCATCTGCTCCTGCTGCAGGCCGCGCTGGTTTTCCGGGAGCAGGGCGTTTCCGCCGAAGGCGATGAGGGCGATCTTCTGTTTCATCAGAATCCTTTGAGCACGTCCAGGAGGTTCGGCGAGCCGATCTCCTCGAGCTCATAGTGGACACGGAGGAGCCTCTTGTTCGGCCTGATGACCCGGATGAGATCGATGGGAGTAGCGCTGACCACCAGGTCGCAGTCGGTCCGGTTGATGGTGGCGGCGAGCTCCCGCATCTGTTTTTCGCCGTAACCCATGGCCGGGAGGACCTTGTCCAGGTGGGTGTACTTCTCAAACGTTTTCTTGATGCTTCCCACCGCGAAAGGACGGGGATCGATGATTTCCGCGGCGCCGTATTTTTGCGCCGCGACGATGCCCGCCCCGAACTTCATGCCGCCGTGGGTCAGAGTCGGGCCGTCCTCGATGACCAGGACCCGCTTTCCCGAGATCTCCCAGCCGTTTTGGACGGTAATCCTGGAGTTGGCGCGGATGACTCTGGCCCGGGGGTTAAATTTCTTGATGTTGGCCAGCACGGCATCGACCTGCTCCTTCCCGGCCGTGTCCATCTTGTTGATGACGATGACCTGGGCCCGGCGGAAGTTCGTCTCTCCGGGATGATAGCGGAGTTCATGGCCGGCGCGGTGGGGGTCGACGACGACAATCTCCAGGTCGGACCTGTAAAACGAAAAGTCATTGTTACCGCCGTCCCAGAGGATGACGTCGGCTTCTTTCTCGGCCTGTTTCAGGATGGCCCCGTAGTCCACGCCCGCGTAGACGATGATGCCGTTGTCGATGTGGGGCTCGTACTCCTCCCGCTCCTCGATCGTGCATTCGTGCTTGTCCAGGTCCGCGTAGGCGGCAAACCGCTGGACCTTCTGCTTGACCAGGTCCCCGTAAGGCATGGGATGGCGGATGACGGCGACCCGGCGGCCCCTGGCTTTGAGGAGCAGGGCGATTTTGCGGCTGGTCTGGCTTTTCCCGGACCCGGTGCGGACGGCGCAGACCGAGACGACGGGCTTCCGGCTCCTGATCATGGTGTCGTTGGGGCCGAGGAGACAAAAATTGGCCCCGGCGGCCAGGACCAGCGAAGCCTTATTCATTACGTATTCATGGGAGACGTCGCTGTAAGCGAAGTAGACGTCTTTAACCTTGTGCTCCCGGATGAGCGCGGCGAGCTCTTCCTCGGCGCAGATCGGGATTCCTTTGGGATAAAGCTTCCCCGCGAGCTCGGCCGGGTACTTCCGGTCGTCGATGTCCGGAATCTGGGTGGCCGTGAAGGCGACGACCCGGCAGTCGGCGTTGTCCCGGAAGCAGACGTTGAAATTGTGAAAGTCTCTTCCGGCGGCGCCCATGATGATCGCTTTTTTCATAAATGCAGCTCCTTAATGATGAGGGGGTTGAGCCCCCTGGGGCAAACTTCACCCTCTGATAAAAGAACGCTTAGTATAATACAGGGGCCGGGATGAATCAACGCCAGGCGCCGGGGGAACCGTCTCTTTTTCTGTGATTCTATTGGGCGCAGGATGCCACCCTCAGCCCCCGCACCCCGGGGGAACCAGTCCCGTCGGTTCCCCCCGTCGGACGAGCCGACGGGTCCCCTCTCCGCTACGGGGTCTCGAGGGTGGCATCCTGCGCCCCTTGCGAATATCACATAATTGAAAATGCTTCCGGTGCTGAATAGAGAGCGTCAGCCGGCGCTCAGGATTTTCCTTTCTGGGGGTGTTGTAGCTTGCTGTGCTTGACGCTGTAGAGGAAGTAGATGAGCAGGCCAGCGGCGAGCCAGACGCCGAACCGGATCCAGGTGACCCCGGGCAGGCTGTACATGAGATAGAAGCAGAAGGCCACAGTCAGCAGGGGGGTGAACGGGACGCCGGGTGTCTTGAACTTCCTCTCCACCTCGGGCCTCGTCTTCCTCAGGACGATGACGCCGAGGGAGACCAGGACGAAAGCGAATAGGGTGCCGATGTTGCACAAGTCGATGATCATCGTCAGGGGGAAGGCCCCGGCGATGAGAGCCGTCGCGGCCCCGGTGATCCAGGTGCAGATATGGGGGGTCTTGTGGACGGGATGGACTCTGGAGAAGGAAGCCGGCAGGAGGCCGTCCCGGGCCATGACCATGAAGATCCGGACCTGACCGTAGAGGGTGACGAGCAGGGTTGAGACCATGCCGATGATGGCCCCGGTGGCGACCAGCGCGCCCCCCCAGCGGATGCCGATCCGGGCCAGGGCGGCAGGCAGGGCGTTTCCGACGTCGATCTCCCTGAAGGGAACCATGCCGGTCAGGACAAAGGCCACCGCCACGTAGAGAATAATGATGACTCCCAGGCAAAACATGAGACCCAGGGGGACGTCGCGTTTCGGGTTCTTGGTTTCTTCCGCGGCCGTCGAGACGGCATCGAACCCGATATAGGCAAAAAAGATGATGGCCGCTCCGGCCATGATCCCCTTCCAGCCGAAGGGGGCGAAGGGGTTGAAGTTCGCGAAGTCGACATGGGAGACACCCAGGAAGACAAAGAGCAGGATGACAGCGATTTTGATGGCCACGATGATATTGTTGATCCTGGCGCTCTCCCGGATCCCGATGTAGAGGATCCAGCTGATGCCCATGGTGATCAGGACCGCTGGGAGGTCGATGACCCCGCCGGAAAAAATGACCCCGCCGTCCGCAGCGGTGGTTATCGGCGGAGTGATCAGGGCCTTGGGTAGCTTGAGGCCCATCTGCTCGACCAGGGGGATGAAAGTCGTGGACCATCCGGAGGCGACGGCGCTGGCAGAGACCAGGTACTCGAGCATCAGGTCCCAGCCGATGATCCAGGCGATCACCTCACCGAAAGCCACGTAAGAGTAAGAATACGTGCTCCCCGCGACGGGAAACATGCAGGCGAGCTCGGAGTAGGTCAGAGCGCAGAAAGCGCAGGTGAGCGCGGCGAGGATGAAGGACAGCACCACTCCGGGCCCGGCCAGTTGTGACCCCTGGCCCGTGGCCACGAAAATGCCGGTCCCGACGACTGACCCGATCCCCAGGGCAGCCAGGTCGATGGCCCGCAGGTTTTTTTTAAGCAGGGTCTGTTCGGAGGCCTCGTGGATCTGCTGAGGCGTCTTGGTGACCCAGATGTTCACGGCGACCTCCGGAAAAGGCTCTCAGCAAGGTCCCTTTTCCAGGATTCGTCCTTCCGGCTGTAACCCTTTCCCCCTTTCTTGGTCGAGTGGGGTTTCGAGGGAGGGGGCAGGGGCCGGCGCACCTGCTTCCAGGCCGGCTTCTGGCGGCGGTTGACTTGATGCGGCATCTGTCCTTCTTTTATTTTGTCATGGCGAGCAAGAGCGAGGCAATCTCATCCTATCATCTTTACCTGAAGAATTGGGGACGGTCCTATTTTCTGGAAAATTAGGACCGTCCTCTTTTTGCTTCTTTTTTGAGCACCATCATCTCCTGTCAAAGGGGA
>CAZYWP010000067.1:0-16272 GCA_964651495.1 uncultured Eubacteriales bacterium | reverse complement strand
GTCTTCGACGGACTTCCTCACCCAACACCCTCGCCTCTTCCCCCCGGGGGCCCCCGAACCAAGCCACCCATCGGGTGTTTCAATGAGGAGGCCCCTATGTTCGTTGACATTTGCTGATTGGCATAAGATTATGGAAACATTATTATCGGAGGGCAATGTGAGCAGTTGAGAAAAGGAGTGAGAGCATGATCAAGGGGCCTTATGCCGTGATTCATCCGCTGGTTTTTGCGGCGCTTTCGTTGGCCGTCCTTCCGGTCCTTCTCGCCAGGCAGGCTGAGAGGAAAGGGCTCCTGCCTTTCCGAAATCCCGATTTGCCGCTGGAGGAGCGCGTCGCCGACCTCGTTTCCCGGATGACGCTGGAGGAGAAAATCTCTCAGCTGCGCTATGACGCGCCGGCGGTGGAGAGGCTGGGCATTCCTGAATACAACTGGTGGAACGAGTGCCTGCACGGAGTCGCCCGGGCCGGGCGGGCGACCGTTTTTCCCCAGGCCATCGGCCTGGCCGCCACCTGGGACCGCGACCTGATGTCCGGGCTGGCCATGGTCATTTCGGATGAGGCCCGGGCCAAGCACCACGAGTTTGTGCGCCGGGGAAAGAGGCTCATTTACCAGGGGCTGACCTTCTGGTCGCCCAACATCAACATCTTCCGCGACCCGCGCTGGGGCCGCGGCCAGGAGACCTACGGCGAGGACCCCTATCTCACCGGTGAGCTGGCCGTCCGGTTCATCAAGGGACTTCAGGGAGACCACCCCCGCTACCTCAAGACGGTGGCCACGTCCAAGCATTTCGCCGTCCACAGCGGGCCCGAGCCCGACCGGCACGTCTTTGACGCCCGGGTCAGCGAGCGCGACCTCCAGGAGACCTATCTGCCGCATTTCCGAAAAACCGTGGTCGAAGCCGATGTCCAGTCGGTCATGTGCGCCTACAACCGGTTTATGGGCGCCCCTTGCTGCGGCAGCCGCCGCCTGCTGGACGACATCCTCCGCCGCCAGTGGGGCTTCCGCGGCTACGTCGTCTCCGACTGCTGGGCCCTGACGGATTTTTTCCAGTATCATAAGGTGGTGGCCACGGCCGCAGAAGCCGGGGCCATGGCCCTCAAGGCGGGGACGGACCTCAACTGCGGCGTCGTCTACCGGGAGTTGATGAAGGCGGTGGAGGCGGGGCTCGTGACCGAGGCCGATATCGATGTCTCGGTCAGGCGGCTGTTCTCCGCCCGGATGAAGCTGGGGATGTTCGACCCGCCGGAGACGGTTCCGTATGCTTCGATTCCGTATGCCGTGCTGGACTGTGAAAAACACCGGCAATTGGCCCTGGAGGCGGCCCGGAAATCGATCGTCCTGCTGAAGAACGACGGCGGGCTCCTCCCGCTTCCCAAGGACCTCCAGACGATTGCCGTAATCGGCCCCAACGCCGACGACGTGGAAGTCCTGCTGGGCAACTACAACGGCATCCCGTCGGACCCCGTCACTCCGCTGCGGGGAATTCGGGAAAAAGTCGCCCCCAAGACTAATGTTCTCTATGCGCTCGGCTGTGAATGGGCCGAAGGACTGCCCGTCCTCGAAACCGTCCCGTCGTCAGCTCTGTTCACCACCGACGGCCCGGAAAGAAAGGCCGGCCTGCGGGCCGAATATTTCGCCAACCGGGAGTTTGCCGACGAGCCTGTCTTTACCCGCCTCGACGCGGCGGTCGATTTCAATTGGTGGGACGGTTCGCCCCACGAAAAAATGCCCGATGACGACTTCGGCGTCCGCTGGACCGGCGAACTTATCCCTCCCGTCTCGGGCCGGTATCTTCTCGGCGGGGAGGGGTTCAACGGATTCCGGATTTATCTTAATAATCAACTCCTCGTCCAATTCGACGGCTCGCACCAGAGTGCAAAAACCTACGCGGAGGCGGCGCTCGAGGCCGGCCGGGCTTATCCTCTGAAGGTAGAATTCTTCGAGCGAACCAACGATGCGTTCATGCGTCTCCTCTGGCGCGTCCCCGGGAGGGAGATGGAAAAGGAGGCGCTGGCGGCAGCGGATCAGGCTGATGTGGTCGTGCTGGTCATGGGACTCTCTCCCCGCCTGGAAGGGGAGGAGATGAATGTCCCGGTGCCGGGTTTCCAGGGAGGCGACAGGCTGACTCTCGACCTTCCCGCCGTTCAGGAAAGCCTGATGAAAAAGGTCCACGGCCTCGGCAAGCCGGTCGTCCTTGTCCTCCTCAATGGGAGCGCCGTGTCGGTGAACTGGGCTGCACGAAAGATCCCGGCCATCGTCGAGGCCTGGTATCCCGGGCAGGCCGCCGGCACAGCCATCGCCGATGTCCTTTTCGGCGATTATAATCCCGGCGGGCGTTTGCCCGTAACCTTTTATCGGTCCGCCGACGACCTGCCGCCGTTCGGCGATTATGCCATGGAAGGGAAAACGTACCGCTATTTTCGCGGCCGGCCGCTCTATCCGTTCGGGTACGGTTTGAGCTATTCGAAATTTGCCTACTCGCGCCTCCGCATTCCTGATGCGGTGGCCGCCGGGCAGGAATTCGAGGTCTCCGTAGAGGTCGAAAATGCCGGAAAAATGGCCGGCGAGGAGGTGGTCCATCTCTATGTCCGGGATGTCGAGGCCTCAGTCCCCGTTCCCGTCCGCTCGCTCCAGGGATTCCAGAGAATTTTCCTTGAGCCGGGGGAGAAAAAGCCGGTCTGCTTTCGCCTGATGCCAAGTCAGCTGTCGCTTATCGATGCGGATGGTCGTCGCGTAGTGGAACCGGGAACCTTCGAAATCGCGGTGGGGGGTAAGCCGCCCGGGCAGCGCGGCCTGTCCGACGCCAAGACGACTCAATCTTTGCGGGGCCGGGTCAGAGTGACCGGCCGGCCTTATCCCGTGGAATAAGGTCCTTCGGCGCGGTTTTCGCCCGGATCTGGAGAAGGGTTCGGGCCAGCCCGGCGGCCGCCGCCTTGACGGCGGGAGACATGGGTTGATTCCAGGCGATCACCCGCGGCTCGATGCCGACCAAGATTACCCGGCACTTCACGCTCTGCTCGAGAAACTGGACGAGATGAACAAGGGGGATGCGGTGGGTTGAAAGATCGTCCCGGCGGATCTTTCTCCTGTCGACGACGAAAATGCGGCCCGGCTCATGCCCGCCGACGGCCGCATCGACGATGAGGACATGGGTCGGGCCGAACCTGCGGATGATGCCCGTTGCGTTCTCCGGGACCTCCCCCGCGTCGAGGATTTGAACATCCTCGAGAGCCCGTTTCCTGAGTTTCTGCTGCAGGATTCTGACGCACCGGCAGCCCGCTCCGTCGTCTGCCTTCCTCCGGTTTCCGACGCCCAGGATGAACAGGCGCCCGGCCTTGCTCAGCTCCCGGGAAAGGCGATTCCGCCAATCCTGCGCCGCTGTCGGAGCATGCCGGTTCCTCATCTATCCTCCGGAAAGGCAATCCAGCTGTCGCGGATAGGATTTTTTCCCCATGAGGCTTTCGAAAAGTCAGCTTTTTGCTTCGGGAGGTGACGCCGCCGCCGCCGCTTTCGGCTTGATCACCGCCTTCACGAAATCCCATTCCTTTTTCAGGTCCCAGCGGCTGAGGACCGAGATTTCGAAGAGGTGGTCCATCTCCATAGCCTTGGGCGTCGTCGGGCAGGAATCGACGCACTGGGCGCAGTGAACGCAGCGGTCGTTGTGGATGATCATCTTGAACTTTTTCTCGGCCTCGTTGACGGTCAGGATGTCGATGGCCTCGGCCGGGCAGTCACGGGCGCAGGCCCGGCAGACGATGCACAGCTCAGGATGGAGGAAGGGCGTGCCGCGAAAGTCCTTGGGGACCTCGAGTTTCTGGAAGGGATAATCGACCGTAGCCGGCTTCTTGAAGAGGTGCCGGAGGATTTCCGGGAGGAAGGCGGCGATTCTCATCGGAGGAATCCCTTGAGAAGGATGGTGATCAGGAGCTGCAGCACGGCCAGGGGGGCGAGGTATCTCCAGGCGAAGCTGATCACCTGGTCGATCCGGATGCGCGAGGTCAGAGCCCGGATGAGAGAGAGGAGGAAAATGACGAAAAGGGTTTTGATGACGAAATTGACCAGACCGAGGATCAGGCCGCCGGGAAACCCGCCCAGAAAAACCGTGGCCACGAGGCCGCTTCCGGCCACCATCTCCACGTCCGTCATCAGCCGGAAGAGGGCCAGCTTCTTGCCCGAATACTCGGTGAAGGTCCCGCCCACGATTTCCGTCTCGGCGTGCGGGATGTCAAAAGGCGTCCTCTCCAGCTTGGCCTGGAGGCAGATCACGGCCACGACAAACCCGATGATGTTGGGAAGAAGGAGAAGCGGCTTTTCCTGGAAGAAGGCGGCGATCTCAGCCAGCCGCCAGGATCCGGCCAGGATGGCCGGGCTGAGGACGGCCAGGAGAAGCGGGACCTCGTAGCCGAAGAGCATAGTCAGAACCCTGGCTCCGCCGATCGTGGCAAAAAAACTCGTCGACGACCAGGCGGCCAGGAAAAAGATCAACGTCGGCAGGGTCAAAATATACAGCAGGACGATGATATCGCCGGAAAAAGAGTTGGGGCTCGATTGAGACGAGTTATAATGCCAGAGGGGGAGAAGCAGCATGGACGTCGAGACGGCCGCGATCCCCACGACCGGAAGAAGAGTGAACAGGGTTTTGTCCGCCCTCTCCGGCACGATATCTTCCTTGGCCATGAGCTTGAGGAAATCGGCCACCGGCTGGAGGATGCCCCAGCGGCCGGTGTGGGTGGGGCCCATCCTGTTCTGAAGCCGGGCGTAGATCTTGCGGTCGAACCATTCGCAGAACGTCGAGTAGACGAAGAGGAAGACGACGCCCGGATAGACGAAGACATAGAGCAGCGGTTTCAGAATGGCCATACCGCGTCCTTCCTCAGCGGGGCTTTTTTCCAGCGCTCCCGCGCCAGCCGGCGCAGGCTGCTCATCAGAACAGATCTTTCCTCTCCGCTCCGGCCGTTGACCAGGGTCACGGTCCGTTCGGCGCAGCAGATGCAGGGGTCGATGGCGGCGAAAATCAGCGGGATGTCGGCGATATAGCCGTTCTTGAGCATGACCACGGTCGCCGGGTAGTTGGCCAGCGTCGGCGCCCGGACCTTGAGCCGCTCCGGCTTGTCGGACCCGTTGGACTTGATGTAGTGGATGTTTTCGCCGCGCGGCGCCTCGTAGCGGCTGACCACTTCGTTCGGCTTGGCCCGGCGCGGCGCCCTGGCCGCGACCGGCCCGTCCGGCAGATTTTTGAGCAGGAACTCGATGATGTTATAGCTCTGCATCAGCTCTTTGACGCGGACGACCACGCGGCCGAGGACATCGCAGGTTGTGGCGGTGCAGACCTCGAAAGGAACTTCGGCGTACATGCCGTACGGGTCGTCCTTGCGGACATCCTGGAGGATGTCCGAAGCGCGGGCGGTCGGCCCGACCGCGCAGAGATCGAGGGCATCTTCTTTGGAGAGGTGTCCGACGCCGGCAATCCGGGCGACGAACGACGGCTCGTTCGCTCCGATCTTAAAATAATATTCGGTCCGCTCGCGGAGAACACCCAGGGAATCCAGGATTTTCTTCTTCTGCCCTTCGTCGATGTCCCGGCGCACGCCGCCGAGCGTATTGATGGCGTAATGGACACGGTTTCCGGAGATCATCTCCAGGATGTCCATGACGACCTCGCGGTCGCGCCAGGTGTACATGAAAAAGGTGTCAAACCCGGCTTCGTGGCCCGCCACCCCGAGCCAGAGGAGGTGGCTGTGGACGCGCTCCAGCTCGGAGACGAGGTAGCGGATGTAGACTCCCCGCCGGGGCGGCTCGACCTCCATGAGCTTTTCCACGCCCTGCGTGTAGCAGGTGGAGTGGGAATGGGAGCAAATCCCGCAGATGCGCTCGGTCAGATAGATATTCTGCAGCCAGGTTTTCTCCTCGGCCAGTTTTTCTATCCCGCGGTGATTGTAGCCGAGGCGGATATCGGCGTCCCGGATAACCTCCCCCTCCAGGGTCATCCGCAGGCTGATCGGCTCCTTGAGCGCGGGATGCTGGGGGCCGATGGGAACAGTGAACTTCATGATTTTCCTCCGGGGATCTTTTCCGGCGGGCGCTCGAATTTCCAGTCTTTGCAGAGGGGGTAGTTGCCCGCCGGCCAGTCGTCGGCGGTGAGGAGAGGCCGGGGGTCGGGGATATGATCGACGACCAGGCCGAACATGTCCTGGAGCTCTCTCTCGTATAAGATCGCCCCGGGAATGACGGGGCAAATGGATTCGACGTGAGGGTCGGATTTGGGGATCTGAATCCGGACGTTGAGCTGCGTGTATTCGTTGGCGAAGTGATAGAGAATCTCGAAAGACTGCCCGAGGTCGAGGCCGCTGATGGTGGCGATATAGGCGAAGCCCAGATCCTCCTTGAGAGTCTTGACCACCTCCAAGAGGTGGTCGGGGTTGACCCGCATAAATATCCGGCGGACGGCCGGGTTGGTCATCTCGAGAACTCTGTCTCCCAGCAGCGATCTCGCCCTTTCTATGATTTCTAAATCATTCATTCTTGCCTCATCAGAGCGTGCCCAGGAGCTTGACGACGCCTTCGAGGATGGCATCCGGCCGGGCCGGGCAGCCGGGGACATAGACGTTGACGGGGATGACCTGGTCAAGGCCGCCCATGATGTTATAAGCGCCGCGGTAAACACAGCCCGACATGGCGCAGGCGCCGACGGCGATGACGAACTTCGGCTCCGGCGTCTGCTCGTAGATGCGGATGATCCGGTCCTTGATCTGCCGGGTCACGGGGCCGGTGGAGATGATGACGTCGGCGTGCCGCGGCGTCGCCTTGAGCAGGACGCCGAGCCGCTCTACGTCAAAACGGGGAGTAAGGGCCGCCACGACCTCGATATCGCAGGCGTTGCAGGCGCCCGAGTTGAGGTGCAGAATCCAGGGGGATTTCTTGCGCGACCAGCGGACGACTCTTTCCAGCATCTCAGTCCCTCGTGACGAGCGCCATGATCGAAAGAAAGATCATGAGCAGGTAAAATATGGCGAGAAACACGATCTTCCCGCCCGGGATGGTGGCGATCACCAGGGCCGCCACGTGCATGATCGTGAAAAAGAGGGCGATAAAAAAGAAGAGCCGGTAGCCGAATTGGAGCTTCACCCCGGGGAGGTCCTCGCCGCAGGCATAGGTCGCCAGCTTCCCCCCTTGTTTTTTCAGCTTGGGCGCCATCCGGCTTCCCAGGGCATAGAGAAGAAAACCCAGCCCGAGGAAGATCAGGAAAGCCACCGGAGGCGAAATTAAAAAATCGAGTTTGCTCATTCCTTATCCCTTGAGTTTGGTCAGCTTGCGGACGTCCAGGCTCCCGGTCTGACGATAGATGTTGATGATCAGCGCCAATGTCGTCGCCACGACACAGACTTCGACCACGATGAAGGAGATGGCCAGAGCCTGGGCGACGAGAAGGTTCTTCTTGACGAACCCGGTGGCCACGAGCGCCAGGCTGACTCCCTTCGCGCCGATGACGACGCCGATAAACAGCTTGATCAGGTTCCGCATGGTCAGGAGGCAATAGAGGCCGATGAAGAGGAGACCGACGGCAAATCCCATGTAGAGCAGCCAGGTGCTATTCATCCTTCCTCCTCTTGCGGAACAGGGCGAGGACGGCAAAGACGGCGGCAAAGATGATGCCGATCTGGCCGACCAGGTCAAATGTCCTCATTTTCCACAGGGCCTCGCCGAATGATCCCTGCTCCGGGCTCGAAGGGAGCGACGGAATTTGGCCGATGAGGCTTCTCATGACGACGAAATCAATGGCCAGGAAAATCACGAAGAAAAGGGGAAAAGCCCAGAGGGCGAGCTTCGTCTCGCGGACGTCACCTTCCATCTTGGTCAGAGCGATGGTCACGATGAAGAGGACGGTGATCATGCCCGCCACCACCGAAATTTCAAAGGCGCCGATATAGGGAGCCTTCATCCGGAAAAAGATGATGCCCAGAAACAGGCTGGCCACGGCCAGGCAGATGGCGGACTTGAGCAGGTCGCGGAAGAGGACGGCCGCGGCAGAGAACAGGACCAGCCCGCAGAGTAATCCGATTTGCACTGTCATCTTTCTAAAATCCTAAAGAGATCAGCATCGTCCGGACTCCCTGAGCGAGGACGTCGGCCGCCGGCTGGATCCAGGCCCGGATCGTCGAAGCGAAGAAGACTCCCGTCAGGATGCACATGAGAGCCAGAAAGACCGTGGATACCGTCATCCAAAAAGGGGCTTCCCGGACGGCGCTCCAGCGCTCATTCAGCCGGCCGAAGAACGCCTGACGCTGAATCAGAAGATAATACCAGAGCGTCAGGACGCTGACCAGGACGGCGATCAGGGCGAAAGCCCACTGCCGCGCTTGGACGAGGGCAAGGATGATGATCAGCTTGCTCCAGAAACCGTTGAGCGGCGGGACGCCGGCGATGGAGAGAGACCCGATGAGCGTCGTCCCCGCCGTGACCGGCATCCGCTTGCCCAGGCCGCCCATCTCATCGAGGTTGCGGGTGCCGGTGGACATTTGGACCGACCCGGAATTCAAGAACAGGAGGCTTTTGGCCAGGGCATGGTTGAAGAGATGGAACAGGCCGCCCAGAATGCCCAGCGGCGTTCCCAAACCGATGCCCAGGACAATATAGCCGACCTGGCTGATTGACGAGTAGGCGAGCATCCGTTTGATGTCTCTCTGGCGGAGGGCCAGGAGAGCGGCCACAACCATGGAGATGACGCCCAGGTACATCAGGACCGTGGAGAGCGCGGGCGTTAACCCGAAAACGTTCAGTAAAACTCGAGCCAGCGCATAGACGCCCGAGACCTTGATGAGCAGGCCGGAAAGCGCGGCCGAGATGGGGGCCGGAGCCGAAGGGTGGGCGTCCGGAAGCCAGGCATGGAACGGCACCAGCGCGGCCTTGAGCCCGAACCCGAAGATGAATAAGGCGGCGCACAACCCGGCCAGATATTTGACGTTCAGGGCCTCCAGCCCTCGGGAAACAGAATCGAAACCTAAAGAGTCGGTCAGGCCGAAGAGGATGATGATGCTGAGGAGGATAAACACCGAAGCGACCGCCGAAAGCATGAGGTACTTAAACGCTGCTTCGAGCTCATCGTGCTCGAGGCCGTAGGCAACGAGGGCATAAGAGGCCACGGCGGCGACTTCGAGGAAGAGATAGACCTGGAAGAGGTCGGTCACCAGAACGAGTCCGTTCATTCCGGCAATCATGATCAGGAAGAGGGCGTAAAAAGTGGCCTTGGAGCCGTAATGATCCATGTAGTCGATGGAAAACAGACAGATGCAGAGCCCCACTAGGGAGATGACGAACAGCATCAGCAGGCTGAGCCCGTCGAGCATCAAACGGACGTTCGGAGACTCCGTCATCCAGGAGAGCTGCTCGACGGCCGGGCCGCCGAGAAGGAGGCTGCGTCCATAGAAGACGGCGAGGATCAGAAGGACCACTAAAACGGAGTTGGCCAAAAGATCGGGCAGGACCTTTTTAGAAATTTTTCCGACGAGAGGCAGAAGGCCCGCGACCACGAGCGGCAGCGCGATGAACAAAAAGACCAACTCTCCTCCTCTATTTCAAGAGCAGACTGATAATCCCGGCGATGGCCAGAAGGCCGCCGATCGACCAGGCCAGGTAGTTTGCGTAGTAACCGTTATGAGCGGCCTGCAGAAGGCCGGCGAAGGCCCGTCCCACGGCGGTGACGCCCCGCTCATACACGGCGTCGATCGGCCGGTCGATCAACTTGAAGAGGACCGCCGACAGCCAGCGCAGGAATTTGATGCCCTGTTCATAGATATCGAAAACCCTGGCCTCGGCCAGGTCATAGATTTGCTTGAGCAGCGGGAACTTGTGAACCGGCTCGGAGGCGAGATAGGCCTTTTGGCCGGCTTTCCTCCAGCCGTAAAGGTGGAGCAGAAGGGCAATGATTAGGCAACCCACGGAGATCATGGCGATCGGGTTGAAAAGGGCCAGGGCATGAGCCGAGAAGTCGAGATGCCCGCCTTCCTCGACATGCCCCTTTAGGATCGGCTCGATAAATCCCTTTAGGGGAAGCTTATTGTAAACGCCGAACAGGATGCACAGAGCGGCGAGGATGAGAATCGGGATGAACACCGGGCTCTCGCTCTCTTTGACTTTGGGCACGTCCTGGGTCCGGGGGCCCAGGAAGACGGAGTGGCCGGCCTTGAGGAAGGAGGCGAACGTCAGGATCGCGCCGACCCAGGCGGCGATGGCAAAAACGATGTACCCGGTCTCGACCGCCCCGTGGAAAACCATCTCCTTGGAGACAAACCCGTTGAGGGGCCAGACGCCGGAGATGGCCAGGGCGCAGACGGTGAACCCGAAGGCCGTCAGCGGCATGTCCTGGCGCAGCCCGCCCAGTTTCTTGAGCTCGGTTGTCCCGCAGCGGTGCTCCACCGAGCCGGAGCTCAGGAACAGCCCGCACTTGTACATGGCGTGGTTGATCATGTGGAAGATGCCGCCGGCGATGCCGATGGGGATGGCCGTGCCGATGCCGAGGATCATGTACCCGACCTGGCTGACCGCGTGGTAGGACAGCAGGCGCTTGAAGTCTTTCTGGATGAGGGCCATGAAGACGGCCAGGACGATCGTCGCCGCGCCGATGGTCATCAGGACGATGGCCAGAGTGCTGTTTTTTTCCAGAGGGAAGAAATCCAGGGTGATGCGGGCGAGAAAATAAATGCCCAGGAGCTTTTCCAGGGCGGCCGGGATGAAGGCCATGACCGAGACGGGGGCATCGACTGCGGCGTCGGGAATCCAGGTGTGGAACGGCATGGCGCCGGCCTTGCCGATGGCGCCGATCATCATCAGGATAAAACTCACGGCGGCCAGGCCTTCCGGTTTCACCGAAATCTCCGACAGAGTCAACGTCCCGCTGATCTTCCACAGGATGGCGACCCCCAGGATCATCGCGAAATCGCAGAACCCGCCGAGGATGAAGCTCTTGACCGCCGTCCGGTTCGAGTCCTTCTTGCCGCCGATCGTGATCAGGCCGTAAAGGGTAAGAAGCAGGCCTTCCCAGAAGAAAATGAGGGGCACGAAGTTATTGGACAGGACCGCGCCGTTGGCGAAGGCGGCCGTCAGGAAAACATAGGCGTAGTATTCCCGCTGGCGCGGGCTGTTTTTCATTTTGACGGAAGAATAGAGGGCGATAAGGAACAGGAACCCGGCCAGCCCGAGCAGGATGAAGGCGCTGAAATGATAGAGCCGGAGGTCGAAATCGACGCCCCGGCCCAGCCAGGACACTTTCCAGGCCAGGTCTTTGACGGTAAAGAAAGCATACCCGAGGTAGAGGATGACCGCGGAGGCAAGGACCGAGATGACCTCACGGACGTATCTGACCCGGGAAGGGATGAGGATGGCGATGAGAGCGATGGCGACGGGAAGCAGGATCGGGACCAACAGCATTTCGGGCGTCATTTGAGCCACCAACTGATGCCGGCTGTAGCGACATCAGCCAGCTTCATGGGATAGGCGACGAAAATCCCCGCCAGGAGGGAGAGCGCCGCCAGAAGGACAACGACGAAGACCATCGAAGGCGTGCCCTCGCGGGCCGGTTCCTTGGCTTCTCCCAGGAACACCTGGCTGAACACTTTCAGGAGATAGAACATCGTCAACACGGCCGTGAACAGGGCGACGGCCGCCGCCCAGATCGCGTCCGCTTTGACCGTTCCGACAATGACCAGAAACTTGGAGAAGAACCCGCCGAAGGGCGGAATTCCGATCACCGAGAAAGCGCAGACGAGGAAAGAAACGGCCGTGAGGGGCATGGTCTTGATCAGGCCGCCCATCTCGCGCACGTCCCGCTTATGGGTGGCATGGATGACGATCCCGGCGCAGAGGAAGAGGCCGGCCTTGGCCAGCCCGTGCATCAGGATAAAAAGGAGGGATCCCGAAATGCCGTCGGGATTGGCCACGCTGAACCCGAGGAAGATGTAGCCGATCTGGCTGACCGTCGAGTAGGCCAGGATCCTCTTGAAGTCATTTTCCACCGTGGCCGCCCCGGCGGCAATCAAGCTGGAGACGACGGCGATCCAGGGAATCGCCTCTTTCCACCCGGGAGGGATGTCGAACGCATAGAGGAATATGCGGGCGTAGGCATAGACGCCGATCTTGACCAGCACGGCCGCGTGGAGCAGAGCGGTCACCGTGGTTGGCGCGACGCCGGCGTCCGGGAGCCAGGTGTGGAGCGGGACTGTAGCCGATTTGGAAAACATGCCGAAGAGGATCATCAGGACGGCGGTCCCCGGAATCAGAGTTCCGCGCATGTCCACCAGGTCGAAAGTCCCGGTGCTGCTGTAAACCTGGACGAAACCGAGGAGCATGACCACGGCGCCGAAAAACGTGACCAGAAAAGCCTTGTCCGCCTTCAGGACGTGGTCTTTGAGGCGGTAGAACCCGATCAGGCGCCAGCAGCAGATGGCGATGATCTCCCAGAACAGGTACATGAAGATGAGGTTCGAGGAATAGACGAGCCCCATCATCGAGCCGATGAAGAGGACCACCATCAAGTAATATTCGTCCTGATTTTCTTCATGGGCGATGTAGCCGAGCGAATAGAGGATGATCAGGAAACCGACGAACGAGGAGACGATCGACATGAAGATGGAGAGGGGGTCGACGATGAGCGTGAAATCCAGCCCGAGGACCAGGGGATGGCGGAAAACTTCTTCGCCGCCGCGGAGCGCCAGGGGGATGAGAAGCAGGGGGAGGACGGCCGTCGCGCCCCCCAGGATGAGGGACCAGGCCGAACGGACGGACCTGGAAATGCAGCCGGCGATGGGAATAGTCAGAGAGCCAATGACGGGGATGAAAATCGTAAGAAGGACTATAAGTTCGGTTCTCATTATGAGAGAATTATTATGAGGGGTGAGTATATAAAGGGGATTTCCAATTGTCAATAATCGGGCAAAAAATATTGTGGCCCGGTGAATACCACGAAATGAGACAATGGACGGTACTGGGTTCGAACCCGTGACCCCCGGCTTGTAAGACCGATGCTCTATTAGTCAGATAGCGAGAAATTTACCTGCCCTTCAGCTTACCTGGCCTCTTCCTGGCATCCTCAAGCTCGGGGATACAGGGTCGGTGTCGTTCCACAGGGACAGGAATTTTTAGTAACGCTCGATGGAATTCCCTCCAATATCTCTGTTGGATGTACTGATCACTTTGCTTCCGGAAGCTTCATGCGGCGCGCCAGTTCCTCGAACCGGGGGTCCGAGCGCAAGGGCGCATAAGAGGGATTCTGCCTCATCCATGGGATAAAGGAATTGCGTTCATTGACAGCCGCCTCGAGCCATCGGAAGGCCTCATCCTTTTCCCCCAGGGCGGCATAAACCCCGGGCAAAAGCCAGCCATCAATCGCTGCGCCAATTGGCTTAGGTTCCCGTGCCAAGAACTCAGCCAGCATTTTCCGCGCCTCATCCATTCGGCCGGCCAGCGCATAAGTCCGCACCAGAGCCCATCTCCAACGAGGGCTGACGGCGCCGAGCTTCTGATGGGCCGCAACGGCCTCCTGGAACATCCCCTTTTCCGTATATAAATTTCCCAGCCCATCGAGGCCCTGATTCCAATCGGGATCTAGCTCAAGCGACTGCCTGTAGGCGTCTATCGCTTCTTGAGATCGCCCTGCGGACCAGTACAGCCATCCCAGGTCCGAAGTCAATAGCCGTGCGAGCGGATCCAGTTCGATGGCTCGTTTCATCGTCGCGATGGCTTCATCCGTACGCCCATTCAGCAGGAGATAAAAGGAATACATGCGCTGTGAATCGGGTTCACTCGGGTTGAGGGATATGGCGCGCTGGAACGCCTGACCGGCGCCTTCCCAGTCCCATTCGTCGAAGAGCTTGATTTGGCCTAAAGCCGTCTCGGTTTCGGCCAAGGACCCGCCCAGTTCCTGCGCCTTGAGCGCTGCCGCCTTGGCCCGTTCGAAAGCATCCGGTGGCGGGTCGGCCCCATGTCCGATCCGGCAATAACCGAGCGCTAGCGCCGCGTAAGGCAAGGGATTCGTAGGGTCTTTGTCGATGGCTTGCTGCATATAATCCAGACCGAGTTTTAACCCTTCCGGCGTGAGTTTGTTTAAGTAGAACCTGCCCTTGGTATAGGCCACGTAGGCCTCGGGGTTGACCTTACGCTCGCCTGCCAGGCGTGTTCTCTCCTGGGGGGTAAGCTGTAACTTCGCTTCCCGGGCGAAGGCCGCCACGATCTCGTTTTCGAGCGCCATGACGTCGCCTATGTCGCGCTCGTAGCTTTGGGCCCAGACCTGCGATCCGGTCGTCGGATTGATCAGCTGGGCCGTGACACGCACGCTGTCCCCCGAGCGTCTGAGCGCCCCCGTCATCAGCGCCTTGACACGCAAGTCCCGAGCGATCTGCTGCGGAGGCGTATCCTTCCCCTTGAAGCGCATCACCGTTCTCCGGGCGGTCACGGTCTTCAGGCTGCTGAGCCCGGCGAGATTGGTGATCAAATCGTCGTGGATCGATTCGGCGAGGCTGTCTTGCTCGGGATCGCCCGAGAGATTCTCCAAGGGCATCACGGCGATGGAATCGATCGCTTCGCCGCCCCGGGGCGGCAAAAACAGAATCGCCAGGACAGCGAGAATAACGATACAGGCGAGCCCCGCATAAGCATAGATTTTTTTAAGACCAAGGATTCTGCCCCGGAACAGCCCCGCCTTTGCTCTCAGCGGCTTAAGGCCTTCAGTGATCGCCTTCAAGTCGCCCAGGAAGTGTTCCATACTCTGGTAGCGGTTGTAAGGGTTCTTTGCTAGGGCTTTATAGATGACCTGCTCAAGTCCTGAAGGCAGATCTTTCCGGGTTTTTGTGATCGGCTCAGGCTCATGGCTCAATATAGAATGAATGATGGACTGCTCGTATTCGCCCTTAAACGGAAGTTGCCCTGTGATCATTTCGTAAAGGACAACGCCTAACGACCAGATGTCTGTCCGATGATCGACGCTCTGGCCCTGCGCCTGCTCCGGTGACATGTAGGCGACCGTTCCCATCGTTTTAGCTTCCTTGGTTATAAGCGAGGCGCCGAAAACCTTGGCCAGGCCAAAATCCATAACCTTGGCCGTGCCTTTATCTGTCACCATGATGTTTCCAGGCTTTATATCCCGGTGGGCAATCCTCTTTTTGTGGGCTTCCTCTAATCCCTCGGCCACCTGGATGACAATATCCAGCGCTTCCACTTGATCGAGCGGGCCCTTGTGAATCTTCTGCTTCAGGCTCTCTCCCTCGATACATTCCATGGCGATGAAATATTGATTCTCTTCTTCGCCGATTTCATAAATGGTGCAGATATGAGGATGCGATAGAGCGGCGGCTGCCTTCGCCTCGCGGACAAAGCGCTCCCGGGCTTCAGGGTCCTCGGTCAAATCCGCGGGGAGAAACTTAAGGGCTACAGTACGCTCAAGCTTGATATCCTCAGCTTTATAGACAACTCCCATTCCCCCTTTCCCTATCGGCTCCTGTATCCTATATTTCCCGGCGAGAATGTTTCCTTTAGATATGAATTTCGTGGGTTGTTGGATGGTTATTGTCTTAGAGATGGCCATCTCCCGTGCGTCGGCAAGTGGCACGGCACACTTCCCGCAATAAATGGTATCGTCTGGATTTTCAAACTGACACTTTGGGCACTTGACGGCCACTGCTGATCCCTTCGATTAAGGTGTGGCTAAAGGTTATCAAGGAATGGGGAGGCGAGTCAACTGAAAACAGATCCCTCCCCGTGTGGACACGGTGGGGACAAAATCGCTAAAAACGGCTCAGTTTAGTTAACTCAGGCTAAAAACGAGAAACCAGGGAAAAGGTTAAAAACCAGGGGAAAAAGTGAGAATAAGGCAATGGGCGGTACTGGGTTCGAACCAGTGACCCCCGGCTTGTAAGACCGATGCTCTACCGCTGAGCTAACCGCCCTGATCTCGGTCAGATGCATCCTTAAAGTAGAAGAAAGGATGACTTCTGTCAAGACAACCACGGGAGCATGCCTTCGCCCAAATTCCGGAAGCACCTCCAAATTCGCGGTAGACCAAGGCCAAAAGAAGGGGAGGGTGGCGTGGTTCGGGGGCCCCCCGCCGGCCCGAGCGTTGGATGCCCCGGTCTCCAGCTTTGGAGCCAACACGATGGACCGCAAGGGCGCCGGGGGTGAACCGCGACAGGACCCGCCCCCATCACGTAAATAGAGGTGCAATCCCAGATTCGCGTTCATTTGACAGAAATTGAACACTGTGTTAAATTTATGCCCTGATTTTCTATCC
>CAZYWP010000066.1:5728-16347 GCA_964651495.1 uncultured Eubacteriales bacterium | reverse complement strand
TATAAGTTATCTCAATCTATCCTTAAACCGCGGACAAGAATTGCCTCTCCCGTCCAGGGAGAGGGAGATTTTCTCTTCTCCTTTTCATGAAGAGTCCAGGTTAAGTCTATTATGACACCCGGATGTCCTCAGCCTGCCCTTTCAGGGCTTCTCCCGAGGGACGCCTCCTCTTTACTCCGGCCGCGGAGCGAGACCAGGATAGTGACCAGGGCGTTGGCCAACAGGGCGACGAACCCGGCATTCATTCCCAGAAAGGGATCATGCTTGCCGAAGACGAGGATCACGACGATCCCGATCCCGGTGACCAGCCCGGCCAGGACTCCTTCCCTGCTCACCCTCCTCCAGAAAAGCCCCAGGACGACGCCTGGAAAGAACTGGGTCACCCCATCATAGCCAATGAGGAGCAGGTTGACCAAAGCCTTGGGAAAACGGAGCGCGAACAGCAGGGCCGCCGCCATAACGGCCAGGACCATCAGGCGCGAAAGTCGCAGGATCCTTTCCTCGCTCGCCGTCGGCGCAAAGGCGGCCTGATAGATGTTCTTAGCCACCAGGGTTGCCGCGAACAGGACGAGCACCGATGCCGGGACCATGGCCGTTACCGCGCCGGCCGCCCCGATAAAGCCCATGAACCAGCCCGGATAGGTTTGGCGGACCAGCTCCAGGAAGGCCATGTCGCCGTTCTTCAGCCCGGGCAGGACGAGGAGCGCCGTGAACCCGACTATGAAAACAAGAAGAATCGGAAGCTGATAGAAGGGCATGATGATCGCATTTTTTCTGATCGTCCGGGCGCTTTTGGCGGAGAAGGCCGCGCTGAAGATATGCGGCCACATGTAAAAACCCAACCCGGTCAGCAGGGCCGTCGACATGACCCAGAGGGTGTCCATATTCGCGGTCGCGCCGGGAAAGGTCAGGTGTCCGGGGTATTTTTCCAGCAAAGCCTTGAACATTTTGCCGATCCCGCCGAAATAAATATAAGGAACTCCGATTCCGACGATCCCGACCGCAGCGATCATCATGATGTCCTTGATGATCGAAACCCAGGCGGCCCCGCGAATGCCGCTGGTGTAGACGAAAGCGCAGGTCAGCAGAAACGAAACGACGATGGCCGGCCCCGACCGGACAGCTCCCTCCGAAGCCACTTCGACAATCAGCCCCAGACCCTGAAGCTGGAGCTGGAGGTAGGGGACGATCGAGACCACGCCGACCAAAGCAACCAGGACACCGAGCCCGCGGCTGTGATACCGTTTGACGAAAAAATCCGGCTGAGTGTGCAGGCCGAAGCGCTTGCCGGCCTTCCAGACGGCCGGCAGGATGAAGAATGAAGCTGTGTAGGCCAGCGTGCCGTAGATCATAATATAGAAGGTCGGCGCACCCCGGGAGTAGGCCCAGCCGCTGGCCCCCAGGAAGGTGAAGGTCGTGTAGATCTCCCCGGCCATTAGGAGCCAGATCAGGATGACGCCGAAGCGGCGGCCCCCCACCGTCCAGTTTTCCAGGTTCATTTTGACCCGGCTTCCGGCGTAGACTCCGACTGCGGCGGAGATGATGACCGTCGCCAGGATGATGAACAAGGCGGAGTTCACGGCATGTCCTCCCGGTCCGGAGGGTCAGATCTTCTCTTGGCCCGGTCGGCCAAATAGAGCGCCAGCGGCGTCGCCAGCACCCAGGCGACAATCCAAAATAGCAGGAAGGGCAGCCCCAGGATTATCGGCCTGACCCGGTTGACAAGAGGAAGGCAGAAGACGAGCGTAATAAAAGGAACAGCGGCGAAAACCAGCGCTCTCTTTGTCCCCTCGGACATTTACAGCCTCCCGAGCTAAAGAGGGCTCATTATATCAAATCGGGCTTCCGTCTTTCGAACCAGCGGTAGCCGAACCGGGTGAGATAAAACCCGAACAAGATGACCGCGGCCCCGGCGACCTCGGGGAAAGTGACCTTCTCCCCAAGAAACAGGTGGGCGAAAAAAACCGTGAACACCGGCGTGATGTTGCTGAAGATTCCTGTTTTCGTATTCCCGATCCGGCGCACGGATGTATACCAGATGAAGTAGCTCAGGGCGATGGAAAAAACAGCTGAAAAAAGGAGGGCCGCCCAGCTCCGGGAGGACAGGGATCCCCAGGGCTGGTGCAGAACGTCCTTGACGGTGATGGGAAGATAGAACAGCGTCCCCATGGCCAGGGTGAGCGCGGTCAGCTTGAGCGGAGAGTATTTTTCCAGATAGGGCTTGGAGAAGACGGTGTAGACCGCCCAGCAGAAGTTCGCGCCGAGGATCATTAGGTTCCCCTTCAGGGCCCGGCTGGAAAAGTCGATTTCCGGGGCGCCGCCGAAGAGCACGAGATAGAGCCCGCCGAAGGAGATCAGGATTCCGATCCAGCCGGCCCAATGGATCCGCTCGCGGATGAAAATCGCACTCATCAGGGCGATGAAAATGGGGGTCATGGTCATCACCAGCGAAGTCGCCGAAGCGGTGGTCATATCGATGCCGTTGATGAACAGAGTCTGATAGAAGGTGTTGCCCACGATGCCCAGTCCGGCCAGGACGGCCAGGTCCTTCCGCTCGATCTTGAGACTGCCCTCCTTTTTCCAGAGAAAGCCGAGCAGCAGGAGCGAGGCCAGGGTAAAGCGGGGCCCGTTGAAAGCGTGGGGAGAGAATTCGCGCAGGGCGATCTTGAGGACGGAGAAATTCACCGCCCAGAACAGGATGGCCAGGAGCATGAGGAGGTCGGTGACACCGAACCTGACGGCGTTATCTTTGCTCATGGGATGCTGGAAAGGGGGCAGAGCGGAGGCACGATGGCTTCAGGCGTGAGTTTGAAGCTCGATAAAACCCGGGACCGGGGGGCGCTCCTACCTGCGCGCCCGGTTGGAGCGGGGATAATGAGCCTCGACGACAGACCTGATTCCTCCTCTCGGGTTGAACTCACCGCTGACCGAGGCCCGCGCCGGCCCGCAGGCCTTGACGATATCCGCCAGGATCCGGTTGACCGCGTTCTCATAGAAAATTCCCAGATTCCGGTAGCCGTTGATGTAGTTTTTCAAGGCCTTGAGCTCCAGACAGTAGCGGGCGGGCACATAGCGGACCGTGATGACTCCGAAATCGGGCAGCCCGGTTTTGGGACAGATGGAGGTGAACTCCGGTATTTCAATGGTGATTTCGTAATCGGGAAACTGGTTGGGGAACGTTTCCAGACGCGGGAGCCCGGCCGTGAGGCCGGCCTTGGCTTCCTTTTCGCCGTAAGATCGGCGTCCTTTTTTCTTCATGACAGCACTCTGGTTGATCGGAAGCAGTATATCGCAAGGTCGGTAGGAAATCCAGGACATGATCGGAGGCGTAAGCATTTCTATTGATGGCAAGGGAACGGGTCCTGTCATGGCGCGTCCCCGTCCGTCCTCGCTCCGCACCCGTCAAGAGAGGGGTCCCCTACGCTCCGGGCGGTGCGGGGACTAGCGCCATGCCACCCGTTCCCCGTAACTTCATAGTAGAAGATTTTCGCCCAAACGTTATTACCTGAAAAATAGCACCACGGAGATTGACTTGCCTTTCGGTCATTGGTTGGCTATTCTTTAAACTCACTCTGGGCTGGGCCGCATGCGTCATCAATCTCAGGCTGGTTTTTAAGGAGATTCGCCGATGGACAAGTGCCGGAGCGATAAAAACCTCCGCCGTTGCAACTGCTCCTACGAGCCCTGCAGCCGGAAGGGTATCTGCTGCGAGTGTCTGGCCTACCACTGGGGCCAGCAGGAGCTTCCGGCCTGCCTCTTCCCTGATTCCGTGGAGCGGACCTACGACCGGTCGCTGCGCCGGTTCATCTCAATCTATAAGGACCAATGCTGAACCCCTCGGGCTCCGGACATCGTTCGGCGAGGCTCAGCCCGACCCGGACGCCGTGCCCGGAGAAAACCCAACGGAGGCCGATTCTCGGCAAACAGCCGGCCGTCCGCCATGTTTACGGGCCCGTCCCCTCCCGCCGCCTGGGGTTTTCGCTGGGCGTGGACATCCTTCCTTTCAAGACCTGTTCCCTGGACTGTGTATATTGCCAGCTCGGCCCGACTCCCCGAAAAACCGGCCTCCGGCGCCGGTTCTTTGACCAGGAGGAAATCCTGTCTCAAATCCGGGCAGCCGTCGCCCGCGACCGGGGCATCGATTTCATCACTTTTTCCGGCTCGGGCGAGCCGACGCTGAATTCCTGCCTTGGGACTCTCATCCGCCGGATCAAGGACATGACCTCGATCCCGGTTGCCGTCCTGACCAACAGCACTTTTCTCGCCCGCCCGCCCGTCCGCCGGGCCCTGCTTGCCGCCGACGTTGTCGTGCCCTCGCTCGATGCCGCGACGGCGGCCTCCTTCCAAAAAGTCAACCGTCCCCTGCCCTCTTTCAAAGTCGGCGAGGTCATTGCCGGACTGGAAAAATTCCGGCGCGAATTCAAAGGACAGCTCTGGCTTGAGGTCATGCTGGTCCGCGGAATCAACGATTCCCCCGGGGACATCGCGGCCCTGAAGCGGGCGATCTCCCGGATCAGGCCGGACAGGGTCCAGCTGAACACCGTTGTCCGCCCGCCGGCGGAGAAGTGGGCCCGGCCGCTGAGCCGGGAAGCGCTGGAAAAGATCAGGACAGCGCTGGGAAAAGGGACTGAGGTGGTCGCCGAATTCAGGAAAAAACCGCAGTCCCGGGCCGAAGCGGACATCAAATCGGCCATCCTGTCCATGGTGGAAAGGCGGCCCGTGACTTTGAAAGACATGGCCGTCTCTCTGGGGCGGAGCGAGCGCCGGCTCCTCGGCCACCTGGCCGATCTCGAGCGCTGGGGCCGGGTTTTCCGTTTCCAGCACAAAGGCGTTTTGTATTATCAGCCGGCCCGACGGGGCGGTTCGAAAAAGAAATAATTTTCCCTTCTCATTTGACATGAATTATGATAATTCTATGTCTTAATCTAAAAAATCCAATAAAAATGGAAGAAGTATCGATTCCTCTCTTCTCGGGTGGAAAGGATTCATTATTCCTTCCCGCCGACGGCGGGGATTAGCAATAAGCGAGAAATGGACAGATCGGTTTAAGAAAGAGGGCTCGCCTTCAGAAACGACTGCTTCTGCCGTTGGGCTCGATCGATGCGATCACTGGGCTTCATTCTAATAATCATCACTTTTCAAAAATCATAACGGAGGAACCCCGATGTATGACACCACCCACTTCCCCAAAGCGAAGACTTACTGGCACCAAGGCAGGTTCTACGGCTGGTCCGACGCCCACCTCCATCCGATGAGCCATGCCCTTCATTACGGGACTTCGGTCTTTGAGGGCATCCGGGCTTATGAGACAGACCGAGGGCCGGCGATTTTCCGGTTGAAAGACCACACTGACCGGCTCTTTCATTCTGCCGCGGTCGCCAAAATGAAGGTCCCCTATACAAAGGCAGAAGTCAACCAAATCATCAAGTTGACTCTCCGGAAAAACCGGCTCAAGTCGGCCTATATCCGGCCGCTCCTCTTCTTCTCCTACGGGAACCTCGGCCTCGTCCCCAAATTCTGTCCGGTCGAGCTCATCGTCGGGACATGGGAGTGGGGCGCTTATCTCGGAGAGAAGGCGGTCAACGGCGTCTGCGTCTATCTGTCGCCCTGGAAAAGGGTCCACCACAGCCAGCTCGACATGACGGCCAAGCTCGGCGGGGTCTATGTCCAGTCCACCATCTGCGGTTTGGAGGCCCGGAAGCGCGGCTGCGACGAGGCCGTCTTCATGAACATCGAGGGGAACATCGCCGAGGGGCCGGGGGAGAACATCTTCATCTATAAGAACGGCATTCTCAAGACCAATGACAAGACCGAGTCCATCCTTGAGGGCATTACCCGGACGAGCATTCTCGAGATCGCCAGGGATATCGGCCTCAAGACCGAGGTCGGCCCGATCAGGAAAGAGGAATTTTTCCGGGCCGATGAGGCGTTTTTTACCGGCACGGCAGTCGAGGTCGTGGCCATCACTCAGATCAGGGACGGCTCCAACCCCGCCGCCAAGCCCAAAAAGTACACCCTGAGCGGGGGAAAACCGGGCCCGGTCGCCACCCGGCTCAGAAACCTCTACCTCGATTTGGTCAGGGGAAGAGTCGGAAAATACCGGAAGTGGTTGACTTACGTCTGAGAATATCGTTGCCGCGATCGGTCTTTCGCCAGTGCGAATAACAGTGAGCCGAAGCGCCGCCTTTTGTTTGCTGCCGAGATGACCGCAAAAAAGCCGCTCTCTTCCACGATCGCCTTCAAGCCCATCGGTGTCATCCGCTCGCCTTTCAAGAGCAGGGAGGATATTGACCCCGCCAGGAACATCCGCCCGGACGGGTTCGCCAGGGTTGTCGGCGCTATCGAAATCTTCCCGCCTTACACGGCCGGCCTGAAGGACATCGACGGTTTCTCGCATCTCATTATCCTCTTCGCCTTTCACCGGTCTCAAGGCGGCCGGCTTCTTGTCCATCCGCCCTTCCAGACCCGCCCCAGAGGTGTCTTCTCGACGCGCTCCCCCCACCGGCCGAACCCCCTCGGGATGACCGTCGTCCGGCTCCTCGGCCGCAAGAAGAACATCCTCCGGGTGTCCGGCCTGGACATGCTCGACCGAACCCCGCTTCTGGACATCAAGCCCTACACCTCGAAAGACAGCAAGCGCGGCGTCCGACGTGGCTGGATGGAGGGCGACGGGCTTCCAATCCCTCAAGCCCTCGCCTTAAGAAAAAAGGGGAAAAGACATAAGCGGCCGACTTCAATCGACCAACGGTTTAATTTTTGATAGATTAACTTCTAACCTAGAAAGGAGGTCTTTTTGATGCTTAAGTTGATTCCCTTCGTCCTCTCGCTCTTGCTGCTCCTCGCTCTTCCTGTCCCAGGTCAACATTCGGACATCTTCCCCTACAGTTACAAAATCGAGGAGCTGGAAAACGGGCTCAAGGTCGTCTCCCTCCCCCTGCCCAACCCCCATATAATCTCTTACTACACTGTTGTCCGGGCCGGTTCGCGCAACGAGGTCGAGCCCGGGAAATCCGGGTTCGCCCACTTCTTCGAGCACATGATGTTCAAGGGAACCAAGACGGTCCCCCGCCCCGCCTACGATGAATACCTCACCCGCTTGGGCGCCGGCACCAACGGCTTTACATCGGACGATCTGACCTGTTACTTCACCGTCTTCGCCGGCCGCGATAACCTGGAGGAGGTCGTCAAGACCGAAGCCGACCGGTTCATCAACCTCTACTATGACGAGGAGATGCTCAAGACCGAGGCGCCCGTTATCGAAGGAGAATACTATGCCAGCGTTTCGAGCCCCGACCGGCGCCTGTCCGAAGCCCTGAGAGACACGGCCTTCGTGAGCCATTCCTACAAGCACACGACCCTCGGCTATCTCAAAGACATTCTGGACATGCCCAACCAGTTCGAGTACAGCCAGCTCTTCAAGCAGAGGTTCTACGCTCCCGACAACATCATTCTCCTCGTGGCCGGCGACTTCGACCATAGCCAACTGATGGACCTGGTCAAGAAATATTACGGCGGCTGGGAAAGGTCGAACTTCACCCTGGTGACCCCCGAGGAACCGGCCCAGACCGAGGCCAAGCGGGTCCATTACCCGTGGCCGACCCAGACTCTGCCGCGGCTGGCCATCGCCTTTCATGGCCCGGTCTACTCGGACGAGAAAATCGACAAGGCCGCGCTCGACCTTCTGGCCGAGATCGCTTTCTCCCGCTCCTCACCGCTCGTCCAGAGGCTGGTCATCAAAGAGCAGAAATGCCAGTCGCTCAACGCCGGCTTCCCCGACCGCCGCGACCCCCATCTCCTGACCTTCCAGTCGGTCGTCAAAAAGGAGGAAGACCTTCCCTACGTCGAGGAGCAGATCCTCCTGGAACTCGAAAGGTTGAAAACCGAGCCCGTGGCGGCCGAGAAACTGGCCGACATCAAGTCGAACATGAAGTATTCCCTGGCCGGCGACCTGGGGACGACCGACGGCGTGGCCGGGACGCTGGTCGCCTACCTCAGCCTGGCGGCCGACCCGGGGACGATCAACAAGCTCTTTCGGCTTTATGAGCGGGTCACTCCCGAGGATATCATGGCCGCGGCCAAGAAATATTTCAGCAAAACCAACAGCACGGTGGCCACACTCAGCGGAGGGAATGCGCAATGAGAAAACCCATGAGTTATATGTTGCCGGGAGTTCTGATTCTAGGAATCCTTGTTTTGGCGGTCTCCTGCCGCAAGGAAAACCCGAATACGCTCCGGACCGAGCTCCTGCCCTTGGAAGGAAACCCTCTCATCCATATAAAGGTCCTGCTCAGGGTTGGGTCGGCCAACGACCCGACCGGCCGGGAGGGCCTGGCCTATCTGACCTTCAGCCTGCTCTCCAACGGCGGGACCAAGACGAAAACCTACCAGGACATCACCAGGCTCTTCTACCCGATGGCCGCGAGCGTCGGCTTCCAGGTGGACAAGGAGATATCCGTCTTCTCGGGCACGATCCACCGGGACAACCTCGACAGATACTACGCCATCTTCAAGGAGATACTCCTCGACCCGGGATTCCGCGAGGACGACTTCAACCGGCTCAAGACCAACCAGCTCAACTTCCTCCAGAAGACACTGGTCAGCAACATGGACGAGCAGTTCGGCAAGGAGATCCTGAACCTGATGCTGTACAATGACCACCCCTACCACCATCTCGCCGCGGGGTCGGTCGAAACCGTCGGCGCTATCACCCTGGACGAAGTCAAAGCGTTCTATAAGGACCAGATGGTCCAGGGGAATATTCTCATCGGCCTGGCCGGAGGATATCCCGCCGATTTCCCGGGCAAGGTCACGGCTGATTTCGGCGCCCTGCCCGAGGGGTTCACTCCGCGCCTCAGCCTGCCGGCCAGCCGGCCGCCGCAGGGACTCGAGTTCGTGATCGCCGAAAAGGGGACGCCGGCCACAGCCATCTCCATGGGATTCCCCGCGCCGCTCAGCCGTTCGAGCGACGACTTCTTCGCCCTCTGGATCGCCGGGGCGCATTTCGGCGAGCACCGTCAGCACCTCTCCCGCCTCTTCCAGAAAATCCGCGAGGAACGCGGGCAGAACTACGGCGACTACGCCTACATCGAGCACTTCGTCCAGGGGCGCGATAAATTCCCCGACACGAATTACTGCCGCCAGCAGCAGTACTTCTCCATCTGGATCCGCCCGCTCGCCAACTCCAACCGCCACTTTGTCATCCGCCAGGCGCTGCGGGAGCTGCGCAAACTCGTCGAGGAGGGCATCTCCGAAGAGCGGTTCGAGCTCACGCGGACATACCTTCTCAACTACACCAAGCTCTACGCCCAAACTCTGAGCGAACGGCTGGGCTGGCAGATGGACTCCCACTACTACGGCTACCAGGACTTCCTGGCCGAAGTGCAGGCCAGGCTGCCCAAGATCAGCCGTGAGGAGGTCAACCGCGCCATCCGGAAGTGCCTCGATTTCAACAACGTCTACATCGCGGTTATCACCCAGGATGGCGAAAGTCTGAAGCAGGCGCTGCTGGAGAACACTCCTTCCCCCATCACCTATGCCAACCCCAACATGCCCAAGGAAGTCCTCGAAGAGGACAAGATCTATCAGTCTTTTCCGCTTGAGGTCAGGACGGAGAACGTGAAGGTCATCCCGGCGGCGGAATTTTTTAAGAAACCCGGGATTCCGGTGCAATAAAAAAAACGGGGACGGGAGAGGGTCGGGGTGAGGGCGATTATGAAAAGACAGTCCATCTTTGTGATCTTTCTCCTTTTTTGCACAATGGCCTCAGCCGCTCTTGTCTCCCAGGATCTCCTCAGCAACCTGGGCCGGTTTCAGGACTACGAGAGCCGGCGTGTTTCTTCTTATGACCGCAGCGGCGGAAACCGGGACTCCATATCCATAGAGCCCGGGGCCACGGCCGTCCTGGCCGAGGTCCAGGGCCCGGGCGCCATCCACCACATCTGGGTGACCATCGCCGCCGAGCCATTTTACGGCCGCAAGCTCATCCTCCGGATGTACTGGGACGGCGAAACGGCGCCCTCCGTCGAAGCGCCGATCGGCGACTTTTTCGGCGTCGGCCACGGCCTCAACCGCAGCTTCAGCTCCCTGCCGATCAACTGCTCTTCGGAGGGCCGGGCCAGGAACTGCTACTGGCACATGCCGTTCGCTAAATCGGCCCGCATCACCGTGACCAACGAGGGCGCCCGCCCGGTCGGCGCCTTTTATTATTACATCGATTATAGAGTACTCAGCGAACTTTCTGAGTACACTCCGTACTTCCACGCCCAGTATCGCCAGGAGATGCCCTGCCCTCCGGGCACGGCCTATCTCCTTCTCGAAGCCGAGGGCCGCGGTCATTATGTCGGCTGCAACATGAGCGTCCTGCAGCGCTCCATGGGCTGGTGGGGCGAGGGCGATGACAGGATCTACGTGGACGGCGAGACGACTCCCTCGCTCCACGGCACGGGCTCTGAGGACTACTTCTCCGACGCCTGGGGCATGCGGGAGGACGAGAATCCGTTTTACGGCTGCCCGCTCCAAGAGGAAGACTACCAGGCCGGCTCCAAGGCGACCGTCTACCGTTTTCACATCCCCGACCCCGTTCCCTTCCGCAAGTCGATCCGCGTCACCATCGAGCACGG
>CAZYWP010000066.1:1984-5628 GCA_964651495.1 uncultured Eubacteriales bacterium | reverse complement strand
ACATCCCCGACCCCGTTCCCTTCCGCAAGTCGATCCGCGTCACCATCGAGCACGGTCACGCCAACGACCGCTCGGACTATTTCTCTTCGCTGGCCTACTGGTACCAGAGCGAGCCGCACAAGTCGTTTCCCCCTCTCCCCCCGGTCGAAAAGAGGCTGCCTTATGCGTTCGAGAGCCCGGCCGATTTTATCTCCCCGGACTGGGAAAAGGCCGCTGCGGCCGAAGGCCAGGTCTTCGAGGACAAAAAGAAGGGATTGAGCTTCCGGGCCGCCGGGCTCTCGTCTTTCCTGACTTCGTATTACGGTCCCACCGGCTCCCGCTATCCGGCCCTGACCACAGAGGGCGCCCGGCCCGACGGCGAAAACCCGGGGACCGAAGCCCGGCTGACTTTTCCGGTGGAAGTCAGGGAGCGCTACAACGTCGACTTCTACTTTCTCAAGGGCCCAGACAAGGGAATGGTCACGGCCTTCGCGGCAGGAGGCGACGCCCGGCCGCTCTGCGGCACGCTCGACGGATACGCGGCCGAAGCGGAAATCTCCAAGCTCTCTCTAACCGATATTCTGCTCGAGGAGGGGGCCAATTCCATCGTCTTCCGGGTCAGCGGAAAAAATCCAAAGGCAAACGCCTCGGAGATGGCCTTTATCGGGATGAGCCTCACGCCGACGGCGCGCCGTTTCATCGGCCGCTGGAACCTGATCGGACCGTTCGACGCGCCCGATATGACCTCTCTTCCCCTTGACTATCCGCCGGAGAAGGAAATCATATTAAGCAAAACGTACCCCGGCAAAGGGGACCTGACGGTGGCCTGGAAAAAGGCCGAAGCCGACAGCAACGGGATGATGCCCCTCCTCGACCTTTTCCAGCCCAACGAGCAGGTCGTCATCTACGGTCTGGCCTATGTCTATTCGCCCGAGGCCCGCAGCTCGCACATCCTCCTCGGCAGCGACGACGGCGTGCGCGTCTGGCTCAATGACGCCCTCGTCCATTCCAACCCCGCCTACCGGGGCGTCTTCGCGGATCAGGATAAGGTCGGGGTCGCCCTTAAGAAAGGGTGGAATAAAGTGCTGGTCAAGATCCTCCAGGGCGCCGGGGACTGGGGTTTTTGCCTGCGCTTCGCCGACCCGGACGGCACCCTGCGCTATGCGGCCGAGCCCGGGAAGTAAAATGAAATTTCCGGCGATATGACCGAACTCTCCGGCATTCTGATCATTTCCCCTATTTCTTTCCCCCTCTCCTCCATCCTCTCCCTCCCAGGGGAGAGGAATAAATAGATCGCAGGGGAGTTCTTTGAAAATCGTCAGCCGGAGTTTTTTGAAAATCGTCAGTCATGGAAATGGGCTGATTGGTTGAAAATCGCCCGCATTCCGATAAAATAAGACGACCATGAAAACCTGGACGAGGGTGGAAATCCGGCTGTTCCAGAGGCTTAAAAGCCCGATTAAAATTCAACATTACCTCAACGGCTTGGCTTATGACTCCGATTACGGAGCCCGCTCGCCCCGCTGGGTGATCAAGGAGAAGAAAGCCCACTGCTTCGAGGGCGCGCTCTTTGCCGCCGCCGCGCTGCGGCAGCTCGGCCACCGGCCGCTCCTGGTCGACATCCGGTCCTGGAACGACGATGATCACGTCCTGGCGGTGTTCAAGGAGCGCGGCCACTGGGGCGCCGTGGCCAAGTCGAACTATACGGTCCTCCGTTTCCGGGAGCCTGTCTACAGGAGCATCCGCGAGCTCGTCATCTCCTATTTTGATGTCTATTTCAACCCCATCGGCCAGAAGACCATGCGGAGCTACTCTTTACCCCTCGACCTCGCCCAGTTCGACCGGCGCGAGTGGATGACCACGGACGAGGACCTGGAATACATCGGCGAAAAGCTCGACGCCATAAAACACATCCCGGTGCTGACGCCGGCCATGATCCGCTCTCTGAACCCGGCCGATAAGGACCTGGTCAGGGCGGGCCTTCTGGGAGCGAAAAAGACGGGCCTTTTCAAGCCGCAAAAATCAGCCTGATTTTTTGCCCCGGCTTCAAGTCTTTTTCCCCGGCTCGATTTTCCGGTCCAGGCCGGAATGTTCTAAATCCGAGCTCGGCTCAACCCTATAGATGGAAATTTAGGCCGATACCGAACCCGTATGTCTTTTGCTTGTACGTCTGCTGGTAAGCGCCGACAAGCCACGAGGTAAGCGGCTGGGTTTGATCCTTGTAGGCGACATAAATCCCCCCGAGGTCGAGGTCCAATGCCGGGCTGAGGCGGATCCTCGCCCCGGCACAGAACGTGTTGGCCGGGAGGTCATAGCTCGTGTCGAGCTGATACTTATTGCCGGCTCCGGTATGTGTAAAGATGTAGCCGCCGCTGAGGGTGATGGCCTTGGTCACATCAAACTCGAGGGCGAAGCCCAGATCATAGGAATCGTTATCCAGCAGGTCTTCGCGTCCCTCCCAGTTGGCCTGTGTCTCCAGGAACATGGTGAAGGAGACGGAAGCCCGGAGTTGCGGCGTTAGGGAGTAATCCGCCCCAAGGGCCAGGACCGGAGGAACGTCGCTGCGCGTCTTTTCGCCGTCGGGATATAAGCCTACGTCATCCTTGGGCGTCTCGTTTTTCAATTCGAGCTTAGTGTTAAATTCATATCGGACGCCGATCTTCAGGTTCTCCACCGGGGTCAGATGCAAGCTCAGAATAGGTGTGAACCCCGAGCCGACCTGTTTTGCATCAACAGCCATGTCGGCTGTGGAGGCTGCACTGACAAGAAATGCGGGGTTGCCGGTGGCCGCATAGAGAGTGGAGAAAGCAGCGGGCGCGGAGCGCATTTGGCCGGTCCAGCCCAAGGCGGGGAAAGTAGGATTGATTTGGATGTTCTGGATATTCCCTTCGTACGTATTGACGGCGTAAATATAGCGGATTCCCGCGGCGGCCGATATCATCTCGCTGAACGCATAGGAGACGTTTGCCTGGAAGCCGTAATAAACGGAGCTGCCCTTGAAATTGATCAGCGCTGAATACTGGGTGGTGGGGAGTCCTTGGGCCGAGAGATAGAGAGGAATGAATGAAATCTGCTCTTCAAAAGACGGCAATCCCGTGTCGTAGTCGGCCGACCCTCCGCCGGCGTTCGGGCCGAAAGTGAAGGATAAGGCCAGCGCCCCTTTCTTGTAGACCGCAAAGACGCTCGGAAAAACGGGGACTTTCGTCTTGCCCAGATACTCGGGGTTGTTCAGGGTACGAAAGGTGCTGCTCACGGTCCGATCCTGGAAGAGCGTCTGGTTGTGGATGGAGAGGTGAAAACCGTCTTGCAACTTGGTCAAACCGGCCGGGTTGTAGTAGGCGGCGTCGACGTCGGTGGAAGCGTTGCGGGAGGGGAAGCGGATAAACATGATACTCTGGTTGGTGTTTGTCACAATGGCCGCAAAGACCGCCGGGACGCACCACAAAACCAGGGCAACAATAATCAGCGCTTTTTTCACGTGTCCTCCTTTTTTGGATTAATTCGCGTCTCGCTTGCCGCGAGGTTGAGGTCAATATACGAATATTGATCTCCGATTGCAAGCTTTTTTTCGTCCCCCAGGGCTCCGAGCTAAAAGGGCCGGAGCTAAGCCTTTATAAGAGCTCGGCGGCGATCTTTGTCAGCAGGTCCCAGGCGAGGCGGACATG
>CAZYWP010000066.1:0-1884 GCA_964651495.1 uncultured Eubacteriales bacterium | reverse complement strand
TTTATAAGAGCTCGGCGGCGATCTTTGTCAGCAGGTCCCAGGCGAGGCGGACATGCCTCTCCTGGGTTGTCCTCTGGCCGATGGCCATCCGCAGGACATAACGCCCGCGCAGGGTCGTGTGGCTCAAGAAGACCTTGCCGGTGGCGTTGACCCTGTCCAGCAATTCTATGTTCAGGGCGCTTAGGGACTCCTCGTCCCGGCCGTCATTCAGCCGGAAACAGACCAGGCTCAAGGGAACGGGGGCCATCAGCTCGAATTTATCGTCTTCCTCCACCCAGCCCTTAAAAAGCTGTCCCAGGCGGATGTGCTCCCTGAGGATGGACTGCAGCCCTTCCACTCCATAGGACCGGATGACAAACCAGAGCTTCAGGGCCCGGAAGCGTCGTCCCAGTTGGATTCCCCAATCCCGGTAATTCTTGACGTGGGGGTCGACCCCGGTTTTGAGGTATTCGGGATGGATTTCGAAGGTGCGGATCAGATCCCCCGGGTCTCTGACATAATAGGCCGAGCAGTCGAAATTGGTGAACAGCCACTTGTGCGGGTTGAAGACGAACGAGTCCATGAGCTCTGCGCCCCGGAGCATCCATTTCATCTCGGGCAGGATGGCCGCCGATCCGGCAAAGGCGGCGTCGACGTGGAGCCAAACCTTCTGGCGCCGGCAGACCTCCCCGATGGCGGCCAGCGGGTCAATGGCGGTGGAAGAGGTCGTCCCGATGGTAGCGACGACGCAGGCCGGCTTAAGCCCTCTCTTTTTATCCTCCAGGATGGCCTCCTCAAGTTTTTCCGGAATCATCGCATAGGCGTCATCGGTGGGGATGAGCCTCAGGTTTTCCCGGCCGAAACCGGCGATCTTGACTCCCTTCTCGATGCTGGAATGGGTCTGGTCCGAGGCATAGACGGTGAGGACTTCTCTCAGACCGGTTTGATTGGAGCCGAAATCGCAGGCCTTTTCCCGGGCCGAAAGCAGGGCGCACAGGGTGGCGGTCGAGGCAGTGTCCTGGATGACGCCGGCCAACCCCTGGGGAAGCCCGAGCATCTGCCGGAGCCAGTCCAGGACGCGCTCTTCGAGCTCGGCGGCCGCCGGGGAAGTCTGCCAGACCATGCACTGAGCGCCGATCCCGGCCGTCAGAATCTCCGCCAGGACCGAGGCCGGGCTGTTGTTGGCCGGGAAGTAGGCGAACCAGGCGGGGTGCTGCCAGTGGGCCATACCGGGAAGGATGATCTTCTGGAAATCCCGAAAAACCGACTCCATCGGCTCGGGCTGCAACGGCGCACTCGCCGGGAGGGCGCTCTTGATCTCGCCCGGCTTCACCCGGGAGAGCACCGGGTATTTTTCGACCCCGTCGAGATAGTCGGCGACCCAGTCGACGAACTCGTAGCCGTATTTTTTGAAATCCGCTTTATCCATTTTCCGGCCTCCTGGAAAATCTTCGTTCATTCGGGGCGATTTTCCGGGTTCATTCTATACAAAAAGCAAGAAAGCAGTCAAAAAGCGGGAAAGGAGCCCCAAATTCCCGGCGGAATCCGGGGATTTCGGTAAAAAACCACCGTTTTCCAGGCAGAAAACTGTCCTCCGGGCCCCCCTAAAGCAATTTTTCCAAAACTTTAAAATAATGCTTGCATTCTGATTCTAGATTGTGGTATAATATTAAACGAGCTTAAAAAGGGGGAAAAGAAAAATTGCTTAAGAAAGAGTGCTCTATCTCGTCTGAGTTTTTTTCCCCATCCTTTCTCTTCCGCTCCTTCTGATTCAATTCCCCGGCGGCAGCTTCATCCCTTTTTAGCCTCCCGGACAGGGAAGCATCCAATTCCGTGATAGTCCTATGCTAATAGAAGGGGAGGGTGGCGTGGTTCGGGGGCCCCCCGCCGCCCCGAGCGTTTGAT
>CAZYWP010000065.1:0-16392 GCA_964651495.1 uncultured Eubacteriales bacterium | reverse complement strand
CCGATCTTGTTCACGGGGGCCGCCTTCTATCTTCCCTACCTCCCCAAGTCATTGAGCGACCAGTTCATGGCCCTGCCCTATCACCTGTATATCATGGCGACACAGCACCACGCCATCCAGCAGGTGAGGCCGCTGGCCTACGGTACGGCCCTGGTGCTCATCGTCCTGGTCCTCGGCCTGAACATGACGGCCATCGTCATCCGCTATCGACTGAGACGTAAACGCAGGTGGTAAAATGGACATCCGACCCAAGATTGAAACCAAGAGCCTGAGCTTTTATTACGGCTCCAAACAGGCGCTCAGGAACATCAACATCGTCTGCGCCGACCGTCGGGTCACGGCCATCATCGGTCCGTCCGGATGCGGCAAGTCGACTTTCATCCGGACCCTCAACCGGATGAACGATGTCATCGCCGGCACGCGGACGGAAGGGGAGATCCTCCTTGACGGCGTCAATATCAATTCTCCGACGGTGGACGTCGTCGAACTGAGAAAGAATGTCGGCATGGTCTTCCAGAAGCCGAACCCGTTCCCTAAGTCTATCTTCGATAATGTGGCCTACGGATTGAGGATCAATGACGGAAGGAACCGGTCCAAGATCGAAGAGGTCGTCGAAAAAAGCCTTATCGAGGCCGCGCTCTGGGACGAGGTCAAAGACCGCCTCAAGGAAAATGCCTTTTCGCTCTCGGGGGGGCAGCAACAGCGCCTCTGCATCGCCCGGGCTCTGGCCGTAGAGCCGGAGGTCATCCTGTTTGACGAGCCCTGTTCGGCCATCGACCCGACCGCCACGGCCAAGATCGAGGACCTGATCATGAAGCTAAAGAAAGATTACACCGTCGTCATCGTCACCCACAACATGCAGCAGGCCGCCCGGGTTTCTGACTTCACCGCCTTCATGATGCTGGGGGACTTGATTGAATTCGATAAAACAGAGAAAATATTCACCAACCCGGCGAACAAACTGACGGAAGACTACATCACCGGCCGGTTCGGATAAGGAGGCTGCGATGGAAAGACACTTTGATGCGGAATTGACCGCCCTGAATGAAAAATTGCTGGAGATGGCCAGGCTGGCCGAAGAATCCGTCGCCCTGGCTGTAAAAAGCCTGAAGGAAAGGAACGAAGCCATCGCTCATGACGTCCTGAAGAGGGAAGGCGGGATCAACCTGCTGGAAATCGAGATCGACGAGCGGTGCATGAAGCTCCTGGCCCTTCGTCAGCCGGTGGCCAGCGATCTGAGGTTCATCACCTCGGCCATGAAGATCGGTAGCGATCTGGAACGGGTGGGGGATTTGGCCGTCAACATCGCCGAAGTCTCGCTGGACCTTCTCCAGCATCCGCCGCTCAAACCGCTGATCGATATCCCTCGCATGGCCGCCCTGGCCCAGAGCATGGTCAAGGACGCCCTCAACGCCTTCGTCAACCGCGACGAAAAGCTGGCCCGGGCGGTCTGCAAGCGGGACGACGAAGTCGATTCCCTGAACGATCAGGTCTTCCGCGAGCTGCTGACTTACATGATGAACGACCCGTCCACCATCAACCGGGCTGTCGGGCTGATCCTGATCGGACGGCACCTCGAGCGGATCGCCGACCACGCGACCAACATCGGCGAGGACGTGATCTATCTCGTTCTGGGGAAGACAATCAAACACCATATCGAGGAGATCCGGCGTGAGGCCGAAGCCAAAGCGCATTAAAGATAACCGGTAAGGAGGGACAGCATTGATCTGGTGGGTTCTGGGATTAACCATTTTGAGCGTCCTGTCCTATCTCACTGATGTCGGCGTTCTCAACCTGGACGCCGTCAGGGTGCCGTTCCTGAACGCTTCGCCGTTGAGCGTCCTGATTCTGCTCGCTGCCGCCAGCCTTCTGGTGCGGATGCTCTGGCTGAAGCGGCGGAGACGCCGGGAGTTCCTGGAGAAAAAAATCCGGGACCTGGAGAGCAAACTGGCCGCTCTCGCCGGACCCGAGGTCTAGGCTGGACTGACAGTTTATCTCATTTGACGGATCCGGACCTCGACCTCCGGCTGGTCTTTTAGCAGTTCTGTCAGCTCGCCGGGGTCGGTGCTGCCGTAGTGATAGGGATAGAGCACTTTCGGCCTGAAAGCTCTGGCTGCGTCGGCCGCCATCTCAGGAGTCATGGTGTAGGGGAGGTTCATCGGCAGGAAGGCGATATCGATATTTTTCAGGGCCTTCATTTCGGGCGTGTTTTCGGTGTCGCCGGCGACATAGACCCTTTTGTTTCCGAAATTGAGGATGTAGCCGTTGCCCTGTCCCCTCGGATGGTATGGATTGCCCTGGCTGCGCAGGTGGACGATATTGTAGGCCGGGGCGGCCTCGATGAGGATCCCACTGCGGGTGATCGAGTCGCCGTTTTTCATGATCGTCCCCCCGGCGAGCTTCCCGGCGGCCCTTTCGGTCAGGACGATATCGGTTTTGTCCTTGCGAAGGAGGGCGATGGCTCCGGGGTCCAGATGGTCACCGTGCTCATGGGTGACGAGGATCAGGTCTGCCTTGGGCAGAGTTTTATAATCGGCCAAGCTGCCGACGGGGTCGACGTGGATGACCCGGCCGGCGAACTCGAACATAAGAGTCCCATGTCCGATGAATGTGATGGCCAGCTCGCCCCCCGACGTCGGAAAGACGTCTTTTTCGAATCCCGCCGCCCGGGCGGCCGCAAGCTGGACAAGCAACAAGAGACAGGCTGAGATGAAAAGCGTCATTTTGATCATGGTCTCTCCTCCCTCCGTCCCGGATTATACTCCTCCCCGGGCCCGATGGGAAGCAGCGGCCAGGCCATCTTGCTCTTTCTTTCCAAGGCACAGTATAATGAGAGCCGACCGCAGCCAATGAACGAGCTGATTGCAGTCGTCGATGATGAGCCCGATATCGTCGATTTAATCACGCTTCAACTCCAGAAGGCCGGGTTCCGGGCCGAGGGCTATTCCGACGCGAGGAGCCTTCTCAGCGCGCTGGAGAAGCGGACCCCCGACCTGATCCTCCTTGACCTCATGCTTCCGGATATCGACGGGCTGGAAATCTGCAAGCTCTTGCGGAGAAAAGAAGAGTGGGCGGCCATTCCCGTGATCATGGTCACGGCCAAAGGTGAGGAGTCGGATAAGATCCTCGGTCTCGAGTTGGGCGCGGATGATTATGTGACCAAGCCGTTCTCGGCCAAGGAGCTTGTCGCCAGGGTGAAATCCCTGCTGAGGCGGCAGAAAGGCTCGGCCGAGAGCAAAAAAATCGAAATCGGCAATATTCTCAGCATCGACCCGGAGAAATACCGGGTTTCGGTCCGCGGACGAGAGCTCGAGCTGACATCCACCGAATTCAAGATCCTGACGCTTCTGGCCTCCAAAAGGGGCCGGGTCTTTACCAGGGACCAGATCCTTGACCATCTCTGGGGGCAGGAGAAAATTGTTCTCGACCGGACGATCGATGTCCACATCCGCAACCTGAGGGAAAAACTGGGTCCGGACGCTGGCGGAATGATCAAAAATATCCGAGGAGTGGGGTATAAGCTGGAAGAATGAGAAAATCGATTTTTTTTAAAGTCTTCTCGGGCTATATCGTCCTCCTGCTCTTGTTGTCCCTGATTTTTATCCTTTTTTCTTTTCGCACCATCAGACACCACTACCTGGACACGCTGGCTCGAGACCTGGAAAATATCGGCCGCACGGTCGACAGCCGGGTGCTGGCCCTTCTTGACGAAGGAAGGGCCGCCGACCTCGAAGCCTATCTGCAGGAGTTGGGGGAGAAAATCAACACCCGGCTCACGGTGATCAACCCGGACGGCGTCGTGGCGGCAGACTCCGAGCGAGATCCGGCCGCCATGGAAAGCCACCGCTTCCGGCCGGAGGTCCAGGAAGCTCTGCAAGGCCGCACCGGCCGGGCTCTCCGCTACAGCAGCACGGTCAAGGAAGATATGCTCTACGTCGCCCTGCCGCTCTGGAGAAACGGCCGGGTGGAAGGCGCCATCCGGCTAAGCCTGTTAGTGCCGGCGATTGACGCGCTTCTCGCCGACCTGCGGGCGGACATCGGCCGGGCCGTGGGCCTTCTCATGGCCTTCTCGCTCCTGGTCGCTTTCCTATTTTCCAGGTATCTCACTCGGCCCCTGGGCCAGCTGATCAAGGCTTCCCGGAGGGTGGCGGGGGGAGATTTCGAGGCTGTCGTCAGGCTCAGGAGCAAGGATGAATGGCTGGATCTCGCCCAGAGTTTCAACTCCATGACGGCGGAAGTCAAAACGCTGTTTGCCGACCTGGGGCGGCGCAAGGAGGAGCTCGACCATATTATCGCCTCCATGCAGGAGGGCCTTCTGGTCCTCGACAGGGGCGGGAAGATTGTCCTGGCCAACGAGAGCTCGAGAAAGCTTGTCGGGCAGGACGCCCTGGAGGGCAAGTTTTTCTGGGAAGTGGTGAGGATGACTCCGTTTGTCGAACTCGTGCGCAGGGTCAAGGAGGAAAAACGCGGTCAGACGGCAGAGTTCATTTCCGGTGAGAAAAACCTCCTCTGCCGGGCGTCCTACCTTCCCGTTCAGGACGGGGTGGTCGCGACCCTCCATGATATCAGCGAGGTCCAGAAATTAAACCGGATGAAGAAGGATTTCGTCCTCAATATGTCCCATGAGCTGCGCACTCCGCTCACCGCCATCCGCGGCTATGCCGAAACCCTGGAACAGGAAGTGGACGCACAGCGCAGGGTTTATGTCGAGACCATCCTCCGTCACACCGACCGGTTGATCAAGATCGTGGAAGATTTGCTGGTCCTCTCCACCCTGGAAGAAAGAAGCACCTTGCTCGAACGCGAGGCTGTCGACCTCCGGGCCTTGGCGGAGACCATTTTCAAGGTGTTTGAGCCCAAGGCCAGGGCGAAAAACCTGGCCCTGCGTCTGACCCTTGAAGAGTCCCTCCCGGTCATTCGGGCGGACCCCTTCCGCCTTGAGCAGATGCTCATCAACCTCATCGACAACGCCGTCAAATACACGGAAAAGGGAAGCATTGAAGTCATCCTGAAGAAAGCAGAAGAGGGACTTGTGGTAGAAGTCGCCGACACCGGGATCGGCATCCCGGAGGAGGACCAGGACCGCGTCTTCGAACGCTTCTATGTAGTGGATAAATCGCGTTCCCGCAAGCTCGGCGGCACGGGCCTGGGGCTCTCCATCGTCAAGCACATCGTCCTCCAGCACGGCGGAAAGATCGACCTCCACAGCACGCCGGGAGTGGGATCGAGATTCCGGATTTTTTTGCCCTCGAGCGCACCTGACGGAGGAGGTTGACGGATGGATGGCCAAGAGAGCAAGCTTAAGGTCTTATTCCTGTGCACCAACAATTCGGCGCGGTCCCAGATGGCGGAAGGCCTGCTGCGGGCCTTGCACGGGGACGAATACGAAGTTTTCAGCGCCGGAACCCTGCCGACGGCCGTCCATCCTCTGGCCGTCCGGGCGATGGGTGAGGTCGGCATCACTATCTCGGGACAAAAATCCAAGGATGTTTCCCGGTTCATCGATAAGGAAATGGATTTTGTGGTCACCGTTTGCGACCGGGCCAAAGAAGCCTGCCCTTTTTTCCCTTACGGGAAGAAATTCCTCCACCAGAGCTTTACCGACCCAGCGGCCGAGACAGGCGGAGAAGAAAAGCGGCTGGAGGCCTTCCGCCGGGCCCGCGATGAGATTCGGGCCTGGATTGAAGTGGAGTTCGGTCGCCAGAGCTCCTGATCGGCCGCCGGTCAGCTGATGATGGCCGAGGGGCTCGAGCTGAAGGGATTGATCCGAGAGGCCAGAGAGAAGAGAAACGGATAGCTCTCTTTCAGGTGTTGGGTGTAGGCGATCCATTCGCCGACGATCTGGGAATAAGCCCTCTTCAGGTCATGGCCCAGGTGGTCGTAGTCGGGCTGGGGAAGATGTCCGATGCGGTCCCCGCGGAAGGTCAGCTCCTCGGCCAGGTGGAAAACGGCCCAGAGCATGTCGGTGAAGCGCTCGTGCTCCAGAAGGCTGGGATTATCCAGGAGGTGCAGCATGAATGAACGTTTGTTGATCAGAAATTGCTGGAGCCCGGCCAACGCGCCCACGTCGATCGAAACGCTGTAGGGAAACTTCCGGCTCTCCCTGATCGCCTCCTGGAATTCCCGCCTTCTCCAGGTGGGCTTGATCTCAAGCTTCGTCTGGAGGTCGGAAGCTTGGGGGACAAAGGCCGAGAACCTGTTCAGGAGCTCCAACCCCACCTCGCTGAAGAACGTGCCAATCACCATGTTGAGCTTCTTCATCAGAGCACGTTTCTCTCTCTGACTGAGCAGGCTCTCGATGATCAGGATGACCAGCAGGACGTCGATGAAGAGAAAGGCAAAATCTCCTATCATGTATAGAAAAATGTGGTGGACGTCGCGGAATATGAGATAGTGGATGAGGTAAGTCGCGGCCGATGAGGCGATGAGAATGAACGTAATCCAGAACCGCCAGCTCGGTGTTTTTTTCATCTGTCAGCCTCCCAGCGGAGAATTCAAAATCCGGATTGTCCATAATACAGGATTACTCCCCGCAAAGGAAGAAAAGCAGAGAGATTGGAGTCTGAAAATATAAATCCGGTTGTGCTATAATAACGAATTCATCGGCCGCAGAGGATTTTCATAGTGAGGGCGTCTTGCCCACGAACAAAACTGACTCTGAACAAGGAGGCGGCCATGCCGCAGATCGAGGTCAAGGGCAAAATTTTTGAGCTCAACGAGGAAGGGTTCCTGGCAAATCCCGATGAGTGGAACGAGGAAATCGCCGCGGCCCTGGCTAAAGCAGAAGAGGAGATCGACGAGCTGACCGAAGCCCACTGGGCCGTGATCAAATACATTCGACAGTATTATGTCGAGAACAACCTCGCCCCCATGGTCAGGGCTGTCTGCAAGACGACCGGTTTTCCCCTCAAATATATCTACGAGCTGTTTCCCTCCGGCCCTGCCAAGGGCGCCTGCAAAGTCGCCGGCCTTCCCAAGCCCGACGGCTGCGTCTGAGGCGCCGCGCTCCCTATCCGGATTTCTTTCTCTGAAAGGCGGCGATCTCTGTTACGGCCAGAATGGCCGCTTCGATGTGCTCCTCGGTGTTGAAAGGCCCAATTCCGAAACGGAGGGTGCCGTCGATTTCAGCCGTGCCGAGCTGTTCGTGCACCAGTGGGGCGCAGTGGAGTCCGGCCCGGCAGGCGATGTTATGGTCCACGTCCAGCATGGTCGCTGCGTTCGGAGAGTCCAACCCGAGGACATTGAAAGAAAGGACGGCGATGTGGTCGGTAAGGTCGTCCTGACAATAGAGAGCTACGCCCGGTATACCCTTGAGGCCGTCACGCAATCGGGTGGCCAGCCGCATCTCATGCTCGTGGATACCTTGCATCCCGGTTTTTTGGATCCATTTGAGCCCGGCCTGGAGGCCGGCGATGCCCTGGACGTTGGGGGTCCCGTATTCAAGCCGGTAAGGATATTCATCGAGATGGGTGCGCTGGGCGGAGCGGACGCCCGTGCCGCCGGCCCTGGTGTGCCGAATTTCGACGCCCTCCCGGACGTAGAGCCCCCCGATCCCCGTCGGCCCGAGCAGGGATTTGTGCCCGGTGAAGGCGACGATGTCGATGTTCATCTCTTCGATATCGATCGGAATCTTCCCCGCCGATTGAGAGGCGTCGATGGCCAGCGGGATGCCCCGTTCCCGGCAGTGCCGTCCGATCTCCTTGACCTGCTGCACCGTGCCGATGACGTTGGAGGCATGATTGATCACCACCAGGCGGGTGTTTTTCTTGAATTTTCCGGGAAAGTCGTCGGGGTCGACAAACCCCCGGCTGTCGAATGGAACATGGTCGACTTCGACTCCTTGATACCGGGAGAGATGGTAGAGCGGCCGGAGGACAGAGTTGTGCTCGATGGTCGTGGAGATGGCATGATCTCCCTCCTTGAGTAGGCCGAAAATGATGAGGTTGAGAGCGTCGGTGGAATTGTAGGAGAAACAAAGCCGGTTGGGGTCCTGGCCGTTGAAGAAACGAGTCAGCAGGCGCCGCGTTTCCTCGACCATCGCGCCGGTTTCCAGACAGAGATCGTAGCCGGAGCGGCCCGGGTTGACCCCGAAATTGCGAAAAAAATAGTCCATGAAATCGTATACTTCTTTCGGCTTGGGGAAGGAAGTGGCTCCGTTATCCAGGAAGATCAATTTGTCCATGCCAAGCCTCCTGCAGGCGAGGAAATCGGGTCCGCCGTCCGAATTAGACCCATATCCTAATAAAAGGGCCGGTCAAAATCAACCGCCGAAATTGACAGATTTGACCCGGTTGATGTAAAATGAAACTCCTATCTCGATAGAGATGACCAGTCCTTATGTCCTGTCGCATCCTTTATTCTGCTTTCGTCCGACCGGTGTCCCTGTATTGAGACGGACCCGATGAAGCTTAACACCTCGAAGTCGGTGGAGTTTCTGCTGGCCCGAGGAAGCCTGCCCGTCCTCTATTGGCTCAAAAAAGACATCCTCGAAGTCCCCGTTGACCGCGAATCGAAGAACCTGCGCAAGTTCGCCGTCCGGGCCCGGATTTTGGAGACTCAGAAGCCTGATGGGAGCTGGTGGGATAAGCGGTCCGATACGCCGGTCCAGTGGGAAAGGACTCTCTATCGTGTCGACACCCTGCGGAATCTCTACCGTCTCTATGACTACGGCTGCACTCTTAGAGAGGAGGAAATACAGAAAGCTCTCAATTTCCTGTTCTCTCTCCAGTCCAAGGAGGGCGACTTTCGCGGCACGGTCCTCAACGAGCACACTCCGACTTTCCACGCTCTCACCCTGGAAATCCTCTGCCTCTATGGGCTGGATAAAGACCGTCGCGTCCAGAAGGGTTTTCGTTGGCTCCTTGACAATCGGCAGAAGGACGGCGGGTGGGCGATTTTTTCCCGCTCTCCGTCTAAAGACAATCCCAGGGCGGCGGCCTCGTCCAGGTGGAACCCTAGAGGAGTGCCGTTCAAGCCCGGCAAATCCCAGCCGTTTTCCCACCATGTCACCGGCATGATCCTACGGGCGCTGGCAGAATCGCCCACCTGGAGAAATGGCAAGGAGGCGAGGAGGGCCGGAGAACTGGTCCTTAGCTGCTTCTTCTGTGACGAGGTGTACGAGGACCGAACCTTCCCCTCGGACTGGGAAAACATCTGCTATCCGTTCTGGAATACGGATATCCTGGGCAGCCTCGACTCGCTCTCCAAAATCGGGTTCAGCCCTGAAAACGGGATGATCCAGAAGGGGCTCGAATGGCTGGCCAGAAAGCAAAACAGCCACGGCTACTGGGAGTGCGGCCACAAGAAAGCAGGTTTTGAGGACCACCTCTGGGTTACGCTGGCCATCCTGCGAGTTTTTCGGCGCTTCGGCCTGCTCAAGGCCTGATCTTCAATTCACGTACTCGACCAGTCTTTTTTCGATCTCCCCCAAGGCCTGGAGAAGGCAGGCTCTGTCGCGGCTGAATCTCCGGTTAAGGGCAGCCCGCTCTGGGGCGTCCTTTTCTTCGAACTGAAGCGTGTTGAAAGTCCGGCTAGAGACACAACACGACTGAATATTCCGGGCCAATCTCCTGAGTTCATCAGGCGCGGCTGTTTCGGCGGAGGTGATGCGGTTAAGCTCATCGAGGAAATGGCTGAAGACCCCGGCCCACTCGGGCTGATTTCTCACCTTCAGGGTGAATGTCAGGTCGTCCAGGATTCCGGCCAGCTCCTCCAGGCGCCAGAGCTCGACTTTCAGCATTCAGATCACCAGCGCGTTGGCGACGAGCTCCAGGACCTGGACGACCTTAATTTTCAGTTTGTAGTGCCGGATCAGGTCGGTGAGGCCGTCGACGCAGTTGTGGCAGATCGTGCAGACCATCCCGGCCCCCGTCGCTTTGAGCTGCTCGGCCTTGATTTTTGCCACTTCAAGCCGAAGCGGCCTGTATTCCGCCATGGACAGCAGTCCGCCTCCGCCCGAGCAGCAGAAATTTTCCCTCCGGTTGGGATGCATTTCCCGGAAATCTGAGCAGACGCGGCGCAGGATCCAGCGGGGTTCTTCGATCAGCTCTCCCGAGCGGGCGATATTGCAGGAATCGTGGAAAGTGACCGCCTCCGAGTTTTTCCCCGGGTCCACCTTGATCCGGCCGTCCTTGATATATCGGATCAGGGTGAGGAGAACCGATTCCGTGGGAATTTTCTGTTCGTATCGAGCCCAGGTGTATCCCTCCCAGCGGGTCGAGCGGTATCCATGGCCGCATTCCGAAATCACAATCCGCTTGGCCCTGAGCCGGGCGGCGGCTTGATAAACATTCCCGGCGACGTAGGCCCCGAGGCGGTCATCTCCCGAGAACAGCCCGAAATTGGTCTGGTCCCAACCCCACCTGGGTAGGGTCCACCGCTCGCCGGCCAGATGGAAGACCTTGGCGGCATGGCCGATGGAACGGGGGTCGAACTTGATCTCCCGAGGGTTGATCGTATACATGAAATCACAGTCCGGCTGGTCCACCGGGATCTCGATTTTCTCAGTCCCGAGTTCCGCCGCCAGCTCTTCTCCGACCCAGTCCAGAGTTTCAAGATAATCCTCTTCGCTGACGGCCATCTGGTTGCCGGTTTCCCACTGGTCGCGGCTGACATTGAAAATGCCCTCGGGCACGACGCCGAGCTGGGTGAGAAGCCCCCGGGCAAACCGGACGAGGGCCGCGGTATCGACGCCCATCGGGCAGTTGAAGGTGCAGCGGCGGCAGGCGCTGCAGGCGCCGAAGACAATATTCTTGAGCCGATTGAGGTCCTCGTCTTCCTTTGGGTAGCGGGCGTGAACCCACCACGGGGCGATCCGGCCGGTCCAATCCATGTGTCGCTTGAAGATCCGGCGGATCTGGTCGGCCTTGTAGGCCGGAGTCATCGTCGGGTCGTCCGGCCTGGCCAGAGCGTAGTGACAGGCTTCGGCGCACATCCCGCAGTGGACGCAGGCGGCGAACGACAGGGCGAGAGGGCGGGTGATCCGTCGGCTGAGCAGGTCGAGAAAACTTTTCACATTGTCGGCTTCGGGATCATAAAGGCGCAGCCGGCCTTCCTCGACGGAGCGGAGATGATCCGACCGGGCCCTCTCTTGTGATTTCGTCTCCAAAGGCGAGTTCAGGGCGGGGGAGGGCTCACTCCGTCGGCGTTTCACGGTGAACCTCCCTCCGCTTTTTCCGTTTTGCCGGGATCACGCCCCGGTGGCCCAGCGACCGTCCTAATATGGCCCTGGCGAAAGGATAATAGAGATAGTGCGAGATCTTGGAAAAGGGCACATAAACAAGAAAGAAAGCGGTCAGCCCGAAAAAAAGGATCAGGGACCATTCGGCCGCCTGATAACGGTTTGGAACGGCCAGGAAACCAGCTGCGAAGTATAAGATCATCAGAATCAGGGAAAAATAGTCATCGGGGGTGCTGATCAGCCGGACCGCGGGGTTGGCGACCCGGCGATAAAGGCGCATCAATCCGACGCCACAGGCCGATCCCATGGCAGCCTGGAAAATCAAGGCCACGGCTTTGATTTCAAACAACCGGGGACGGTAGGGGATAATAAAGGTGGCGGCGATGGCGGCCGTGACACCGAGATGGAAGATTACGAACTGGGCGTAGAAGCCCGGGCGCCGGCGGACTGATTCCATAGCCCACGGCATGGCGATGTTCATCATCGAATAGGCGATTCCCCTGGTCGGGCTTCCCGCGGGAGAAGTCATGTCCTGAGCTTTCTTAAACCGCAGAAGCCAGAGCACCCGCAGTGTGTAGACGAGGACCAGAAAGCTCAAGGCAGCGATCTGGATTTCGTTCTCGAGCAGGCGCAGGAATTCGCTCATTGTGGAGTTGGCATTATAGCAGAGCGGTCTGGACTGTCACAACAAACGTGCTACAATAAAAAACCGCCTAGCCGGCCGGTGTTATCGATCCCGGCCTGATTCCTGGAGTGGAGAAGGAACATCATGGGAGCGCGCTATCTGAACGTCGTCAGGAGCCAAATCATCGGCCGCGATCTCCTTTTCGAGACGCCCTTCGGGCTCAGGAACATGTTTTACGCCGATTACACGGCCTCCGGCCGCGGCCTCCGTTTCATCGAGGACCTGCTTTCGACATCCAGAGGTCTTATGTCAATACCTATACAGAGGATGATTATTCCGCGAAATACCTGACCCGGCTTTTTCATCAGGCTGAAGCCCGGATCAAGGAGTTCGTCAACGCCGGGGAACACGGCAGGATTTTCCCGGTCGGTTCCGGTTCCAGCGGGGCGTTGAAAAAGCTCCAGGAAATCATGGGGGTCCAATATTACAGGGATCAAAACTCCGGTCTATGATGTCGCCCGGATCTGCCGTCGTTATAGTGCCGCCGTCTTCTTCGATTTCGCCGCCGTCTTTTTTTCCCCCCACAAATATCTCGGCGGGCCCGGGTCGGGCGGAATCCTGGTGATTCATGACCGTCTTTACCGCAGGGACCTTCCCCCAACGACGGCGGGCGGGGGGACGGTCGTCTATGTCGGGTTCGAGCATCACGATTATGCCGAGGACATCGAAACGCGGGAGACGGCCGGCACCCCCCCGATCCTGCAGACGATTAAAGCGGCCCTGGCCATGGAGGTCAAAGAGAAAATCGGTCTCCGGACCATCGCCCGGCGGGAGCGGGAAAACCTGGCCTATTTTCTTGATAAACTAAGTCAAATCAATGAAATAAGACTTGTCGGCCATTATGATGCCGAGGCTCTGACTCCCATCGTGTCGTTCAACATCGGGCACGACGGCCGGATTCTCCACCCCAAATTCGTCACCAAGCTGCTCAACGATCTCTTCGGCATCCAGTCCCGGGCCGGCTGCAGTTGCGCCGGTCCCTACGGCCACATCCTGCTCGGGATCGACCGGCCGACCTCGGACCGGCTCCGCCGGCTCAACGACCCGGAGGAGGTTGAAAGCCTGAAATTTTTCTATTATGCCCATCGGGTCTGACCATCGATGCGTTTTTATGATAAACTTATCCCGCGAAATTCACGATGCGTTACTTTTTGAGCCTCGGCAGCAATCTCGGGGAGGAGACCAAATATTTGGCTCGGGCGCGCCGCCTGCTCGAGCGGAGCGGAATCCAGATTGTCCGCTCCTCGTCTTTGTACAGCACCCAGCCGGTCGGGATGAGCGATCAGCCGTGGTTTGCCAACCAGGTGATCGAGATCGCCACGGCCCTCCGTCCGCCAGGGCTGCTTCGTCTGCTCAAGAAGGTTGAAAAGACGCTGGGCCGAAGGCCCGGCCCGATCAATGGGCCCCGACTGATTGATATCGATATTCTGCTGGCCGGAGACTTGGTCATGAAGGGAAAGAATCTCATCATTCCTCATCCCCGGTTGGATAAAAGGAATTTCGTCCTTGTTCCTCTCAAGGAGATCGCTCCCGAGACAATTCATCCCGTTACAAAAACGACTGTTTCGGACCTCTGCAAGACGTCGGAAGACGCTGCCATCGTCCGCCGGTTGCGGCCCTGCCGGGATGATCGCAACCGAGCCGGAAGGGGCGCCGGAGATATAAACCCCAAAAAAGGATGCGCGGGCAGGCAAACACATAAGGAAGGAAAAGGCGCATGAGAAAAGCGGCTCTGCTGATAGTGCTTTTATTGACCCTGGCCGCCAGCGGGCTGACCCTCGAAGTCAGAGGAAAAGTGGTAAGTTCCGAGGGGAAGCTCGTCGTGGGAGCCGTTGTCCTTCACCGGGCAAGCGGCGCGAAGTCCCAGACGGACGAAGCCGGGCGTTTCTTTCTGTCTGTCCCCGAAGTCGAGAGGGTGGTTTTAGAGGTCATCCATCCCGACTACATGGAAGAGGAGGCGGGCTTTACGGCCAGATCCCTGTCCCGACCGGTGACGATTACAGTGGTTCCCTATATCAAACAGCGGGAAGAGATCGTCGTCACGGCCATGCGCTATCCCGAGCCCTCGGCCGCCGTGCCGGCGGCGGGAACAGTCGTCTCGGCGGAGACATTGGAGCAAAGGATGCCTCCGAATATCGCCGATGCGATCAAAGACCTGCCCGGAGTCGCCAACCTGGGTTCCGGCGGGTTCTCGCTCGTCCCCTCGATCCGGGGTCTGTCGCGGCGGCGGGTGCTGCTGATGATTGACAACGCCCGGCTCTCCAGCGACCGCCGCACCGGGCCCGGCGCTTCTTTTATCAGTCCCGAGGACATCGACAGAATCGAGGTGCTGCGCAGCCCGTCCTCTGTTTTCTACGGCTCCGACGCGATCGGCGGGGTGGTCCATATGCTGACGCCCAGGCCGGAACCTTCGGAGAAAATCAAAGGCCGGCTCCACGCCAGGTATGGAACGGTTAACAAGGAAAAAGGGCTGGGGATCTCCCTCTCCGGCGGGAAGCCGGCGCTGGCCTTCTATCTTTCGGCGCAGGGGCTCGATGCCTCGAACTATCGATCGCCGGAGGCCGAGGTCCGCCAATCTCAGTACACGCAATCGAGTATTTTCGGAAAAATCTATCGGCAGACGGAAAAACGGGAAATCGAGGCCAGCTTCCTCGTCGCGCGGGGCAGGGACATCGGCAAGCCGAACACGACCAGCGTCTCCAAGCCGACGTGGTATCCGCGGGAAGACCAGAACCTCCTCCAGTTCCGCTGGCTGGAAAAAAACGTTGCCGGGAGCGGCGATCTGGCTCTCAACCTTTTTCTCAATCCCAATTTTTTGGAAACGCGGACCGACACTCTGGCTGCCTACAAGACCAAGGAAGCGTTCGCCCGGACCGAAAGCTCGGACTACGGCGCGCAGCTGTCCTTCAATAAAAAGATCGCCGGGTCTTTCCGGCTCTCGGCCGGAACGGATCTCTACGGCCGGGCGGGAGCAGAGGCGGTCAATACGGAAAAATCTCTCGACTCCCTGGGCAATGTGACTAAGACATTCGAGGAACACCCTTATACGGGAGGCGCGCGCCGCGACTTCGGGATCTTCCTTTCAGGAGATTTTGGCGGCGGCCGCAACCTTGACCTGGTCGGCGGAGTGCGCCTGGATTTTCTTTTCAGCCGGGCGAACCCCGGGGGAGGGGCGGAAATCCAGAAGAATAATGATACTGCCCTGACCGGCTTTCTGGCGGGGTCCTATAAGATTTCCGAATGGCTTGTCGTCTTCGCCAATTTTTCCCGGGCTTTTCGCGCTCCCGACCTGAACGAGCGGTTCTACACGGGGATCACCGGCCGCGGGTTCATCATTGCCAAGCCCGACCTTCGGCCAGAGGCCAGCCTGAATATCGACGCCGGATTCAAATTTCTCGGCCGCCGCTTTTTCGCGGGACTCTACGGTTTTTCCTACGAGATCAACGACTTGATCGAACGGTATAAAGTCGCGGAGACAATCTATACCTACGATAATGTTGACAAGGGGAGAATCCAGGGGATCGAGCTGGAATGGGAGGTTTTTCCCTGGCCGGGGCTCAGCATTTTCGGAAACGTCATGTTCATTGACGGAAGAAGCCGGAAAACGGATGCTCCGCTCAACGATATCCCGCCGCGCCGATTTTTCCTGGGAAGCCGCGCCTGGGTCGGCCGCTTTTCTCTGGAGGTGAGCGGTGCCTGGCAGCAGAAGAAAGGCGACCCTGGACCGGCCGAGATCGCCATATCGGCTGCGGGATATGCGAATTTGAAGGCGTCCTATTTCCTGGCGAGGTCAGTGAGTTTCTTCCTCTCCCTTAATAACCTTTTCGACGAGTCCTATCTGGCCAGGCCCGACCCGGAAGCGATGCCAGAGCCGGGGAGAAACCTGCTGTTTGGCATTTCCTATTCATTTTGAGGGTTCGGCCGCTCCGTAAAAAATAGCATTGAACAGCAGCTTGAACGTTCCGTGGGACTGGCCGCGGAACTGGACGGGAAACCCGAGCAGCACGACCCGGCCCTTTCCAGAGGGGATATCCAATACCGAAGCCCTTTGCTGGATCTTTTTTTCGCCGTGGATCCAGCCGCTCAGCAACAAGTTCTCCGCCGCCCTTGGATTTCGCTTATTGAAAGGCATCCGGTATATGGTGGATCAGGTAGCCTTCGGTTTCCTGGAAATACAGCGAGATGATGTCGAAACGGCAAGGGACATCAGAGAGGCTGTTCAGAGCGAGGTACGCCTCGGCGATCCTGCGAATCTGGCGCTGTTTGGCGGGCGTGATCGATTCCTCGGGCAGGCCGTGTTCCCATTTCTGCCGCGTCTTGACCTCGATGAAGACGAGAGTCTCCTTGTCCCGGGCGATGATGTCGATCTCTCCCCTATGGAACCGGAAGCCGCGCCGGAGGATTTCGTATTTTTTCTTGCGCAGATACTCCAGGGCGGCCTCTTCACCGGACTGGCCGAGGGCATGAGCGCGGCTCATCCTGATGGCTATCTGACCTTGACGACCCGCGGGCCGTCTTTGGTGTCCTC
>CAZYWP010000064.1:0-16584 GCA_964651495.1 uncultured Eubacteriales bacterium | reverse complement strand
CTTTCCCGTCCGTCAACGCAACCGGATGAACCGGGGAAACGAGCGGGCTGACGAACTCCATACCGGAGCCTTATTGTTGAATCGGGTGGAATATGATAAATTGGCCCCGAAGATGAGCAGATTGAGGTGGTCCATCGCACCCCCCCGGCCGGAGGCGGACGTCCTCTCCGCCGAGCTCGGCATCCCGCTGCCGATCGCCAGGATACTGACAAACCGGAATATCCTGACCCCGCAAGAGGCGGAGATTTTTCTCTTCGGGACATTCGACCATTTGCATGACCCTTTCCTCATGGCCGGCATGGAGAAAGCGGTGGAGAAAATCCGGGAGGCCATCCGGGGCAAAGAGAAAATCTTGATCTTCGGCGACTATGACGTGGACGGCGTGCTCTCGGTCGTCATCCTGATGAAAGCGCTCAGGTCTCTGGGGGGAGAAGTCGACTATTTCATCCCCCAGAGACTCAAAGAAGGGTACGGACTCAAGGAGGAACACATCCAGATCGCCAGGGAGAAAAACGCCCGCCTGATCATCAGTGTCGACTGCGGGATCAAAGCGGTCGCCTTTGCCGAGCGGGCCAGGCAGGAAGGCCTGGATGTCATCATCACTGACCATCACCTCCCGGGCGAGGCCATCCCGGATGCGGTGGCCGTTCTCAACCCTGTGCTTCCGGAGTCCGCGTATCCTTATCGGAATCTGGCCGGGGTGGGCGTCGTCTTCAAGCTGCTCCAAGCTCTTCTGGAGAAAGAAGGAAGGCGGTCATCGCTGCCCCATTACGCCAAGATGGTGGCGATCGGGACGATCGCCGACGTGGCCGAGCTGCGCGGCGAGAACAGGCTTCTGGTTAAACAGGGCCTGCGGGGGTTGGAGAGCGTGTCCAACATCGGGCTGAAGAGCCTGCTCGAGAACTGCAGCCTCGACGGCCGGAAGATCACGGAGGGAGATGTCGGCTTCCGGATCGCCCCGCGGATCAACGCGGCTGGGAGGATGGGAGCCGCCGATGACGCCGTCCGGCTCTTTTTCACCGCGAGCCGGGAGGAGTCAGCAAAGCTGGCCGCCTGGCTGGGTGAGCTTAACACTAAGAGGCAAGGGGAGGAAGATCGAATTTTTCGTCAGGCCCTGAGCAGGATTAAAAACAACTCCCTGGAAAAACGCTATCGCCTCCTCGTCCTCGGATGCGAGACCTGGCATCGCGGAGTTATCGGAATAGTGGCCTCCAAACTGAAAGACGCTTTTTATCGGCCGGTGTTGCTTTTCTCCTACGAGGACGGCAAAGCGCATGGCTCGGGGCGGAGCATCAGCCGGTTTTCCCTGATTGAATGCCTGGATGAGTGCCGGGATGTTTTTCTGGATTACGGGGGGCACACCCTGGCCATCGGCTGCGTCCTCCAACGGGACAGGATGGAAGAGCTCAAACAGAGGATCAATCGCGTCGTTCAAACCCGGCTCAGGGACGAAGACCTGCAGAAAAAAATCATGGTGGACGCCGAGCTTGGATTCTCCGCTATCGACGTCTCATTCATCGAGCATCTCTTCCGCCTGGCGCCCTTCGGAGTGGGCAACCCGAAACCCATCCTGCTCAGCCGGGACGTGGAAGTCGCCGGCCCGCCGCAGCTCATCAAGGACAGACATCTCAAATTTCTGGCCAGGCAGGACGGGAAGACGTTCGAAGCCTTGGGTTGGAACAAGGGAGAATACGCGTCCGAGATCCGGAAAGGTGCGGTCATCAGCCTCGTCTATTCCCTGCAGACCTCCACCTTCCTGGGGGAAGAAAAGCTCAGCCTCTCCGTTGAAGACATCGGGGAATAGGGGGAGAGACTCGATGAAGATGCCCCTGACGAGAATTCTGAGAGTCAGCGTTGCCCTCACTCTGGCCGCGGTCGTCCTCGTGATCATCTGGTACTTTCTTTCCCACCGCCGAATGCCGTCGGTGGTTCCGCCGAAAGTGGAAGAGATCACCACGGAAAAAGTGGAAAGACAGGAAGGCATCGAACATTTTGAATACCGGGGAGAGCGGACCATCCAGGTCAAAGCGGCCAGGCATTTTGCCGGCGATGACAACAGCAACCATCTCGAGGGGAATGTCGAAATCCGACAAATCGGCAAAGAGGGGGGAGAAGAAATCCTGTTGTTCGGACAAAAGGTTTCTTACGACAAGGACTGGACGGATGCCTCGATCGAGGGCCAGGCCAGGCTCAAATACGGGCGGCTCACCGTCGAGTCCGACTTTTTTACCTATCATGACAGCACCGGGATTCTGGCCACAGACAAAGGCGTACGATTTTTCTCCCCCAGGCTAGCCGGGACAGCGGCCCGGATGACCTATTCGTTCAAGGACGATTTCTTGAGCCTTGAGGGCCAGGTCGAAATCCGGCTGGCCGACGATTCCGAGAGTCCATCGCCTTTTATCGCCGCGGGCGAAGTGTTCACTTACAGCCGGCCGTTGAAGACGGGAGATGCCCGGGGAAATGTGACCTTTTCCTGGGATCAGAGCTCCGGCCGGTGCGAAGCCCTCCGGTTCATGCTGACCGAAGACGAACAGTATGTCAGTCAGGTCTTTCTAACGGGAGACGTCAAGGTCGATCTCGTCGAGGAAGCGGCGGCGCCGACGCCGGGAAAGGGGCTCCTTCTGGCCGCGGCAAAGACAAGAGAGATTAAGGCCGACGAGGTCTCTCTGCGGGCCTTCCTGAACATGCACAAGATTCATGCCGTGGAGGCCAGGGGGAGATGTTTCCTGAATTCAGCCCCTGCCGACGGGGGCCTCCTCCAGGCCTGGTCAGGGGAAATGAAGTTTGTCTTCGACCGCGGGGGCGGGTTGAGAGAGTTCTGGGCCGTGGACAGGGCCAGCCTGACTGAGCGCGGCAAGGATTCCGAGCTGGTACGTCTGATATCGGGAAAGGAAATTTTCGTTGAAGGCCAGGGGGATCGTCTATCGGTCAAGGCAACTGAGGGCGGAGAGGCGCGGATCGACTCTCCCGACAGCGAGGTGATAGCCGGGGAGATCACTCTTATCCCCCGCTCCGAGAGGATCGACGCCGTGGGGGATGTCAAGGTTGTACTCAAAGTCGGGGCGAAACAGCCCGCGCAGACCGGATTTTTTTCCGGCGGCCAGCCGGTTTTTATCACGGCCCAGAGAATGAGATCAGACCCGGCCGACAAACGTTTAATCATAAGAGGGAGCGCGCGCATGTGGCAGGGTAAGCAAATTCTGTCGGCCGACGAACTGACCGTCTGGAGGGGCAGCGGAGAGATCTCCGGCCAGGGAAGCGTTCGAGCGGCGTTTCCTTATGTTCCCAGGAAAGAAGAGAAAAAAGAAGAACGTATCGAGGTCGGAGGAAAGCGTATGGGCTATGCTTCGGAAAGCCGGCTTCTGACCTTTGATCAGGACGCCTGGCTTAAAACCCAAAAGGTCGGCCTAAATTCGGACGCCATCATCGTCTATCTCCGGGAAGAGAAAGGAGAAATCGAGAAAATCGAAGCCAGGGGGCGGGTGATGATCACGGAGGGGACCAGACAGGGGAAAGGGGCGGAGGCTCTTTACGACCTTGATAAAGAAACCATTGTGCTGATCGGGAACCCCAGCCTCATCGACAAGGAGAGAGGGACGGTGGAAGGCGACAAATTGACTTTCCATCTGGGGGATGGTAGAATCCTCGTGGAAAACAAGGACAGGGAGCGTCCCGTCACCTTCATCAAGTCCTGACATCATGAGTTCCCACCTAAGAGCCGTCGGTTTATCCAAAAGCTATCGCCGGAAGAAAGTCGTCGACAACGTGACAGTTGAGGTCAGGAAAGGGGAGATTGTCGGCCTTCTGGGCCCCAACGGGGCGGGAAAAACGACCACCTTTTCCATGATCATCGGCCTTGTTTCCCAGGACGAAGGAGAGGTCTTCCTCGGAGCAGAGGATATCACCGCTCTGCCGATGTACTTGAGGGCGCAAAGGGGAATCTGTCTTCTTCCTCAGGAGCCGTCCTCTTTCCAGAAGTTGAGCGTGGAGGACAATCTTTTGTCCATCTTCGAGATCATGCCCGGTCCGGCGTCCAAAGGAGACGGGGACGTCGATCGAGTTCTCCTGGAATTCGGGCTGGACAGGCTGGCCAAGGCCAGGGCTTATACTCTTTCCGGCGGAGAGCGCCGGAGGCTCGAGATCGCGCGGGCGATGATGACCCGCCCGGAATTCATCATGCTGGATGAGCCATTTACCGGCATCGACCCGCTGGCCGTCCAGGACCTGCAAGGCATCATCTTATCGTTGAAGGCTAAAGAGATTGGCCTCCTGATCACCGACCACAGCGTCAGAGAAACCCTCAAAATCACTGACCGGGCCTATATCATCGACAAGGGTCGGATTTTAGAGGAAGGCCGGCCCCAGGAATTGGTCAGTTCTGAAGACGTCAGGAAAAACTACCTGGGCGAGGACTTCAGCCTTTGATGAAGATGAGAAAGGAAGAGCGCCGGTTATGATTTTGAAACAGAGGCTCGACCAGAGGCAGGTTCAGAAGCTGATCCTGGCTCCCGCCCTGCAGCAGGCGATCAAACTGCTTCCCCTCACTAACCTGGAGCTGATCGAGGTGATCGACAGCGAAATGTCGCAAAACCCGATGCTGGAGGAGGAAACCTCGGAAAAGAAGCTGCAGGATAAGGAAGAGGAAAGCGGAGAAACCAAAGAGCGGACGGACGAAGAAAGGATGGACGGACAGGCAACCCAGGAAATCGCCGAAGACCTGGAGTTCGAATCCCACTTCCAGGAATATTTTGATGACGGGTTTCGGCCCTATTTTTCGGAAAAAAAGGAAGTCCCCGCGCTGGAAAATGTGCTTTCCAAGAGCCCATCGCTCTGGGACCACCTGAACTGGCAGGCCAACCTGACTTTTTTTGACAAGAGCGATAGGGAAGTCGCCCAGTTGATCATCGGCAATATTAACGAGGACGGCTATCTTGCTGTCCCGGAGGAAGAGCTGGCCAGGGCAACCCGGGTCCCCCTGGAGAAGATCCGTCAGGTCAGGGAAAAGATCAGGTCTTTCGACCCGGTGGGGACCGGGAGTATTGACCTGAAAGAAGCCCTCCTGGCTCAAATGGACTATCTCAAGCTTGATGATCCGATCACCCGTCTCATTGTCCAGGACCACCTGCCGCTCCTCGAAAAGTCAGATTTCTCCCAGCTGGCCAGGGTTCTCGGCATCCCTCTCTCTGAGGTCAAGGCCCATATGGAGCTGATCAAAAGACTCGAGCCGGCTCCCGGACGTAAGTACAGCCAGGAAAAAACCTTCTATGTGGTTCCGGATATCCTGGTCACGAAGGAGGATGTAGACCTCAACGTCAGCCTGAATGATGAGGGGCTGCCCCGGCTCCGTATCAACGCCTATTACCGCAAGCTGCTGGCCAAGGCGGCCAAGGAGAATGCCGAGGCCTACTATTTTCTGAAAGACAAGCTGAAGAAGGCCCTCTGGTTTCTGCGCAGCCTGGATCAGCGCGATCAGACCGTCTACAGGGTGGCCAAGTACATCGTCGACCGGCAGCGCGATTTCTTCGAGAAGGGCATCGATTACATCAAGCCCCTCACCCTGATGGAGATCGCCCGCGAGATCGGGGTTCATGAATCGACCGTCGGCCGGGTCGTGGCCAACAAATTCATGACCACACCGTGGGGGGTCTTCCCCCTCAAGTACTTCTTCCACAAGTCTCTGACGGGCGATTTTGGCGAGGAGATCTCTTCCCTGAAAATCAAGGAGAAGATCCGCAAACTCGTCGAAAACGAAGACCGCAGCCAGCCGCTGAGCGATATCGAGATCGAGGACGTCCTGGCCAAGAACAACCTGAAGATCGCCCGCCGCACGGTGGCCAAGTACAGAAAGCAACTCAAGATTCCGCCGTCCCACATCCGGAAAAGAAAGTCCATCATGGAGGGAATCTTATGATCGTTCATTTCACCGCCCGGCAGACGAACCTCACTCCGGAAATCAAAGCTTACTGCGAAAACAGGCTCAAGTCGCTGGAGAGATTGCTCGGCTCGGTGATCGAAGTGGACCTGATCATCTCCGTGGAGAAATACCGGCACAAGGTAGAGATCCATGTCAAGGCCAAGGGGGCGGGGCTGGTCGTCGTCGAAGAGACGCACGAACTGATGAACTCACTGAACCTGGCCTTCGAGAACCTGGAAAAGAAGGTGAAGAAGGAAAGGGAGAAATGGCGGGATAAAAAACGGAGAAAGGGGCGCGGGCGAAAGCAGTTCCCCGCGGCTGCGGAAATGGAGGCAGAGACAAAGAGGATCATACGGAGCGAGGACTACTCCCTCAAACCCATGGCGGTCGAAGAGGCCCTGCTTCAATTCGACCTGGAGAAAAGAGACGTTTTTCTTTTCCGGAAGTCGGGCTCGGAGAAGTGGGCCGTCGTCTACCGGCGCAAAGACGGTCATTACGGCCTGATCGAGCCGGAATGACGCGGGCCGGACGCGGAGCGAAAAGACCGTGAGAATTCACAGCTTGTTGACCGAAGACATGATCATCCCCGACCTCGTTTCTCAGGACCGGGACGCCGTTCTTGAGGAAGTCGTCGGTTACTTGAAGAGCAAAGAGAGGGTCGTCAAGGATAGGGAGCTGTTCGAGAAACTGATCCAGAGAGAAAAGCTCGGGAGCACCGCGATCGGGGAAGGCATCGCCATCCCTCATTGCAAGCTGAAAGAGGTCAAGAGCCCCCTGATGGCCCTGGCCCTGTCCAGGAAGGGCGTCCCCTTCGAGGCCATTGATGGAAAACCGACCCACGTCTTCTTTGTGGTCGTCTCCTCACCGGACAACCCCAGCTTGAACCTGCAGATATTGGCGGCCATCGCCCATCTTGTCCGCAAGTCGGCCTCCTTGCCCAAAAAGATACTGGGAGCAAAGAGCCCGAGAAAAATCCTTGAGATCATCCGGGAAGAAGAAGAGAAGCTCAATGAATAAGGGCGGCGGACCCTGCCGGATCACCCTCTCCGGCGGGTTCCTCCAGATCTTCGGCCTGGGCGTGATTATCATCGGCCACAGCGGAATCGGCAAGAGCGAAAGCGCGCTGGAGCTCGTCTCGCGGGGACACCGCTTCATCTCGGACGACGTGGTGGAGGTGGTGAAGAAGAAAGACGGCCGGCTTGTCGGGACGGCGCCCGCCCTCAGCCGGTTTTTCATGGAAATCCGTGGTCTAGGAATCATTAACATCAGGGAGATTTTCGGCCGCCAGGCGATCTGCCGCCAGTCCCGGGTGGACCTGGTCATCCGCCTCAAGAAGTGGCAGCGGGGGGATGAATATGACAGGCTCGGCCTGGAATTCCCGAAGGATTATGAGATCATCGGCGTCAAGATCCCGCAGCTCATCGTTCCGGTCGCTCCGGGCCGGACGATCGCCCTGCTGATCGAAGTGGCCTGCAAAGTCCACCTGCTGCGGCTCAAGGGGTATCATGCCTCTCATGAAATCGTCAGGAAGCTGGAAAGGGCCCTGGCCGAGTAGGGATAGAATGCGGGCTGATCATGAAAGATGACCGCTTTCTGATCATCACGGGAATCTCCGGTTCGGGGAAGACCGCCGTCTCTCATTTTCTCGAGGACCTGGGTTACTACTGCGTTGATAATCTCCCCGCCAAGCTTATCCCCAACCTGGTGGACCTCTGGCTGGATAGGGAGGTCGAGATCCAGAAGATGGCTCTCGTCGTGGACATGAGGGAATCGGCATTCTTGACCGACTTTCCTGCGGCCATGTTCAAGATCAGGACCCGGATCGTGCCCAAGCTGATCTTTCTCGACGCCTCGGACGAGACCTTGCTCAAGAGGTTCAGCGAAAGCCGCCGTCCTCATCCCCTGAAGCGGCACAAGTCGGTGATCGAGGCCATCCGGCTCGAGCGAAAGCGGCTGGAGCCGATCAAAAAAATGGCCGACGAGGTGTTTGACACGTCTTCCACCAACGTTTCTCAGCTCAAAGAGCTGATCACCCGGCAGCTCATCAGGGGGCGGAAGCCCGCCCTCCAGATCGTGCTTGTCAGTTTTGGCTATAAATACGGCGTTCCGCTCGATGCCGACATGATTTTCGACACCCGTTTTCTGCCGAACCCGTTTTACATCGACAGCCTGCGCGAGAAGACGGGGAAAAACAAACTCGTCAGAGGCTATATTCTCGGGTCTGAGGAGACCGGAGAATTCCTGGCCCGGCTGAGGGAGTTCATCGACTACCTCATTCCCAAATTCATCGCCGAGGGCAAGAGCTACCTGACCATCGCCGTGGGCTGCACCGGGGGACGCCACCGCTCGGTCGTCGTCGTCGAGGAGCTGAAGGCCTATCTTCGGAAGAAGAGTTATGATATAAAGGTCTATCACCGCGATGTTTTTAAATAGAGTCGGAGCATGATCGGCGGGATCATCGTTTCCCACGGCCGGCTGGCCGAAGAGCTGCTCAACGCCTTGACCATCATCCTTGGCGAAGCGCCCAATATCGAGGCCATCTCCATCGGCTGGTATGATGACGTGGAGGATTCCAAAAAGAAGATCAACCAGAGCCTCAAGCGGGTGGATCAGAAGAGCGGAGTTGTCGTCTTCACCGACATGTTCGGCGGCACGCCCTCCAACCTGAGTTTCAGCTTCCTGAAGGACAACCAAGTCGAGATCATCACCGGTGTTAACCTGCCGATGCTGATCAAATTCGTCTCGCTGCAGAGGAGCAACAACTTGAAAGAAGTGGCCAAAAAGGTGGTGGAACAGGGCAAGCGGAATATCCACCTGGCCAGCGCCCTGCTGAGTTCGAAATAGTAAAGCTTCCGGCGGGCATGATCGAGAAAAATATCGTGATCAAGAATAAACTTGGGCTCCATGCCCGGGCGGCGGTCAAGTTTGTCAACACGGCCAACCGCTACGGGGCCAGCGTCAAAGTCATCAAGGATGAGACCGAGATCGACGGCAAGAGCATCCTCGGAATCCTGACCCTCGCCGCCACGCAGGGATCATCCATCCTGCTCCGAATATCGGGGAAGGATGAGGGGGAAGCGTGGAAAGCGCTGGCGGCGCTCATCGGCAGCCGATTCGGCGAGAAGGAGTGATCGGGATGTCGTTCATCAGGCTGCGCGGGATCGGCGTTTCGCCCGGAATCGGCATGGGCGAGATCGCCCTGACCGAGCGAACCGTATTCAGTTCGGCCAAGGAACCCATCCCCGCCTCCCAGGTTCAGAAGGAGATGCGGAGGCTGACGAAGGCGGCGGAGAGGACCAAGGCGGAGCTCCTGCATTTGAAACAGGAAGTCAAGGACAAAATGGGCGAGGAGCACACCTTCATTTTCGACGCCCACCTGCTCATCCTGGAAGACCACACCCTGTTCGCCACGATGGAACGGATCATCCGGGAAGAAAAAGCGAGGTCCGAATGGGCCCTGACCCAGGTCAATCGCAAATATCAGGAACTCTTCGATTCCATCGAGGACGACTATTTCCGGCAGCGCAAATTTGATGTCTCGGATGTCCTCGCCCGGATCTACGGAAACCTGGAACTGAAGAAAAAGAAAGCCGCTGAGCCGGAGGAAACGAGAAAGCTGGTCCTGATTGCCCATGACCTTCTGCCCTCGGAGGCCGCTTTGAGGCTCAGCCGGGGAAATATCCTGGCCGTCGCCATGGACATGGGGGGGCCGACCTCCCACACCGCCATCCTGGCCCGTTCCATGAATATCCCGACCGTCGTGGGACTTCATAACGTCACCCAGCTGGTCAAGAACGGGGATTACCTCATCGTGGACGGGACGGACGGAGAGGTCATCGTCAATCCTCCGCCGGCGGTGAAGAAGGAATTCCTGAGCAAGAAGGAAAAATTCGACATTTATTTCCGCGAACTGAAAAAGACGGCCAGGCTGAAATCGGTCACTCTGGACGCGGTCAAATTCCTTCCCCTGGCCAATATCGAGCTTCCCGAAGAAGTCGGCATGGCCTTCTCCTTCGGCGCCGAGGGCATCGGCCTTTTCCGGTCGGAATTCATCTACCTGCAGAAAGAAACCCTGCCCTCGGAAGCCGACCATCTGGCGGCCTATTCCAAGATCGCCAAGGCGGCCTATCCTTCACCGGTGTATATCCGGACGATCGACATCGGCGGCGACAAAAGCCTGCCTCAATTGAAGATTGAAAAAGAGCCCAACCCGGCCCTCGGCCTGAGGGCTATCCGTTTCTCCCTGCGGAACCGCGACCTCTTCAAGGTCCAGCTCCGGGCGATCCTCAAGGCCAGCGCCATGAAGAACGTCCGGATTCTCCTCCCTATGGTCACCGAAGTGGAGGAGATCGGCGAATTCAAGCTCCTCTTCGAGGAGGTCAAGCAAGAATTGGAAAGAGAGCGGGCGAAGTTTGACCGGCAGATCCCCCTCGGCGTCATGATCGAGGTCCCGGCGGCCGCCGCCATCACCGACATCCTGGTGAAGGAGGTGGACTATCTCAGCATCGGGACCAACGACCTCATCCAGTATTATCTGGCGGTCGACCGCTCGAACGAATACGTCTCCTACCTCTACAAGCCCCTCCATCCTTCGGTCCTGCGCCTGATCAAATTCATCATCGCCACCGCTCAGCGCGAGGGGAAGGACGTGACCGTCTGCGGGGAGATGGCCGCGGACCCGCTTGCGGCGCTCGTCCTCCTCGGGCTCGGGCTGCGCCAATTCAGCATGAACCCGATTTTCATCCCGCGCATAAAGAAAACGCTCCGCTCGGTCGAACTGAAAACCGTGGAGAAGGTTGTTGAAGAAGCCCTGAGCCTAAAAACGGCTCAGGACATCGAGGAGCACATCCTCGAGAAGATCCTGGTGAAACACCCCAAAGCGTTTCTCACCGGACAGGTCATGTGAGACGTCCGTAATCGTCCTGCAGGCGGACGATATCCTCTTCTCCGGATTTCCCGATCCAGAGCTCCATCACTCGGCCGGGACGCCGGCCGACGCAGCGGAGCCGGTGAGGAGTTTTCGACGGGATGAAAATTTCCTCTCCCTTTTTCGGCCGCCAGGCCCTGCCGCCGCAGGTCACTTCGAGCCCGGAGTCGAGGACGACCCAGAATTCGGCCCGCCGGTTGTGATACTGCAGGGAGAGCGCGGAGCCGGGTTTGACGGTGATGATCTTAAGGCTGGTCGCCCGGCGCTGAGGATAGGAACGGAATTTTCCCCAGGGCCGGATATCTTCGACGATCCCGGCCTGGATCCGGGCCTTCATCGGGTTAGAAGGGGACCTCGTCGTCGCCCCCTCCTTCTTCCTGGAAGCCGGGCTCTTCTTCGGCCGGCGACTCCGCCGCTGCAGCCGGCTCGGAGGGGAAGGGCTCGACTTCGGCGCTCTCTTCCCGTTTGCCGAGGAAGATAATGTTCTGGGCCTCGATCTCCGTCGTCGTCCTTTTGTTCCCCTCCCGGTCCTGCCAGGAGCGGGTCCTCAGCTTTCCCTCGATATAGACCTGCTTTCCCTGGGTCAGGAATTTTTCGCAGAATTCGGCCAGCTTTCCCCAGGCGATGAGGCGGTGCCATTCGGCCCGGACCTGGCTCTCGTTCGTGGTCGGATTATAATAGCGCTCGTTGGTGGCCAGGGAAAAACGGGCTACGGCGCGTTCTTTCTGCGGCAGATAGCGGATTTCCGGCTTTCCGCCCAGACGACCGATGAGGATGACCTTGTTCATACTGTTAATGTCTCTCATTTCGAACCCAGTTCCTTGATTTTCTCCTGCGCGATCCTGGATTCCTCTTCCAGTGGGTATTTGCCCAGCAGAAGTTTCAGGGTCACGATCGCTTCGTCTTTTCTCCCCAGCTCGGCCTGGGCGAGCCCCTTTTTCAGGTAGGAGGCAGCGATTTTATCGCTCTGCGCATAGTTGAGGATCAGGTCGTTGAATTCCTCGATGGCCGGGTCGAATTTTCTTTGACTGAACAGGCACTCGCCGATCCAGTAGAGGGCGTTATCGGCCAGCGGGCTGTCGGGGAAGGTTTCCCGATACAGTTTGAAACCCTCAACGGCCAGGTCAAAATTCCCCTTGAGATAATCGGCGTAGGCGGCGTTGTAGACCTCTTGCGGGGACAATGTCGTGGCGGCAGGATTCGGCCGGGCCGCCTTCTTTTCAGCGGGAGGCGCCTTCTTTTCTTCCCCGCCCTTCTTCTCAGCTGCGGGGCTCTCTTTGGCCTCCGGCCCCGCCGACGGCTGGGGGGGAGTGGTCTTTAAGGTCAGCATATCCTCCGCCATCCTGGTCAGGACGAGGTTCATCTGGTCGAGTTTGTCGAGGACAAATTGATACTGGGTGGGGATGTTCCTGACCCCTTCGTGCACGGCGGTCTGGTCGGACTGGAGCAGCCTGACCAGCGCCTGGAGTTCCCGCAGCTGGGATTTCAAGCCCTCGATCGCTTCCGCGGACCGGCCGAAATTTTCCTCCAGGGCGAAGAGCTGTTTTTTAAGGACCTGGACGTCTTCGTAGATGAGTTCATACGCTTTTTTGCTTCTGTCCTGCCCCACCAGAAGGGTGGGAAAAAGAAAAAGGAGGAGAAATCCGGCCCGCTTTTTATTCATCCGGCCGCGGCTATTTTTCGATGATCAGGAACTGGGCTCTTCTGTTTTTCTGCCAGGAGACCTCATTGTTGCCAGTGTCCAGGGGCTGGCTTTTGCCGTAGGAAATGATCTTCAGCCTGTCCTGCGGGATGCCCAGCGAAACCAGGTAGTCGAACGCGCTCTTGGCCCTTTTTTCTCCCAGCGCCAGGTTATACTCTTCCGTTCCTCTCTCGTCGCAGTGCCCTTCGATCAGGATTTTGGCACTCTGGAATTTCCTGAGCCAATTCGAATTGGCCTCCAGCGCGGGCTTGGCGTCCTCCCGGATGAAGTAGCGGTCATAATCGAAATAGATCATCTTCAGCGGGGTTTCCAGGTTGATCGCTTCGAGAGACTTGGACATGAAGATTTCCTCTTCGCTCAGCACCGGTTTCTTCACGGCAGCCGCGTCATCGACCTTTTCCACTTTGGGCTGCTCTTTGGCCGGAGGCGGCGGCGGGGGGGGCTGGGTTTTGACTTTGGGCTTGCAGCTCACCGAAACGAAAAAGATCAGAGCACAGAGGAACAAAAGAATGGCGACTTTTTTATTCATGACTCTTCCTCCTCCTTGATTCGTAAAATTTGTCAGATCGAGCGCTTCCGCGCCGTCCTCATTTTAGCGGACTCCTCTTTTCCCTGTCAAATGAAAAATGCGGCGACGAAAAAATCCCGGCCCGGGCTATTCCGACCAGTCGGGCAGTTTGTTGGACCCCTGTGAGGTGAGACGGCGCAGGTTCGCCCCGTCGTAATCGATGCTGTAGATCTGGATGGCGCCGTCGAGGTTGGAGGAAAAAACAACGTGGCGGCCGTCGGGAGACCAGCTCGGAGATTCGTTCCGGGCGTTGCTTTCGGTCAGTTTGGTGATCTGTTTGTTGCGCAGGTTCAGCACGTACAGGTCGAAGATGTTCTCAACTCGGGAAACGTAGACGATGCGGTCTCCGGCCGGGGACCAGGCCGGTGCATCGTGGTAGGTGCCGCCGAAGCTGACCCGGCGGATGTTGGAACCTTCGGCGTCCATGAGGTAAATTTGCGGCGAGCCGCTCCGGTCCGAGACAAAGGCGATCTCTCGGTTCGTGGGAGACCAGGAGGGCGAAGAATCGATGGCTTCGTTGAAGGTCAGCCGCTTGATATTTTTCCCGTCGCCCGCGGCGACGTAGATTTCCGTGTTGCCGTCCATGGTCGAGCAGAAGGCCAGTTTTTTTCCGTCCGGGGAGAAGTCGGCCGCGAAATTGGTGCCTCGAGTCGAAGCTGGAGTGACCTTTCCTGCTTCGAGGTCGAGGAGATAAAGCCCGGCTACCCCGACGCTCTTGTAGGATGTGTAAGCGATCCGTTTTCCGTCCGGCGACCAGGCGGGCATATAGTCGATGACCTTGTTGAATGTCAGACGGGTCTGGTTCTCGCCGTCGTAGTCCATCAGGTAGAGTTCGTCCCCGGCGTCCCGATTGGAGACGCAGACGATCTTGGAGGTGAAAATCGGCTTTTCTCCGGACAGGATCCGGACGATCTCGTCGGCCATACGATGGGCGGCCAGGCGGTAGAGGTTTGCCGCCGCCTGGTACCGCTTGCCGGAGATGAACCGTGCTCCCTTCACGTCATAGAGCTTGCCTTCAAAGATGATGTTCTCGCCCTCGCCGTCGGAGATTTCGCCGACGAAGAGGATGCCGGCCTGGATGGATTCCCAATCTTTGAAAATGATATTCTTGGGGTCGAGCGGACGGATATAATCATAGTACTTCTTGGGCAGGAGCTCGAAAATTCGGCTGTAGCCGAGGTCAGCGGAGAGAATCCGGTGGATCTCCCCGGCCGCCTCCCTGGCCCTGGCCGAGTTGCTGCGGGCGACAAAACCGGGGAGGGCCAGGCTGATGGCCGGGACCCCCTCCTTCAGTCTGATGTAGACTTCCTGTTGGGGGGTGAGGGAAGCAGCGAGGCAAAAAATGAGAAGACCGGGGATGAAAAATCGTGCGTGTTTCATTTTGTATGCTCGAAGATCAGATGAATGCCCAGATAGGCGTCCTGATAATCCCGGGGCAGCGGGGGGAATGGCGCCGAAGCTTTGACAGCCCGCATGGCCGAGAGGTCGAGCGAGGTGAGGCCGCTCGACTGCTCGACCTTGACTTCGCTGATCTGCCCGTCTTTCTGGATTTTGAAGAAAATGATCGTCTGGAAATTTCCCGAGACGCCGGGGTCGACGAGCGAACTGAACCAATTCGCCGAGACCCGGTCAGTGATGATGGTGAGATAGTAAGTATAGGGGAAATTCGCCAGGCCGGATCCGGCGCCGTAACCGGGCCCTCCCGGCCCCCAGCCGCCGCCGGGCTCTCCCGTCCCAATCCTCAGGCCCGTGCCCATGCCGGTTCCCGTCCCGCCCTCGCCTGACGGCGCGCTCCCGGCGGCCTCCGGAGGCTGAGGCTCGTTCTGGCTGATGACCGCCTTTTTCTCCGTTTTCTTGTTGTCCGCCTTTTTCGGCTTTTCCACGGGGTAGCTCATTTCCGGCTTCGCTTCCGGCTTGGCTTTTTGCGGCGTGGTCAGGTCGCGGAGAGTCTCTTTTTTAGCCGGGGGAGGAGCAGGTTTCCCGGCGGCAGCAGCCCCGCTTCTGCCACCCCCGCCGCCCCCTCCGGGGGCGATGAGGTCGATCGGGACATACTGGACCATGCCTTTCCTGGAGGGTTTGGGCAGAGTCGGTGAAACCAGGATGAAAATGAACAGCGTCACGTGGGCGATGATGGAGGCGTAAACGGCCCTTTTGAAGCCTTGGTTGATGCTCCTGCCGGTCATTTTCTTTGCGGCCGTGTTTTCGGCTCAGGTTGCTCGGTGAGGAGGCCGATTTTTTCCACGCCGGCCTTGCGGATCGCGTCGACGACGTCGACAAAGAAGCCGTAAGTGATCCCTTCGTCCCCCGCAATGAAAACGATCTTTTTCGCTTTCCCGGCGAAGTATTCCTGGATTCTCCTCTCCAGGAGGTTGATGTTGATGACGCTGTTTTGGAGATGGATAAAGCGGTCTTTGGTGATGGTGATAGTCAGCCCCTCTTCCGCCGGAGCGGACTCGGTCTCAGCCTGGGGGAGGTTGACCCCGATACCGGACTGCATCATCGGCGCGGTGACCATGAAAATGACCAGGAGGACGAGCATGACGTCGATGAACGGAGTCACGTTGATCTCGGAGAGAGAGGTGCCGAGTTTATCTCTTCGCGATAGGGATGACGACTGCGGTTTAAACGCCATAGAGCTTGTCTGCGATGTTGAGGAATTCGAGGGAGAAGTCCTCCATGTCGGTGATGAGGTCCTTGATGCGGTGGAGAAAGTGGTTATAAGCGATGACCGCGGGAATGGCCGCGAAGAGGCCCAGGGCCGTGGCGATCAGGGCCTCGGCGATCCCCGGAGCTACCGTCACCAGGCTGGCCGAGCGGACGATTCCGATCTTGAGAAAGGCGTCCATGATCCCCCAGACGGTGCCGAACAGCCCGATGAACGGCGTGACGCTTCCCGTCGTCGCCAGAAAGCCCATCATTTTCTCCAGGCGGGAGATTTCGGCGTTGGAGGCCTTGGTCAGGACCCGGCTGAGGCTTTCCAGCTTGGGCGAATTTCCGGAATTCTGAGGATTGGACCGGGACCAATGCGAGATCTCTTTGAACCCCGATTGGAAGAGAGCCGCCAGAGGGCTTCCCTGGTATCTTCTGGCCGCTTCGTTGACATCGGACAGGTTCTTGCTCCTGCGGAAGGCTTTGAGGAATTTCTGGGATTGGGTGTCGGCAGAGCGGATGGTTTTCCGCTTGAAAATGATGATGGCCCAGGAGAAAACAGAGAAAAACAAAAGGATGAGGAGGACCAGCTGGACCATCAGGCTGGCCTCGGCGATCAGTCGGAATATGTTCATCGCGGCGATTTCAAAAGTAGCATAGCAGGGTGAGGTTGTCAAATAAGGCTCGGGGTTGGGGTCGTCAGAACGCTCGCTTTTCCCAGCGATGATTGTTGTCATTGCGAGCCTAAGCGAAGCAATCTCATGGAGATCGCCGCGTCGCCTCGCTCCTCGCGACGCCCGCTCAGTCTTCTACGGTCTTCC
>CAZYWP010000063.1:0-16769 GCA_964651495.1 uncultured Eubacteriales bacterium | reverse complement strand
AGGGCGGCGATGACCGCCTCTGTCCCGGCCGGGTCGTTCTTGAGGTCGCCCTTGCCGAAGAACGGGACGAGGATGATCCCGACTTTCATGGCTGAGGCGACCTCGATTCCCTCGCCGACCCATCTCTCAGTGCGCGGGTCGCTCTTGAGAGGCACATTGTTGAGCTCGCCGATGGCGAAGGAGGCGATTTGGACTTTGTTTTTCTCGGCTGCCGCCAGATAAACCTGCTGCAGTTTCTTATCTGCTAACGCCAGTGAATCGCCCCGGGGGAGGAGACTCACCTGCACGCCGTCGAGTCCGAGCTTCGCCGCCAGCTCCAGCGCCTGCGGGTCTCCGGACTTGCTGATCGTCCAGTCACAGACGCCGAACTGGATTTGAGTTTTGTCTGACTCCGGTCTGCGGGAAAGGGCAGAGGACCCTGTCCGGCGCTCGAAGTCAAGCACCACAAAAGGCTCTGTGTCGGGCCGCCCCGGCGCGATGTGGAGCTCCGGGTGATCACCCAGGATCATTATGGTGCACCCGTATGTTCCAGCGTTATTGATCCCGGAGTTGCGGTCGGCAAACACACGCTTAAGGACGGTCAGGTCGAGAGTTGCCGCGTTGTCCTTAAAGGTTTCCCCGAGGAACTTGAACCGGGGACAGCGGTCCTTGTAAGCTTCCAATGTCATGCCCCTTTTTTTGAGTCCCTCGATGAACTTCGGGTTGAGGTCGTCGTTGACCATCGGGTGGTTTGTGTGGTAGGTAAACTCAGCACCCTCAAAGGGGATGAACTCCACCATCCGGCTGGCCGAGCGCTCAAAGCTCGCGACCTCCTTCGGACCGCCGATGACATAGTTCTGTGGAGCGGCGGGTTGGATCTTTTTGAGGAATTGGACAGCATCCTGGTAGGTTTTTTGCCGGAGAATCCCCCTGATGGTGAAGGCGACGGGGAGGCCCCTGGCGGAGTAGGCGAGCTGGGTGACAGCATTAACGCAGACAGCGACGGAGCGGTCGTTCAAGCCGTTCGCAGCGACAACCCCCGGGATCGTGAAAATGAGAGCTCCCGGCTCCTCATCGCTGCCCTCGATGCGCAGGACCGTCTGGAATCCGTGATAATAGCCCGGAATATCCAGAGTCTGGGCGACAAGAGCGGGCGAATCTCCCCTTCTTCGAGCGCCGATGGCTGTGCACTTCGAGAAGCCGAGGTCGTCGCTCATGACCCAGGTTTCGTCGATCAGCTGGAAGGCGTACATGGTCTCGAAGTCGATCCCGGCGCCGTCGGCAATGCCCCGGACTTCGTCCAGGAGTCCCGGTGTCCAGCGTTCGATGGCGGGCTTGAAATCTGAGGCCTCGAGCAGCTTTTGGATGTAAGTCGTCGCCGGAACCGAATAGGTCTTTTCAATGTCCACTTTCCAGCGCTTGACGAGCTCCTGGATTTCCGGCTTGAGGCTTTGGCCGTGGGTTCGCCCCCGCATGTAAGGCGTTCCCCTGAGCTCAAGGACCCTGAGCTTCCCTGCTCCTATCGGGGGTGAGGATTGCTCCGCTAACAGGGCGAGGGAGACGCTGAGGGCGAGGACGATAGTCGAAATAAGAAGACAGCGGTTTCGCACGGTTAATCCTTCAAGCCCGCCAGGTTCGGCTCGAGCCGCGTTTCGTCTCGCAGCAGCTCTTCCCAGGTGACCCGGCGTTTTTCGTCGGCCGCCTTCCGCCCGAGGATGGTGATCAGACAGCTCCGGACGCTCGGCTCGACGGTCGAATTGGCGAATTCCCCCTCCGTGATGCTCCGGTGGAACGCGGCGATGTTGTTGACGGCGCCTTCCTCATAGATCTGGGTGGTTTTCCCTCCGTTGTAATAGTTTTCGCCGCGGATGAGCACATTTCCGCCGTATTCGGTTTCCAGCACGCCCTTGCTTCCGAACATCCGGTTCTTGATCCCTTCCGCCGTCCCGTGTCCCTTGAACTGCCGGCCGCTGAATTGGATGGCCACATCGTTCGCATACTGATAATAAACGACGAAGTGATCCCAGCAGGTGCCGATTCTCGGCCGGGCCTTGAGCCCTCCGCTCCCGGCGGCCCACAGAGGCGGTTCTCTCATGATCCAGCTGGCCACGTCGAGGGTATGGATTTCCTGCTCGGTGATGATATCGCCGGAAAGGGCGCGGTCGAGTCCCCAGGCCCGCAGCCGGATTTCCGGATTGTCCGGGTCGCTGCCGAGAGCCTTGAACCATTGTTCGAAGGGGCAGTCGGCGTGATAGGTCGCTTCGCCGAAAACCAGTTCTCCGATGGCTCCCTCATGGACGCGCCGCAGCGCCTCGATGAAGGCCGGATGGGCCCGAGTCTGGAAATCGACAATAAAAGCGAGCTTTTTTTCCGCAGCCCTTTTCCCGCACTCCGAAATCAGGCGGCATCCGGGGACATCGACCGCCGGAGGTTTGGCCAGGAACACATGGACGCCCCTGTCCACGGCCGCCGCCTGCTGGGGATGGAAATACGGGGGCGTTTCGATGGTCACGGCCTCGACGCCGCAGTCGAGGAGGCGCTTGTAAGAGGACATCCCCGAGAACAGACGCGAAGCGGGCAGGGAAAATTTGACGCCGAATTCTGCGCTTCGGTCCGGGAAGAAATCAGCGGCCGCATGGATCTCGTAGCCGCCGTGCCGGGCGAATAGTCCGGCGATCCAGGTCCCCCGTCCGCCGCAGCCGATGAGCCCGAGCTTGATTTTCGAGTTAGCCTGAGTTCCCCGGACGAGCTGCGGCCGCACGATGGTGAGCGACGCTGCGGCAGCTCCCGCCTCTTTCAAGAACCGTCGCCGGTTGATTTTGACCATGCCTCGCTTCCTCCCCTAAGTATTTTTATCGATTCGATCGAAGTCATATCCTATGCGCCCTTGATCCTTTGGATGACATGTCCGGTCTTCCAGTCCTGGAGCAGCTGCTTGAGCGTCCCGTCGGGCATGCGCTCTTCCTTGATTAGCGAATATCTTCCCCGCGCGGCCTTTTTGCCCGCTGCAGCCTTTCGCTTTTTCGCTCCTTTATGCCAGCGCTCGAGTTTCACCGGCTCCCAACGCCTGGCCTTCGCCGACCTGTAGCAGGCGTCCATGACGGCGTTGACGATGTAGCCGTCGAGGAACGTCTCCATCGGCTCGCGGCCTGTGTCCAGGGCGTCGAACATGTCGCTGAACATATTGGTGTAACCAAGCTCGTGGACTTCATCGCCCACGGGGAAGAGCCAGCCTTTCTCCGTTTCCGCTTTCTCCGCCACATAGCCGCCCGACCCCGCCGCCGTGAACATCTCGTAGCCGGTCCGCAGGAAGTGGTTCAGCCAAATTGTCCCTTCAGTCCCGGCGACTTCATCGCGCAAATCCATGCCCCCGCGGAAAGTCCAGCTGACCTCAAACTGACCGACGGCGCGGTTTTCGAACCGGATGAGCGCGATGGCCGAGTCCTCGGCGGCGATGGGATGGACGAGAGTATCGGCCAGGCACATCGCCTCGACCGGACGGACGTCCTTGCCGACGAAATTGCGGATGATTTCGATGCAGTGGCAGGCCAGGTCGACGATGGCCCCGCCGCCCGCCAGCTTTTTGTCCCAGAACCAGGCGCTGTGCGGTCCTGAATGGGTTTCGCGCGACCGGACCCAGAGGATTTTTCCCAGGGCCCCGCCCTTGACCGAGGCCACCGACTTCAGCGTCTTGGGCGTATAGACCAGGTCTTCGAGATAGCCGGCGAAGACCTCCGCTTTGTCCACGGCTTTGATGATCTCCAGCGCCTCAGCCGCGCTGCGGGCCAGCGGTTTAGTGCACAGTACGGCTTTGCCGGCCTGCGCGGCCAGCGTCACAGCCTTTTTGTGAAGATAGTTGGGAAGGCCGACGATCACCACATCGGTCTCCGGGTCTTCAATCGCCTTTTTCATGCTGGATGTCCAGTTGGGAATGCCCCATTTCTGAGCGAAAGCCTTGGCTTCGTCTTCCGTGAAGGCGCAGATCGTCCGGATGCGGTCCCGGCTCCGCTGGCCGTGGATCGTGGCCGTGTAGAACGTGCCGATCAGGCCGGCGCCGAGCAGAGTGATGTTATGAGCGCTATTCATGTTTCCTCCCCACGATGACTATCTTCATCAGAAAAATGATGCGCGTATTCTAACATACGCCTTATGGGGGAACAAGAAATGATGGGCCCGGACCAGCAGCTCTAATTCCGTGGCGGGGGCTGGTCCTGTCGCGGTTCACCCCCGCCGTCGCCCCCAGAGAGCCTCCCTGGCCATGGTTTTCCAGATCGGGCCGGACTCAGTGGTCGTCACCAAGTACGGCTACCTTTGACAGCTGCCGTTTCCAGACGGGGCAGGACCTGTCCTGGCCGTCGAGCCGGCCGGTGAGAGAATAGGCCGCCGCCCGGCAGCCGCCCCCGCACCGCTTGACATGAGCGCAGTCTCTGCAGATGCCGTGGTCCTCCGGCTGGCGGAGCATCCGGCAAAGGGGGGATTGCGAAAAACTCTCCCCGAGGTCGTCCCGACGGACGTTTCCGATGTAGGCGGAGGGGACGTCCAGGCAAACACAGGGAGAAAGCCATCCCGCGGGACTAACGGTCAAACGGTCGCGGCCTGCGGCGCAGCCCCGGTGGACGACCCGGACCTTCTGCCTGAGCTTCTGCATCACAGGATGGTACTCAGCCCAGGGGATGTAAGTCTCGATGAGCCAGTGCTGCGGCAGACGGCAGAAATGCTCGAGGACAGGCTGAAGAAGAGATAGGAAATCCTCGTCCTGGGAAAAGGCGTCGCGGATGCGCCTGGTGTGGACAGGGCAGTGGATGGTCACGGTCGCCCATCCTTCCTGAGAGGCGAAATCAAGAAGGTCGGGAATTCCGGGGAGCGTTTCCGGAGTGAGGCGGACGGAGACAGTGGTGTGAAACCCGCAGTCCTGGATGAGTCTTAGGTTACCGAGGACGAGGGGAAGCGTTCCCGCGGATGTCCCGTGCAGGCGCGGATAGATGGAGGGGTCGATGGTGTCCAGGCTGATCTGAAATGACTTGGTGAGAGTTTCACGCTTGAGCCGGGTCAGCAGGCCGGCGGTCAGGAGGCTGCCGTTGGAAGCGATGCGCGCTGTAAGGCCGAGCTCGGCCATCCGGGAGAGGATGGGCAGGATATCCTGGCGCAGAAACGGCTCGCCTCCAGAGATGAGCATGTCCCGGATGCCCGCCTGAGCCGCTTTACGGACGAAATCCAGGGCCTCAGGGGTGGTCAGTTCATCTTCCCGTGCAGTTCCCGCATCCGTGAAACAGATGCCGCAATGAAAGTCGCAGGCATAAGTCAGATTCCAGAAGAGAACGCGAAGAGGAGATGGAGCCATCCAGACCCTCTCCGAGCAGTGTCCGGGCTTGAGTTTGAGCTTGATGTCCAGCATCTCTTTAGATGAACCCGGTTCCCCTGCCCTGACGGAAAGCGAGCAAGAACCAGGGCGTAAAGTCCTCGGTCTCGGCGGTGACGAGCTCGGCTGTCCGGGGGATCTCGAGGAATCTCCATTCGGAAACCTCTCGGGCATTGAGGGCGATCTCCCGGCCATCGATCCCGGCGGCGGAGTAGACGTGACAGACCTCTCTCTCGACCCCGATGTCCCGATAGCGTGCTTGATAAGAAAATCGGAACAGGTAGCGGAGGCCGTCGCAGGCCAGGCCAATTTCTTCGACGATTCTTTTTTTCACGGCCTCTTCGCGGTCTTCCCCGGGATAAAAATGCCCGGCCACCGTCCCGTCCCAGAAAAGGGGCCACAGTCTTTTGTGCCGGCTTCTTCTGGCCTGGAGAAGGCGCTCTTGGCGGTCGAAAATCATGGCCAGGAAGGCGCTGTGCAGGATGCCCCCTTGGGAATGGCACCTGTCTTTATCGGCTGTTCCCAAAACCAGGCCCGCCTCATCGACGGTGATGAGATTTCGGCGGGCGGAGGGCGATTTCGGAGAAGGTTTCCCGGGCTTCATTCTTCGTGGATGATGAACTTCGGTAAGGGCTAAGATAATGGAAGACGGCGAAAGATGTCAAGGCAGCAACAAACGAAGAACGTCGCCGGAGGCTGGCCGCGGCGCTGGCTTTGTTGTAAACTCAGTCAGACGATGCGGTTACCCGATGACTCGGACGCGATCACTCCGGTTGAGGACTTGTTTGTCTATCACATCTTCGGCGAACCCCCGGCGCTCAGGCAGTGGCAGACGCGGCCGGAGACCTATGCCCTGGAAGTCCGAGGCCTGATCGGCCGTCCCCGGACCTTCTCGCTCCGGCAGATCCGGGAGTCCTTCGCGCCGGTCTCGGACATCTTCGTTCTTCAGTGCATGACTCGGGTCCATTGGGGTCGAGTGCGGGTGAATGGCGTTCAGCTGTTGGATATCCTCGAGGCCGTAGAGCCGAATCCCGCCGCCTTCAAAGTCGCTCTTTTCGGGGGAGAAGGGTTCACTACGGACCTGTTCGTCGAGGAGGTCAGCGCTGAGCCGGATCGGTTTATTCTGGCCTATGAAATGAATGGGCAGCCGCTCACGGCCGACCATGGCTATCCCCTGCGTGTCGTAGCGGAGGGCAAGTACGCCTACAAATGGTGCAAGTGGCTGACAGCCATCGAGCTGGTGGATCATGACTTCAAGGGCCACTACGAGGGAAAGAGGGGCTGGTCGGACCAGGCGACCCGCGGCCTTCCGGTGTTTTGACTTGGATTCAGCAATAGCCTCTTTAATCGCAACGATTTCTGGTCGCCCGACGTTTCGCTATAATAGCGGTGGATCTGACTATCGATTTGCCGTGAACTCCAGGAGGTGATGCTTTGAAAAACAGGATTAAGACTGTGGCCCTTGCTCTTCTGCTCGCGTCCGTATGTCTCCAGGCCGACGATGCCCGTTTCGACCGTGCCCAAACATCTGCCCAATCGCCCGGGCCCCAGCTACCTGAAACACCCGCCGGCAAAGCCGTCGAGGCCTACTTCAAGGCTTTCAACGCGGGTGAGGAGGCGATGAAGGATTTCTTAGACAAGTTCAGCGCCCAGAGCTCGTCGCAGAGGATGCCGATCCAGGTCCGCCTCGACCGCTATCGACAGATGCGCGGCCAGCTCGGCAGTCTCACGCCCCAGAAAGTCATTGATACGCGTCCGAACTTGATCGCTGTCGCCGCCCAGGACCAGAGAGGCCGGCTTCTCCGGCTCGACTTCGAGTTCGAAGACGCCGAACCGTTCGGACTTCTCGGGATCCGCATTCAGCCCTCCGGAGGCCAGGAGGACGAAGGCCCCAAACCCGACCCCAAGCAGGACGATGCCGAGCTCTTCGCTTCCCTAAGGAACTACGCTAACAAAGCCTTGGAGGCCGGGGATTTTTCCGGCGTCATCCTCATCGCCAGGAACGGAGTGCCCGTTTTCAAAGAGGCCTTTGGCTATGCCGACCGGGAAAAGAAAATCCCGAACAGGATTGATACCAAATTCAACATCGGGTCGATCAACAAATCCTTCACCGGCTTGGCCATCCGCAAGCTCGCCGCGGAAAAGAAGCTCTCGCTCGACGATACGATCGGGAAATTTCTTCCTGAGTACCCGAACAAGGACGCTGCCGCCCGGGTGACGATCCGCCATCTTCTCGAGATGAGCTCGGGAATAGGAGATTTCTTCGGCGACCGCTACGATGCGGCCGATAAGGAGAAGATCCTGACCCTGGCCGACTACCTGCCGCTTTTCGCCGACCTGCCCCTCGAGTTCACGCCGGGCAAGGGCAACCGCTACTCGAACGGCGGCTACATCGTGCTCGGCCTGATCATCGAAAAGGTCACGGGTCTCGATTACTACAGCTACATCCGCGACAACATTTTCAAGCCGGCCGGCATGACGGATTCGGACTGGATCCCGAAGGCCGCCGAGGTGCCCAACCGTGCGTTCGGCTACGTCCGTGATGGATCGTCCTGGAAAACGAACTACGACACTCTGCCGGGAAAGGGGAGTTCAGCCGGGGGCGGTTACTCCACGGCCCGCGACCTTTTCAAGTACACGGTCGCCCTGGAGAAGGGACTTTACGGTTCGGCAGGAGAGGAATTGCGCGGGGGCATGGGCATCGCCGGCGGCGCCCCGGGAATCAATGCGGCTCTCGAATGGATGCCCGAGCGCGACCTGACGATCGTAGTCATGGCCAACCTCAGCCCGCCGGCGGCAATGCGCGTGGCCCAGCAGATCCGGGCCTGGCTGCCGCGCTGATTTCTCGTCTGGCGTATGTTTTATTTTCAACCCGTGAGCTCGAACTAAGGAGGTTCTCGATGAAGAAATTCATACTCCTGGCGGCCCTTCTGATGGCGGCGGCTTTAGCGTTCCCGGCCGCCCAAGATCCCATCGTTTATATCCGGACCGAAATGGGGGTCATCGTCGTCGAAATTTATAAAGACAAGGCCCCCGTGACCGCGGCGAACTTTCTGAGATATGTCGATGCCAAGCGCTACGACGACGCGGTCTTCCACAGGACCGTGACGATAGCTAACCAGCCCACAGACGAGGTGAAGATCGAGGTCATTCAGGGCGGGTTGCTCCCCGCGGAAAAATGCTTCGCCCCGATTTCCCTCGAAAGAACATCAGTGACGGGGTTGAAGCACGTGGATGGGGCGATTTCCATGGGTAGAGCCGCCCCGGATTCGGCCACCTCGAGCTTCTTTATCTGCGTCGGCGACCAGCCTGAGCTCGACTTCGGCGGCAAACGCAACAAGGACGGCCAGGGGTTCGCCGCTTTCGGCAGGGTGGTCAATGGGATGGACAAGGTGAAGAAGATCCAGCAGTCGCCTTGCGAAGGCCAGCTCCTCCGCCCGCCGGTCAGAATTATCTCCGTCGGGAGGCCAACCGGCCCGGACCGGGTCGCCGTCCAGCATGTTTTGATCGCGTTCAAAGGTTCGGTCCCCGAAGAGAAAGTGACGCGCAGCCAGGAAGAAGCCCATGCCCTTGCCCTGGAGATTTTCGAGCGGGCGAAAAAAGGCGAGGATTTCGATTTGCTGGTCAAGAACTACACAAACGATGAGTATCCCGGCATTTACCGGATGGCGAACTTCGGCCTCGAACTTCTCAAGGAGAAGAAAGAATATTCGCGGGCCGGGATGGTCTGGAGCTTCGGCGAGGTGAGCTTCGGTTTGCCCGTCGGCGGCATCGGCCTGGCCGTTTATGATCCCAAAAGCTCCAAATACGGCTGGCACATCATCAAGCGTCTGGAATAAAATCCGCTCGACGTCCATCCTGAGATCACGGCGCCGGTCAGCTCGTTCATCCGATAGTTCATCCCCAGCACGCAGCGTTCGCCGACTTCCACTCCCGCCCGGAGCGGAGAGTGGCCCTGGTCGTGAAATCCCTGATGCTATCCTGGTTTAGTATTTCTAAATTTTCCTTTTTGAAGGCAAAATATTCTCGTCGGCCATAAAGGTAGCTTTTTATGGTTTTAGGGCTGTAATTTCTAATTTTGATCTCGCGCTCTGTTTGGTCCAGATGTTTTCGCCTAATTGCTTGAAAAATAGTAGAATGTTGTTAGTTTATATACGATCAGAGATTAATATGTCTTCGTATAATATGCCATATTAAATGATATTCCGAAAACAATTCGTCTAAAAACGAGTTGTACGCAATCCCGCATTGGAAGGATAAAAAATGATTAGATCTATCAGGAAATATTCCTTATTCTCATTATGTGGACTAAATTGTGGCCTTTGTCCACGTTATCAGACTGATGGCATATCAAAATGTCCTGGATGTGGAGGGAAAAATTTCCATTTGAAACATCCGTCTTGTGCTGTTATTTCATGTAATAAAAAACATGATAATGTTGAATATTGCTTTCAGTGTTCTTCATATCCTTGTGATAGATATAAAGAACCAAGCAAATTGGATTCTTTTATTACCTACAGAAATGTTTTATCTGATTTTAAAAAAGCGAATGAAACTGGTCTTGCCAAATACCAAAAAGAGTTGAATGAGAAAGTCAATATTCTTGAATACTTAATTAAAAATTACAATGATGGTAGAAGAAAGGGTTTTTATTGCCTTGCTGTGAATCTTCTAAAACTCCCTGATTTAAATGAGATTATCGAACAAATAAATAATAAAATAAAAAACCAAGATATGGAAATAAAGGGAAAAATAAAGCTGGTTATTGATCTATTAGAGTTGAAAGCAAAGAAAGAAAAAATTGAGCTAAGATTGAGAAAATAATAAGAAGATAAGCGACGCAGGGCGGAGGAGGCCTCTCCGGGTCAAACGTCAGCTGGAGATGGTCGATAATCTTGTCCACCACGGAAAAGTTTGTCAGGAAAGCGATGATCTCCATCGTGCCACCGCAATGGGGGCAGAGCAACGGGTCAACCTCACCACATAACCCCTGCGGATCATCTCGGCCCAACCATTGGCAGGGAGGCGCCGGAGCTTATCCTCAACAATCCGGAGAGGGAAAGCCTCAAGGCTCGCCTTCTTGACCTTCCCCCGATGGGCATTGGCGTAAAGGCCATAAAAACGCACCGTGACCTGGCCCTTGTCGGGAACATGGGAGGTGACCCGAGCGATGAACTCCAGGTAGTCCATCGTCTCCTGCTCTTTGTATAAATTTTCTATATAGGCGAGCGCAGCTTCGGGATCATTTCGCTGTCTGATTTGGCGGAGGATGCCGTTCCAGAAGTCGAGGAAATTCGGGTCCTTGTCCAGGTTCCCGCCCCGGGTTCGAAGCAGGGCCTGCTCATCGGCTGAAAGCTGGGAAATGTATTCCTTCTATCTGGCCTTCCTAAAGTCTTCGGGCAGAAAAGAGACGAATTGCCGGGCAGAAACATAACCCGGGCAGCTGAGCGACAGTCCGGTAATTGTGAGCTCTTCATGGTTCCCGAGTAGAATATGGACCTTTCCTCCGGCGGCCTCAGCTTCTTCCTCAAGGCGCATCAGAAGGTCGAGGATCTCTTTGGCCTTGTCCCCCCGGTCCAGGATATCACCGGTTTGGACCAAATGCGTCTTTCCTCCAGACCAATGGAGATTGTCGTCAACCAAGCCGACCTTCGGGTTCTTGAGGATCAAAATGAAATTATCGTAATCTCCGTGGAGGTCGCCCAGGGCCACGATTCTTTCCACACCGGTCCAGACGCAGGGAATCTGAGCCGCAGGCAGATAATGTCAAGAAATGAGACAGACTTGACTCATTCTTTTTTGCCGCTGCTGTAATTTAAATCCAATCAAATGTGGACAAAAAATTGGAAGAAAAAAACGAGGTCCCTGTTAACCTCCTTAAATTGAAATCATGAATTTGAAGCACGTTCCTTTCTTCATGCTCGCCATTCATTGACCTTCATTGAGAAGAGGCAAAATTCACCGAAATTCTCTCATTTTTACCGTTTTTGTCCGGTCAGACTCCTGATATTCTCTATCTGCGCTTCTATTGGGGTTGGAATCGATGGCCGTGATCTCGCATAGGCCTGTATTCACCCATTTCCTGTATAATGGGTCCGGAACTGACGATTATTCGCCCAAGGATTGACCATGAAGACACGATGGAAGACGATTGTCCTGGCCGGCGCGGCGGCGTTTTGGATGGCCGCCTGCACATCCCCAGCTGCCGATTCAAACAACCATCCGGCCGACCACACCGTCAATAAGGGCGGAGCCTACCATAAGCCCGGCCTCAATGATCCCATGACCAACTGCGTCTCTTGCCATGGGGCCGACCTGCGCGGCGGGACGGCCGGTGTCTCCTGCTTCAAGTGCCACGGCCAAAAATGGTGATCTCGCTCCTTAGCCCGCGCTTTTAGCGGTTTTGTCCAGGCTCCATTTGACCCCCCCTTTACAGGCAATGAGAAGGAACACAAAGCAGTAGAGCGCAGCCAGCTCGCCCTGGTTCACGATGGGAAAGAACTGAGGCCCAATCTGGAACTTCCAATGGGCCTGGAAATAGGCCACAGCCATCTCGCCGCCGCAGACGAATGCCGCCACGCGGGTTCCCAGCCCCAGCATCACCGCCAGCCCTCCAACGAGCTCGATGATTCCGGCGAACCAGAGCTGAGATCCCACCGGCGGCTGGAACTCGGCAAACAATCCAAAGAGTTTTTGGGCGCCGTGGAAGGAAAACATGATCCCCGCCATGATGCGAAGCAGGGCGTAAGCATAGTCCGCATACCTTTCAAACAGTTTCATACGTGCCTCCTCCCATATTGATATCTTTGAAAAGACGTTCCCCCCGCCCGTGCTGGGCACCGGTGAAGTCTCTTGTTTCGCGAAATTTGCCTCAATACAGCAGATATTTTTGGCGGACATGACGGAACTTTGTCAATCCCGGGATCCAAGAGGCGACGATCTCCTCAGGCTTCTTGTTAATGGCGATCGCTTGACGAAGGCTCTTCGTCCCGGCTAATAGGTCGATATAATAGGGCGCTTCGGAGCGGGCGGGTGAGCGCCATTGGAAATCGGCTGGGTAGAGCTGTTTGAGTGCGTCTAAAATATAAACTGCGGTCCGCAAGGGCTCGAAGGCTTGTCGGTCGGTGACGCGGAGAAAGACACCTTGGCAGGGGGTTGATTCATACTTGGGGTCGCTCGTCATCCGGAGCATATCTTTTGGCGTAAAAGTCGCCGGCTCAAAGCGCACGCCGGCGAGGCCGCAGCCGTTCAATTTCTCAGCGAGTTCTCCTCCGCGGATATAGGGAGCCCCGATCATCTCAAAAGGATGATCCGTTCCCCTCCCTTCCGAAACATCCGTTCCTTCGATGAAGCACAAGCCGGGATAGACGACGGCGGTTTCGACAGTCGCGATGTTCGGGGAGGGTTTGACCCAAGGCAGGGAAGTCTCGTCGAAATAGAGATCTCTTGTCCAGCCCTCCATCGGGATGACGCCGAGGTCGGCCTTAAGGCCCTTGTTCATCCAGCCTTCCCCATTGACCAGGCGAGCCAATTCTCCGACGGTCATCCCATATCGGACCGGGATCTCACTGAGCCCGACGAAAGACCGAAGACTTTTTTCCAGGACGGGGCCCTCCACCTTCAGCCCGTTGATGGGATTAGGCCTGTCGAGCACCAAATAAGGGATGCCAAACTCCGCCGCGGCCTCCATAGTCAGGAAAAGCGTGCTGGTGAATGTATAAAACCTCGCCCCCACGTCCTGAATATCGAAGATGATGAGGTCGACATCTCTGAGCATTTCCCGGGTGGGCTTCCGGACATCCCCAAAGAGGGAGATGATCCTGGCGCCGCTTTTAGGGTCGAGGCTGTCCCGGACGGTCTGTCCGTCCGGGGCATCGCCGCGGAAGCCGTGCTCGGGAGCGAAAATGACCTGGATTTTCGTCCCGGGAATGGATTGAAGAGCGTCCACAAGATGCCGCCCACCCCTCAGCACGGCCGAGTGGTTGGTGACCAGGCCGATTTTTTTCCCCTGGACAAGGCTGGCGCGTTTGGCTACAAGAACATCAGCTCCAGTTTTCACGACGCCGGGCGATGCCAGTCCGGCAAGATAAACAGCCAAGAAAACGAGGAGTGAAGACCTCCAGAATATTCTCTCGAGATAGACGATTTCTTTTCCGCATCCCATCGTCAGGGATGATAAGGCGTGAGGCGGAGAAAAGTCAACTTGAGGAATAAACAGCGATCGGCTGGCCGGGAAGCTTAAGAGAAGCTCAGGCTCACTCGAAGAGGAAATAGGGGAGAGGTCTTTGTTTTTAACAAATTGGAGCCATCGGCTCCGTTCATGGACTGCGTTCTATTTTTCTTGAAAACAGCTTATAGCTCTGCTACTCTGGGGGAGATTTTCGTGGACTCGTTCATTAGTTCAGGGATTCGCAAAGGAGTTTTTCATGAAGCAAAAGAAACTCGCCGGATTTGTCATTGAGGTCGTGCTGGTTCTTCTGCTCGTCTCCGCTCAAAACGCCTTCGGCCAATCGGCTCTTAAGATCTTGCTTTCTAATGATGACGGGATCGATGCTCCCGGCCTGGCGGCCCTCTTCGATAAGCTTGCCCCGCTCGGTGTAGTGACCGTAGCGGCGTCCACGAATAACGAAAGCGGCGCCAGCCATGGCCTCACCTCTGAGGGCCCAATCTGGGTGACCGAGACCGAAAAAAAGGGAAAAAAATGGTACGCAATCGAGGCGCTTCCTGCAACCTGCGTGCGCCTCGCCCTTGAATCCTTGCTTCCCGAGAAACCCGATCTTGTGATCGCCGGCATTAACAAGGGGAATACATTGGGTGTTGTCACCTATTATTCCGCCACGGTCGCTTGCGCCCGAGAAGCCGCCTTTGCCGGCCTCCCCGCGATGGCCGTGCATTTGGAAAGAGGAGAGGCTATGGATTACGAAGGGGCCGCTGTGTTCATCGCCGATCTCGTTCGAGAGATCAAGAAGAGAGAATTCAAGCCGTGGCTTTTTCTCAACATCAACATTCCAGCCCTGCCCAAAGAACAGATCCGGGGAGTGTTAATCACCAGACAAGATCTAAGAGCAACCCTGGAATTTTATGAAAAAAAGATGGATGCCGCGGGAAAGCTGTATTTCATGCGCGGTTTTAAGCTCCTTGATCCGGCCGCTGAAAATACGGATATTTGGGCTCTGGGACACGGCTACATCTCGATCACTCCTCTCCAATTCGATCAGACCGACTATTCCTCGCTGAAGAGTCTGGAATCCTGGGCCGGCAGGCTTTGGAAGAAATGAGGAATTCGAAGTAAGATGACCTCCTCTATTGGCTGCGCAGTTGAAAAGACGAACGGCAAGCCGTAAAATAGGGGGCGCCGGCTGAGGCTAAGTCGGCTGGCACCGAGCGGGCATAACTCAGCGGTCGAATAGAAAATTCGCATTGGGGAAAATTCCTTTTGTACTCTGGCTAGAAATGTCTCAACGGCTGGGCCCGAGCCTACACTCCCCTCGCCACAGTTACGCATTCGCCCACGGCGGGCAAGGGGAATTCCATGAGGCGCCTGTTTTTCCAGTACAGCCATCGCAGTCCTGAGTTTTCCAAAGGGACGCTGAATCGGTACGCGATCTCGAGCGGCCGGCCGTCGCCTGTCACGGCGCGGATCTCGGCGACAAAGTCGGGTCGCTGGTAGCGCTGGCCGATAGGGTACTTTTGACCCGGACTTACGAACAAACGGTCGAGCGTGTCCGAGAAGAATCCGCCCTCTGCCGTGATCACAAGTGTTTGTGCGTCGGTGCGCCGCACCCGATTCAACGTGAACAACGAGGAAAGCTGGGCCATTCGGAGCGGCGCAGGCGAATGGCCTGTGGCCGTCCGGATGATGTGCGTATAGGTGATAAAAAACTCGTTCCCATTGACGAAAACGAATGTCTGTCGGGCCACCTCAGGTCCACGGGGCGCCAAGCGAGCTCCCGCTTCGAAAAAACTCCCGAATAAGGGCAGCGCGAAGTTGCGGGCAATCAGCAGAGAGGCGGCGAGGGGCAGGTGGAAGAGGAGCAGCAGCTGGGCCGCGCGGCGTCTCAATTTGCCGCGACGAACCTCCTTCCGGGGCCATACGCCGCAGGACTCGAAAAGCGCCGCCATCAACCCGAAAGCGCCGAGACCCGCGAAAAGGAGCAGCCGGTCCATGGGGAAAGCCGCGCAGAGAGGGACGAGAGAGAAAACCATTCCGAGGGCCCAGAAGCGCGCCTGCGCATCCCGCCGAAGCAGGTTCCACAGCAACACGCATACGGAGGCGACCAGAAGCGAAGCGACGACCGACGCCGCGATCTGCGCACGCCGTGGTAGGGCGAGCCATACGTCCACGGGAGCTTGCAGCCACTGGGCGGTGACGAGCAGAGGCAAGCGCTCAGCAAGGGCGCCGAGGAAGCCCAAGGGCTGCTGGACAGGGTCCAGGTAGAGAGAGGAACCACGCACGCCATAGCCGCGGAGATCGTAGGCGAGACGCCAGAGCACCGCGATCAAGGTATAGGGGGCAAGGGGAAGCAGGCGTTTGAACCACGGACCTTTTTCACGCAGCAACTGCCAGGCGACGATGTAGGCAGCGGCACCCAGCGTCGCCTCTCCACATCCTAAACCCAAGGCGAATAAGGCGAGCGCGCAGATCAGATGGCGAGGCGCGTGGGTGCGACTCCAGGAGACGTGCATGTGCAACATGCCTAAGCCAAACACAAGACAGAGAAGAGCGTTACGATTGGCCACCCATCCCGCCACCATCGAATGGGCATCCTCGACGGCGAAGAGCAGCGCCGCCATCCCTGCCACGGCGGCAGAAACGTGAAGCCTGCGATAGAGGGAGGCCACGAGCCATACCCCGAGGACGAACCACAACAGGCTATGCAGATGCTGGAGGGCCGTTGCGTTTGGCCACAGCGCGTAATCCAGGATATGTGTCAGCGCCGTAAGGGGTCTGGCCAAGGAGACGTTGATTCCTGTGTCTGTCCACCAAGGCAGGTAGCCGGCGTTCAGCATCCACCCTATGAGCCTTGTCGGGACAAAGGAGAAGAGCTCCCACACGCGATTTGTGGCGGTCCCCCATTCTCCGAGGCGCAGGAGAACCATCCGGTGGAAATAGTCATCCCCCACCATGCCGGAGCCTAGGGAGGGCAACATCAGCGCGAAGGCCAGCAGCGCTGCGAATAAGGGCGCGCGCCGGTGCTCCAGCACGCTTCGGGCAGGATCAATTATTTTTATGGGAGATTCCTTTTCCTTAAATACGTTTTGGGCTGAGCTGGCCGGTGGGCATCATTGACGCGATTTTATTCTCCATCATCGAGGGAAATGGTAAGCCAAATATCGAAAATATGTCAAGGATGGCTGGAGAGTGCGGGATTATCAGAACTTCCTGATAAGATCTCTGAGGGGGTGGCGGGTTGTCCGCGACAAAGGTCAG
>CAZYWP010000062.1:12526-17014 GCA_964651495.1 uncultured Eubacteriales bacterium | reverse complement strand
ACTCCATGGTGATGAAATAATTGCCGGCTTCCCTGCCCAGGTCATACATCCGGCAAATATTCTTGTGCGAGATATCCCGGGCAATCTTAAGCTCATTCCGGAAGCGGTCGATCGTGTTCTTGTCGGCCGAGACCTCGGGCTTGATGAGCTTGAGGGCCATCTTGGCCTGGACTTCCTGGTCGAAGACCTTGTAGACCTTGCCCATCCCCCCTTTTCCCAGCTCCTCGATGATTTGATACCGCTTGGCGAAGGTGGAGCCGGTGGTCAATTCTTGAACGGGTGCTTCAAGTGTCTCGGTTCGGTAAGGGATCTTTTCGGATGGGATGAGCTGGGTTCCGCAATCCCCGCAGAACTGTTTGGTCTCTGGATTTTCAGCCTGACACTTTGGGCAGTTCATTCGATTTCTTTCATCTTCCTAATGCGGCCAGGCGGGCCTTTGCGTCATCGACTTCGGGCCGGCCGGGGTCGGCGTCCTTCCAGAGGTTGAGGAAGCGCTCGTACTGCGCCCTGGCCTTCGCGGCCTCGCCCGCCCTCTCGTATAATACGCCCAGCCGGAAATGATAGAGGGGATGGACAAAATAAGTCGATCTGTAGGTGGAGGGTATTTTGAGCAGGCGTTCGTATTCCGAGATCGCCCCGGCGACATCCCCTTTTTTAGCGAAAACCCTGGCCGCAAGGTCCATAGAATACGATGTGTATTCGTTGAACGGCAACCCGTAGCCCGGCGACAGCCTGTAGCCCACGGTCCAATAGGGAGATCCGGGTCCGCACGCCTTTTGGCCGGCGGCCAGCGCACCATCCAGGTCACCTTGAGCGAGCAAAATTTCTCCTTGGAGCATGTCACGCAGGGCTGTCATTCGGGCCTTGTCCTTGTCCTTGATCGCCGGCAACATCGCATTCATTTCTCGAAGCTTGGCTTCGGCTGAGTCAATCTGCTTTTGTTCTACCGCTAGAACACCTAACCGCCAGGCCAAATAGGCCTTATGGAATGGGAACTGCGTTCGGACATGTCCGACAAGGATCTTGAGCTCATTATCAAACGAAGCCCGGCCGAGTTCGAACTCGCCTCGCTCAAGGTAAACGATGCCTTTTCCCTCTAAAGAACTGGCTTTATTCAGCCAATTTTCAGTTTCTTCGGCCATCTTGTCGGCCAGGTCGAAGTCGCTGAGTGCGTCTTTAAATTTTCCTCGCCAGTAATGATAAAAACCTCTTTGGCAATAGGCAATGGATTTCAGCCCCGCCGAGGAAACCCGGGAGACATACTCGTCCGCCCACTTCAGAGATTCTTCAAATTCTTCCCGCACGGCATGAATCATGCTCAGCCCCCAAAAGGGGTAACTATAATCAGGCTGGATCTCGAGGGCTTCCTTGTATTTAGCGAAGGATTGGTCAAACTGGCCCATCAGCGCGTACATCATGCCCTGCAGGAACAAGTTATAGGGATCGGGGGGAGCGACGGCGTCATGCATTTTGACGTATTCCGCTGCTTTCTTGAAATCGCCCATCAAGTAGCTCATACCAATCAGATGATTCATCGCATTGGCATCCTGCGGGTCGAGCTTATGCCATTTTTCAAATTGACTGGCCGCCCCGGCGAAATCCTCTCGATAAAGGAAAAGAAAGTCGCCCAGGTAATGAAAGACCCATTTCTCGTCGGGATATTTCTGGACCAGCTCTTTGAGGAGCGCGCAATGTTTGTCATAATCTTGTTCAATAAACAAGGCATGGCCGGCTTCAAGATAAAGTCTGTCTTTTAGGGAGGTTTTGTTCGAAAAAGCCATCGCCTTTTCGATCGTCTCGTCCCTGGCTTTAACGTCACCCAAATTATGGTTCACCCACGCCAGGTAGACGTAGGCCATGGCAAAGGTCGGATCGATCTCCAGGGCCTTGGTCAGGTTTTTCTTCGCCTCCTCCCAGTTGAGGGTATAGGCGGCTTTCCCCTTAAGGAAATAATCGTAAGCCTGGAGAGAGGGAGTGGTGATATCCTTGACTCTGAGCGGAGCAGCTTCGACCTTAGCCCGGTCTATTCCCAGGCCGAGCGATATTTCCCGGCTCAGAGCATCGATCTGGCTGTCGAGAATGCTGTCGACCCCGGTTCCTTTAGTGTTGGCGCTCTTGAGGGAGCGCTTGGTCTCAGCGTCGAGGACTTTGATATCCGTCCGGAAGACGTCGCCCGCCTTGGTGAAGCTGCCGATGGCGATCGCCTTGATGCCCTCCCTCCGGCAGAGCTCAAACCCGAGGTCGCTGTCGATTCGGGGCGCCGGCTTGACGCCCATCTGTCTGAGGACGTCCTGCATTCGCTCCCAGGTGGCGACGTAAAATAGCCCGGTGTTTTCCAAGTTCGTGATCAGAAGGTTGGGGATCGCTTTCTGGAGGTAGTCGAGGTCCGGGTCCCCGGTCTGGTTCTCGAAGTTGATGACGGCGATCGAGTTTTCGATTTTGGGCGCGACGGGTGCGGCGGCGGGCTCCTTTTTATGCGGAATGAATTTCCAGAAAAGGACGGCGGCGGCGAGCGCGATGACGGCGATGAGGGGAACGGTGAGTTTTTTCAGGTTGAATTTGACGGTGATTTCGCGGGAGGTCAGAGGCTTCTTTTCGACGGTCAGGCTCTCGGTCGTTGGCAGGCCCTGCCCGACTTTCTCCAGGCCGGCCCGCAATTCTGCGGCCGTTTGATAGCGTATCGCCCTGTCTTTCGCCAGGCAGCGCAGGATCAGGATGCTGAGGTCTTCCGGCACCTGGGGGTTGAACTTTCTCGGGTCTGCGGGCGGTTCGTACTTGTGCTTATGGGCGACGCTGAGCGGCGTCTCGCCTTCGAACGGCGCCCGGCCCGTGACCATCTCGTAGAGGATGATGCCGAGAGAATAGATATCCGACCGCTCGTCGACGTCTTTCCCATCTACCTGCTCGGGGCTCATGTATTCCGGCGTGCCGATCATCACCCCGGCGCCGGTGATCCCTTCGGCCTGCAAGGACCGGGCGATCCCAAAGTCCATGATGCGCGCATTCCCGTCCTCGTCCATCATGATGTTCGAAGGCTTGAGGTCGCGATGGACGATGCCGAGACGGTGCGCTTCTTCCAGCCCTTCCGAGATCTGTTCGGCGACGGACACGGCCTTGGCGGCGGGAAACTGGCCCATCCTGCGGATCAGGCGTTTCAAGTCCTCGCCGGGCACAAACTCCATGGTCAGATAGAGCGTCCCATCCGACTTCCCCAGGTCGAACATTCCGCAGACGTTCTTGTGCCTGATTTTCCGGGCGAGCTTCAGCTCGTTGGAGAAGCGCTCGACCGTCTCACTGTCCGCGGCGATCTCGGGCCGCAGCAGCTTGAGGGCGACTTTCTCCTTGATATCGGTATCAAAAACCTTGTAGACGCGTCCCATCCCCCCTTTTCCCAGCTCTTCGATGACCTGGTAGCGTCCGGCAAAGGTCGAGCCGGTCGTAAGCTCCCGGACAGGCATCTGAAGGGTTTCCGTAAAAACAGGTTGCGGCTTTTTTCCTGCCTTCTGCTTTCCAAACCGGGTCCCGCAATCCAGACAAAATCGTGCTGTTTCCGGATTATCAGCCTGGCACTTGGGGCATTTGTTTGGCACTTTTATTCCCTTAACTGGTTCGAAATAAAGAATATCAACTTAGATAAGGTGAGTCAAACCGATTTTATTGTTGTTATTTCAGACGTTTGAGAAACTCGGCCACTGAAATGATCTCAATTCCCTCGTACGCTGCGAGTTCTAATAAATGTCTGTCACTGCTCACGATGGTGTCTGCTTTTCCATCAACAGCCAGCTCCAGGAACTTATTGTCGGAGGGATCCTGATTGATTATTCGCAGCCTAGTCCTGATCTTGACCGGCTCAAAAAACGGCATGACCTCGACCTCGATGAGGGATTTGATCTCATCCCTGGTCAGCCGGAATTTCGGGTAAGAAAGAACCCGCAGGTATTCCTTCAGCACTTCCGAAGAGACAAGAAACGCGAGTTCCTCATGCTGCCACAAAGAAACAAGCCGGCTCGGCGGGCCGCCAAAAAGCACCGCCGAAATAAACACACTGGTATCAAGGACAACGCGCGGTCCTGGCCGCCTCTTTACTTCTTCCTCGCCCATGCGATCGCTTCCTCGATATCTTTCTCAGTCAGGCCGAGTGCGGCGATTTTCTTCCTGACTTTTTCTGCGGGGCGCTCGCTGAGCGGGATCATCTTTATCGGTTCCAGGATAATTTTGCCGCAGTCCGTTTTCGCCTGGAAATACTCCACATCCTTGAAATCCTCCATGATTTTCTTGGGCAGGGTGATTTGATTTTTATAAGTTCTTTTGCAGAGCATTTTCAACCTCTGGCTCCAGTCTGCCATATAGTAAGGAATCTGTCAAGTCATATTTCATTACTCCATTACAGAAAAGCGCCTGGAATGCGGATCGGCCACCCGTGGAATTAGATGTCGGCTGGCGGTTTGTTATAAAATAGCCCGCTCCGAGTGTGGTGATGAAAAAACG
>CAZYWP010000062.1:0-12426 GCA_964651495.1 uncultured Eubacteriales bacterium | reverse complement strand
TCGGCTGGCGGTTTGTTATAAAATAGCCCGCTCCGAGTGTGGTGATGAAAAAACGCTCGAGTCCGCAAGCTTCAGCGCCGCCTGCACCGTCCGCCCCGGCCCCGCCTCCAGCTTCCACCCCAACCTCACCCCCCGCCCTGGCCATTGAGATCAATCCCGAATTCCGCTGCGCCCTTGACATCATGGAGACGACCGGCCGGAACATCTTCATCACCGGCAAGGCGGGCACGGGGAAATCCACGCTCCTCGATTACTTCCGCAACGCGACCCGGAAGAAGGTCGCCGTTCTGGCGCCAACGGGCGTCGCCGCGCTCAACGTCCGCGGCCAGACGATCCATTCGTTCTGCCGGTTCAAGCCCGACATCACGCTCGACAAGGTCAAGAAGCTCTCTGGAAAAGGCGCCGCCCTCTACAAGAATCTCGACGCCGTCATCATCGACGAGATCTCGATGGTCCGGGCCGATCTTCTCGATTGCGTCGAGAAATTCCTCAGCCTCAACGGCCCGCACCCGAGAAAGCGGTTCGGCGGCCTGCAGATGATCTTCATCGGCGACCTCTACCAGCTCCCGCCCGTAGTGACTTCCGCCGAGCAAAACGTTTTCTCCACTCAGTTTGAGACCCCCTATTTTTTCTCCTCGCACATCTTCAACGAGCCGGGGTTCGACATGGAGTTTGTGGAGCTCGAGAAAATCTACCGCCAGACGGAAGAGGACTTTATTCAGCTCCTCAACGCCATCCGCAATCGCTCGGTGACGGAGGACGACATCGGCCGGCTAAACCGCCGCTACGACGCCGCCTTCGTTCCCCCCGATGAGGACTTCTACATCCACCTCACCAGCACCAACGACCTCGCCTACCAGCGAAACCAGGAAAAGCTCGCCCTGCTGCCCGGCCGGACCTACCGCTATCAGGGGCTTCGCGAGGGCGAATTCGATAAATCGCACCTGCCGACCGACGAGCTCCTCGAGCTCAAGCCCGGCGCCCAAGTCATGATGGTCAACAACGACTCCAACGGCCGCTGGGTGAACGGCTCGATCGGCCGGATCGTCGGCGTGAAGAAGGTGAAATCCGAGCCCGACGTCCTGACGGTCGAACTCCAGGACGGGTTCGAGGTTGAGGTCGAACCCAATACTTGGGAGCTTTTCCGGCTCGACTTCGATGAGAAGGCCGGAAAACTCTTCAGCGAGACCATCGGCTCGTTCACCCAATACCCGCTCCGGCTGGCCTGGGCCATCACCATCCACAAAAGCCAGGGGAAGACGTTTGACAAGGTCGTTATCGACATCGGCCGCGGCACCTTCGCCCACGGCCAGGTCTATGTCGCCTTGAGCCGGTGCACCAGCTTCCAGGGGATCGTCCTCAAGAAAGAGATCAAGAAGACGCACATTCGCATGGATTGGCGGGTCATCAAGTTCCTCACCCGCTATCAATACCGGAAGGCCGACGAAAAGCTGTCCTACGCGGACAAGCTCGCCCTGATCCAGGAGGCCATCCGGACCGGCGAGGACCTGGAGATCGTCTATCTCAAAACCGACGACACCAAGACGCGCCGCCGCATCCGGCCCGAATCGATCGAACAGATGGAATACATGGGAAAGGAGTTCGAGGGGGTGCGCGCGCACTGCTTCAAGAGGGGCGAGGAACGCAACTTCCGTATCGACCGGATGCTGGAAGTCAAGCCGGTGGGATAAGGGGTGGATTTTCGTTTTTCAGGCATGAGAATTTTGGGCCTTCCCATCGTCTTTATCTTGTGTGAAGAGCAAACTGTTGAAGCGATTGAAAAAAGATGCGCAATGATGTATATACATATGTATGGATAAAACAAAAATGAAAAGGGTTAATGTCATCATAGACAGCGATCTTTATGATAAGGCAAGGACTATGGCTTTTCTTAGACGGGCCAGTATTTCGGAAATAATCAGGAAAGCGCTTCGGGAGTGGATGGAAAAGAATCTCGACAAGAAAGCGGAATTTTTGCTCTCAGAAATAGAAGAAAAAAAGCTGCTCAAGATTCTTGAAACGGATGAATTCATTCCCGCAGCAAAAGTCAAAAAGTAAAAAAGAACTCATCAAGGTATTGGACATAGCTCCAAGAGGCGAAGCATACAAGTAAATTATTTCATCGATAAGCGTCTTTTCTGTGTTTCACATGGAGGACGATGATCTTCTTCTCCGCCATATCGACAGCGTAAATTACGCGATACATTCCGTATCGATATCTGAACAACCCCTTAAAAATTCCCTTAAGGGGTGTGCCCAGGCCCGCTGGATTTTGGACAAGATAGGTCTTCACTCTCTCCACAATCCTAGCGGCATCCTTCTTGTCGATCGCTTTGAGATCTTGGAGCACTTTCTCGTGCCAGATGACTTCATAGCCCAAGCTTTTTCTCCAGCTCCCCGGTGGTTAGATATCTAACGTTCTTATCGTTCAGCCTCTCAAGAGCGGTATGGGCTTCTTCATAGTCAGCAAGCGCTTCTTCAACCATTTCCCTGATAAATGACGTCTTTGTCCGCTTCGTTTTTTTGGCCAGCGCGTTCAAACGCCGGGCGATTTCAGCGGAAAGCCTGATAGATATAACCGGCATAGCTTTGTCACCTCTGTAATACATATATTACACGTAGTTCATTATGTCAAGAAGGAGTACTGCGTCGCAGGCCGCCCCAACTTGAGGTCACAATTTGTGATCTTATAGATCTTGCTTGTTCTCAGATAAATAAGGACGCTCGACCGGAGCCGTTTAGCTCAATCAAAAAGAAGCGTGGACGGCCTTATTTCTTTCGCACTGGATCAGGTAAGGTTCAGGATCGATAACCGGAATCAATAAATAGGACCGTCCCCATTTCCGTCCCCATTTTTAGTGAGTTGACAAGGGGGAGGGCAAATGCTAACTATCTGGGAGAATGGGGCGGCAGAAGCGACTGGACAATAATCGAACGCTGCGGGTGATCCGCTCGCCCGGCGAGATTGCCGCCGTCATCAAGGAGGAGATGGCCGGGGCGGGATCGGGGCCGCTGCCCGAGCTCACGGTCATGACCTCATCCTCCACCCTCATCCACCAGCTCCGCGCCTCCTCCGGCGGGCTCTCGGGCGTCACGTTCCATTCCCCGCTCGAGGTCGCGTCTCTCGTGTTCCTGGCAAAGGGCGACCATGTCGGCAGTCTGGCCGACTGTCATATCGCGCCCATGATCGAGGCGCTCATCTCCTCGCCCCTCCTCGAAAACCGGCTCCGTTACTTCAAGATCGATCAGCTCCGGACGGGCGCCGGGTACGCCGAGGCCATCGCTTCGACGATCTGCGAGCTGAGCCGCGCGGGGCTGACTCCCCAGGACCTCCGGAAGGCCGCCGAGGCCGATAATCCGACTGCCGCACGCCTCCAGGACATCGCCGCAATCTGGGAAGCCCTCGAATCCCAGTCATCTTCCTATGACTGCGCAACGTATTCTCAAGTCCTGGACAGAGCATCCGCGATCCTATCCGAGCATCCGACCCTCTATGCTTTCAGAGGCCGGACCGTCGCCTTCATTGACGAACAGACGCCCAACATCCTGCTGAAATTTCTTGCCTCCGTCCCCCGCCTGACCGCCGTCTATTTCCAGGCTTATCCCGAGCGGAAGAAATTGCAGAACCGGATAGAATATGCGCGCAGAATTCTTGATTTGGCCCGCCCCGCCGCTTCCCCTCTTCGTTACGCCGCCCCCTCTCACCCCCCTCCGTCTCCTCCCGCCAAAGAAATCGATATCCTGAAGGCCCGGCTATTCCATCCTCTCGGCGAAGACATTCGCGCCGCATCATCGGGCCCCGACGGCACGGTCCATCTCGAAGAGCACTCCGGCGTCGAGGAAGAGCTTCAATCGGCTGTCGAATGGATTTCCCGCCAGGTCCTGGAGCATAGAGTCCCGCTCGAGCGGATGGCCATCCTCCTCCCCGAAATCGACCCCTGCGCTTTCATGCTCGTCGAGCGGCTCGCCTCGCTCCCCTTCGACAAATCCCTCTCTTTCGCCGCCCCGCTTCCTGTCTATGTTGCTTCCGGCATCCCCGCCAGAACCCAGGCCGACGGCTCTCGCCTCCTCGCTCTCTTCGCCGCCCTCGAAGACCACCTGAGCGCCGAATCCCTCTCCCAGTTCATACCTTACCTGCGGTTATCAGGAAAAAATGAAGAAGAAGACAAAAATAAAAATAACGGCTCCCCAAAACACCTGACCTTCGCCGAATCGCTCGAACTTGCCTATTCCTGCGGCACACTGGGCGGCCTGGCCGGACGCCCCAAAGCCGCCGGCGAATGGACCGCCGCCATCGAAAGGCGCGCCTCCGCGTTCAAGCTCGCCATCGAAGACCAAAAGCGCCTCACCGCCGACGATCCCGAAGAATCCCGCCATGCCCGGCTCCTCGAGGACAACGAACGGCTGCTCGCCAATTTCGAAGCCATCGGCCCCGCCGTCACAGTCCTCGTGAAATTGCACGACCTCCTGGTCGACAATGCTCCCCTGGATTCGCTCTGGGATGCCGTCGAACGTTTCGCCTCCAGCTGGGTCCTCCTTCCGCCCTTCGAAAACCCCGTGCTCCCGATCCTCAAAAAAGAGGTCGAACCGCTCGTTCTCCTCTCATTATCCAAGGACACGCCGCACACCGACCCCGCCCAGGAATTCCACATGACCGGCCTCGCCGCGCTCCGCACCATCCGCAAGACGCTGGACAGTATCCGCCTGCCCGTCGGCCGGTTCGGCGAGCCCCGCATCTATATCGGGTCGCTCTCAAGCGCCGTCGGCCTGACCTTCGACGCCGTGCGCATCATGGGCCTTTGCGAAGGCGCCTGGCCGTCGCGTCCTCCTGTCGACCCGATTCTTCCCGACATCGACCGCCGATATCTCGAGCCCGGTTACAGCCAAACCCCCGGCCGCGACCGCGAAACCGACGACGAGGATCAGATCATCCCCCGCCGTGACGACCGGCCGCTCCATCAACTCTGCGACTTCTACCGCGTCGTCCAGGGCGTCGGCTTCCGCCTCGCCCTCAGTTTCGCCCGCCAGAGCGCGGACGGCACGATCAAAGAGCCCAGCAGCATCTACCTCGAAGCCGCCACGGCGCTCAGACGACCCGTCAGCGGGAAACCGGCATCGAGCATCCCCTCGCTCAAAGACCTGCGCCTGGGCTATTTCGCTCCCGCCCGTGAAGCCGAACTCGCTCCGCCGCCTCTCGCCAGGTTCACGGTCTGCCGAGAGATCGCCGGCCGCCCCGCCCCTCAAAAGGCCCTCATCCCGGCCTCCTGGCGAACCTCTGCCTCCACGCCCGGCGCCGCGCCCACCTCCTCGTCCTACTCCGCCTCCACCGATATGCTCCGGATGCGCGACCTCGTCTTTCTTGACCGCTCGCTCATCGCCGGGCCCCAAGACGGCATCCTGCCGCCCGATTGGCCGCTGCCCCGCCTTCCCGGCCTCGCTCCTCACTCTCCCTCGAGCGCCTATCGCGTCTCGAATTTCCTGGCCTGCCCGTATTCGTTCCTCCTCGAGAACATCCTTCACTGGGAGGAGCCGCCCTCAGCCCCGTCCACCCGCGAAATCGGCCAGCCGGATTACGGAAGTCTGCTCCACCGAGTGTCGGAGGCGTTTTTCAGTCAACACGGAAAGGAGTTCACCGCCCGCCGCCGCCGTGACTTGCCTGACTGGAAAAACGTCGCCCTGGCCATCATCAATCGAGAGTTCGACTCCTTTCTCGGCGAGTACCCGCTCCTCTCTGCCCGCATCCGCGACCAGCAGCGCCAGCGGCTGACCCGCGATTTCCTGCGCCTCCTGGAGCATGAATGGAACAACAGAAAGGGGCTCAGCTTCCGGGCGGTCGAATTTCAGTTCGGCTACCCGGATCCTCTTTCCCTCGACCTGGGCGGTCGCCGCAGGTTCTTCGTCCACGGGTATATCGACAGGCTCGATGAAGCTCGCGGCCGCATCCTGATCCGCGACATCAAAAGCGGAAAGGCCCGCCCGCGTGAAAAGAAGGAGACTGCGCCCTCCCCCGTCCTCGATGCCCAGCTGGCGGTTTACGCCCTGGCCATGACCGCGGTTCACCAAAAGGCGCCATCGGAATGGCCCCAGGTCGGCGGCGCCGCCTATTTCTATCCGGACCCGCGGGGAGCCGCGGAACGGACTTTCGAGGACGACCTCGATGACCTCCTGGATAAGGGCCGGATTTGGCTCTCCACCATCGCCGACATGATCGAAGGCCGCGCTTTTCCCAGGACGATCGACCCGGACGATTGCGACTATTGCCCGTTTGATCCCATCTGCGGCGATCAGGCGGGCGGCTCGGCTATGGAGAGGCTCCAGAACGCCGGCGCACTCATTCAAAGATTCCTTGCCTTAAAAGGAGGTGAAGAGGAGGAGCCAGAGGAGCCGGATGAATAGCCATGAATGCTCAATCTCTGTCTCAGGATAGAATCCCTCTCTCTTCGAGGAAATTTGCATCTGAGAATAAGCAAGGCCAATCGAGAATAAAAATAAAAAATAAAAATGAAAAAGTATAACCCCCCCGATCTTGCTGCCCGCGAGGAGATCGTCCGGGAGCGCGCGCGGAACGTCATCGTCGAGGCCGGGGCCGGCACGGGCAAGACCCGCACACTCGTCGAACGCGTCCTGGAGTTGATCGCGCCCACCGCTGCGCCGCCGCACACTCCCCCTCACCCACTCCCCCTCCGTCTGTCCCGAATCGCGGCCATCACCTTCACCCGCAAGGCCGCCGGCGAGCTCCAGCTCCGTATCCGCCAGGCCCTCCTTGCCAAACTCGACCGCACGCCGTCGAGCGACAACCTCACCCGGGGCCTCCTGGCCACCGCCCTCGGCGAAGTCGATATCTCCTTCATCGGCACGATCCACAGCTTCGCCGACCGCCTCCTCCGCATGCGCCCGGTGGAAGCGCTGATCAGCCCCGCCTATGAGGTTCTCGACCAGGAAAACGCCATCCTGGCCGAAACGACGGAACTGCTCTTAACTTCCTCGGAAAGCAACCTGCTTCCGGAAGCCCTGTCCCCGGACATGACGGCGCACGGCCTGAGCCGCGCCCAGGTCGAGGAAGCCCAGAAAACGATCCAGGATTACCTCGATGCCGGCCTCCTTGCTGAGACGAAGTCTTACGGTTTCAGCTCCACTCCCGGATTTGACGCCCTGGTCAGAGCGATGGTCCTCCAGCGGGATGTCGCATTTCCCCGTCCCAAGGTCATCGACCCGCCCATCGCGATATCCAAGAAGGCCGTCCAAGTCCTCATCCGGAGCATCGCCGAGCTTCCCGCCCGCTCTCCTGGAACAGACTGGCTCCGCACCCTGAGAACAAGGCTCCTCGAGGCTCTGGACGAGCCGACGCCGATCGAATTCCTCGCCTCCCTCCGTCGCGCCCTCGTCTTCATCCCTAAATTCACCAAGCGTGATCACTTCGCCGACGATCCCGACGGCTGGAACCTCTGGAAAGAATTCGCTGCCGGGGACAAAAAAAACGGCACGCCCCCCCGCAAAGACACCATTCTCGCCCCGCTCGGCGGCTGGCTCGGCACGCGCCTGGCCCGCCTCGCACCCGTCGTCGTGGCGGCCTACGAGCAGGTCAAAACCGCTCATGAGTGCGTCGATCAGACCGACCTCCTGATCAAGCTGCGCAACCTCCTCCAGGCGAACAAGAATAACATCCGCGCCTTCTACCAGGACCTCTTTGATCACATCCTTGTGGATGAGTTCCAGGACACCGACCCCCTCCAGGCGGAGATCCTGTTCTTCCTCGCCGAGGACGGCCAATCGGCATCCCGCTGGGACGAGGTCAGCCTCACGCCCGGCCGGCTGACCATCGTCGGCGACCCCAAGCAGTCGATCTACCGGTTCCGCCGCGCCGACATCGAAACATACGCCAGAGTAGGCGAGCGAATGGCCGCCCAGGGAGCTCTCGTCAGGCGCCTCGAAACCAATTTTCGCAGCCGCCCGGCGCTCATCGGCTATTACAACGACCGGCTCGAAGCGTTTCTTGGAAAAGCTCCCCCCGACAGCCCGGGCTTCGACCCCGAACACGGCGTCGCCTTCTACGAGAAGCTCATCCCCGGCCCGATCGAAGATGCATCTCCCGTCGTCCACATCCTCCCCTATTCGGACCCCGAGGCTCCCAAGTTCTACGCCGACCACGCCCGCGAGATCGAAGCCGAAATGCTGGCCCGCTATCTCCTCTGGCTGAAGGACAAATCGACCCTCAAAATCCGCGACCGCGAAACGGAGGCGGCCAGGCCTGTCGAGTTCGGAGACATCGCCGTTCTCGCCCAGACCACGACCAACCTTCCGCTCTTCTTCCGCGCCCTGGAGCGGTTCGGAATTCCCTACGCGGCCCGCGGAGCCACCCTGTTCCTCAAGGAACCCGTCATCCGGCAGCTCATCCTGGGACTGCGCGCCGTGGCCGACGACGCGGACGGCATCGCCCAGGCCGCTTTCTTCCGCCCGCCCTTTTTCGCCCTGGACCTGGCGGACGTCATCGCCGATCGCTTGAGAGACGGAAAATATCCTCCGGCGGTCCGGGAAGCCGCCTCCCGTACCGCGGGCGCCCGCCAAATCCTCCTTGGCCTCCGGAAGGCTCGTTTTGAAGGCCTCCCCTCTCAAACGGCCCGCCGCCTCATGGAAGAAACGGCCTTTGCCCGCACCCTCTCCCTTCTTCCCAACGGAAGCCAGAAGCTGGCCGCAGCCCGGGAGGTCCTCTTCATCCTGGACGAGGTCGTGTCCCGGGAAGGACTCGACTTCGACGGAGCCACCGCCCGCCTCCGCGAATGGATTGACGCACCCGTCCAGATGGACCCGCCGGCCCCCGTCTCGGGTCAGGCCGTGCTGGTACTGACCACCCATCAGGCCAAAGGACTCGAATTTCCCGTGGTGATCCTCTGGGACGGGTTCGCCGAGCTCAAGCCGAAGGCCAACGGCACTCCCTGGAGAGTGACGCGGAACGGCGACTGGGCCATAGAGCTCGAGGGGCTTAAAGCCGGCTCCGGGGAAAGCGGCTCTCTGATCGAGCACGAGAAGCAAATCGTCAGGGAGGAAAAAAAGCGGCTGTATTATGTAGCCGCCACAAGGGCCCGCGACCTCCTGGTGATCTCGGTCCCGCCGAAAAAGGGAAGAGAGAAAATCTCGCATCTCCTGGCCGGAGACCTGGAAAACGAGGCGGTTAAAAGGCTGGAAGAGTTTCAGCCGGCCAATCCGCCGAAGTGGACGCGTGATCTCGATGAGGCGCCCCCCTTTCCCGAAATCAAATACGCGGGCGAAAAACCCGAGCTAACGCTCCGAAATCGATGGGAGGGCGCGCTCGGGGAATCGGCGCGGCCGATTGCCGTTCCTGTGGCCGTGACGGCGCTGGCTCAGGCGAAGGAAGAGATCAAGGAGAAGCCAGCCCCGGAGCGCCGAGATTCGGCAGGACTGACTGAATATAAGGCAAGGCGCCTAAGTTCAAGCGCTGAAGGCTCGGACGAAACCACAGATTTATCAGGGGAACGGGAAGCAAAAGAAGTGGCCTCCCGCTTCGGTCCCGAGTTCGGCATGACCGTCCACGCTGCATTAAGTACGATTCTCAGGGGAAGCCAGGCGCAGATCGTGAAGGTAGTCAGAGCCTGCGCCGCCAGGTGCGACCTCAAAAATCACTTGGACGAAGCGATTAGGGACGTCCAGCGCGCTCTTGATACTCTCAGGAAAATGGGATTGTTGGCCGACAACGTCACTCGCTACACGGAATACCCGGTTGTCATGCCTGACGGCCGGGGCCGGCTGATCACTGGATACATCGACCTTGTCGCCGACACGCCCGATCGCATCTGGGTTATCGACTTCAAAACCGACGCACCACCTGAAGGTCCTCTCGAGGCCGCATATCCCGATTACATGAAGCAAATCGACCTCTACAGAGAGCTGATGACCAAAACGTTGAATATCAAGAAGCCGATCCGCGCAGGGCTTTTGTTTTCGGCAAGCGGAAAAACTCTTCCGGGTTCATGATTTTGATCTCGCCGAAGGTTCAAAGCGCCAACAGGTGAGAATCGCCGGGAATTGGAACTTTTTGCCCTCCAGTTTAGGCTTTTCGGCTTTCTTTTTTGGCGCGGTACTTTTTGATTTCACTGGCAACGTCTTCCTCTCGAAGCCCGATTCGGTGGCGGGCTTGCAAAATGCGGCAATATGATTCATAATATGCATCAATTTGATTCATATTGAGAATCATGGAGGCGAGATGAAATCGATCACAATCCACGGAATAGACAAAGAAACAGAAAAACTCGTTAACCAGCGAGCCAAATCCACCGGCACAAGCGTCAATAAGATCGTGAAGGAACTTCTAGCTAAAGCGCTCGGCCTGGGCAAGGACAAGAATGATCATCGGGACGAGTTCCTCGATCTATTCGGCGTCTGGACCGAGGACGACGAAAAGCGATTTCTGGAAGCCGTCAGAGACCTGGAAGGCGTTCATCCCGAGGACTGGAAATGAAGAAAATTCTGCTGGACACAAACGCTTATGTGCGTTTTTTGAGGGGGGATGAAAAAGTCATGGCTTATCTGGCCCAAGCGGACAGCGTTTATATGTCCGTTTTTGTCCTGGGCGAACTTTATGCGGGCTTCAAAGCCGGCGGCCGAGAAAAAAGTAATAAGCAGCTTCTGGAGAGATTCCTTCTCAAACCGACGGTAACCGTGCTCGACGCAACGATGGAAACGGCGGATTTCTTTGCGCTAATCATGGCCTCTCTTAGAAAGTCCGGAACCCCGATTCCGATCAATGATGTCTGGATCGCGGCCCACGCCCTGGAAACAGGCTCGGTCCTCGTGACCCACGACGGCCATTTCGCTTTGATCCCAGGGCTGCGGCTCTGGGATGAAGTCGGCCATTAGCCCCGACCGCCCATCACCAGCGCAAAACTCACCGATCCGCTTTCCCGGCTTAATTCCCTGGAACTTATCGAGCGATCGAAGGGGGCCTTCCCATTCCCGGCTCCATTTTTCGGCCCGTTTCACCTCAATCGCAATGATCTCGGCGGGTTCCCCGGCGCGGCGCCTGGAGGTTTCGATCACGAAATCCACTTCTACGCCTGCCGGAGTCCGATAATAAGCAATCGGCCGGTGCTTTCGGGCGGCTTCGTTATAAACCCGGATCTCATGAAAGATAAGGATTTCCAGAGCGTTCCCTTGCCAGAGGCGGCCGAGGCCGGCAAATGAGCGTCGAGGCGGGAAAGCCAAAACGGTCTATTTATCCGGTTCAGGAATCTTCCTTGAGCGTCACCGTATAGCGCTTTTCGGTGCTGACGTAGGCCTTGATGCGCTCGAGCACGTCGCCCGCCCACCTCCCCTCGGCCACGGCCTTCTCGAGCGCCGACGTATCGAGCATCGCCACTTCGTCCCAGACGCCGGCCGCTCTGAGCTCCCGCTCCAGCGCATCCCGCTCCTCGCTTCCCTTAGCAGGCGAAACGACCCGCTCCTTCCCCGTCACCCGGAGCCGTGCCTCCGTCCCGGCGATGACCTGGACTCCCTCCTTCTCGGCGAAGGCGATTGCCGCATCTCTGATCTCCTCGAGCTCCCCATCGACGGCCTTCACCTCTGCCTCGAGCCCCCGCTTCTTCCGCCACCGTTCGGCGTAGGCATCAACGATCTTGACCCCCGGCTCGTCCTTCCACCGGTCCCTCGGCAACTCCGCGAGCTTCACCAAGTGCTTTTTCACCGGGCATAAATCCCAATACGGGCACCAATTGCACAACGCCGACTCGTGCGGTGCGAACTCCCGCTCGGCCTCGATCCGATCGATGAGCCCCGCGATCTCGCACCTCAGCCCCTCGAGCGCCTCGGGCGTCCTTCGTGACCTCATCTCCAGGTCGAAGGCAACGAGATGCCAGACGAGCCGGACTTCCTTTGCTTCGGGCCAGAGCGTCTGGACCCCGATCTGGTAGAGGCCCAGCTGCCGGTCCTCGTCGAGCCCGGCCTGATCAGGCAGGCCGGAGCCCGTCTTGTAATCGTGGATCTCGAAGGCTCCGTCCGGGGCCAGCATGAGCCGGTCGATGATCCCCTTACAGCCGTAGCGTGTCCCCCCGGCAAGCGGGAACCGGATGTAGCGCTCGAGCCCCAGCACCCGCCCCTCGTCGAACGGGTGGTGGCGTTTATAATAGTCCTCGATGAAGCGCCGCCCCATCAGCTTATAGTCGTCTCCGGTGCGCTCCTTCTTATTGATCTTCACCTCGGCATGCCATTTCTCGGCCCAGGCTTTCTCGTAATAGGCCAACAACTCCTCGAGCGGGACGACCCGGAAAGCGCGCTCGCGATAGAGCCACTCCATCGCCTCGTGGAAGCGCTGGCCGAGGAAGGCCTCAACCCCCTCCTCGTAGCGCTTGATCCGGTCGACGTAGATGAGCCGGTACTGAAGCGCGCATTCCTCGAACGTCCCAATCTGCGAGATTG
>CAZYWP010000061.1:4783-17765 GCA_964651495.1 uncultured Eubacteriales bacterium | reverse complement strand
TTCGTCAGCCCGCTCGTTTCCCCGGTTCATCCGGTTGCGTTGACGGACGGGAAAGGCGAAAGTATAATGGTCGCGCCGTGCTCGGAAGTCTGAGAGAGAAGCTCGCCAAGACTGGCCAGGCCCTGCGGGCCAGAATGGAGGATATTTTCCGGAGCGGCAAACCGCGGGAGGCGGCCCTGGAAGAGCTGGCGGAAGCACTCCTCCTGGCCGATTCGGGGATTACCGTAACCGATAAAATCATCCTCGGACTCAAAGGGAGGACAAATAAAGACATCTCCTTCCCGGAAATCCAGGCCGCCCTTCGGGAAGAACTGGTCCGCATCCTGGGGCAGTACCCTTCCGAGCTTTCGATCGACGCATCCCCCGCCGTCATCATGATGGTCGGCGTCAACGGAGGCGGGAAGACGACCTCGCTGGCCAAGCTGGCGCGGCACTTTCAAGAGCGGGGCAGGAAAGTCCTCCTGGTGGCCGCCGACACCTTCCGCGCCGCCGCCCAGGAACAGCTGACCGTCTGGGGAAAACGGCTCGACATTCCAGTTATCCGCGGCCAGTACGGGGCCGACCCGGCGGCTGTGGTCTACGACGCCCTGCAGTCCTTTCGGGCTCGCGGCCAAGACCTGATGCTCGTCGACACCGCCGGGCGGGTCCATACCAACACCAACCTGATGAACGAGCTGGAAAAGATCAAGAGGATCATCTCCCGGGAGATCCCGAGCGCCCCACAGGAGATCCTCCTTGTGCTGGACTCTACCACCGGGCAAAACGCCCTCGTCCAAGCCCGGGAATTCCTAAAATTTACCGGCATCACCGGCATCTTCCTGACCAAACTCGACGGCACAGCCAAAGGGGGCAGCGTCATCAGCATCGTGGACGAGCTGAAGCTGCCCATAAAGTTCATCGGCGTGGGCGAGGACATCGAGGACATCCTGCCGTTTTCTCCTCCACAGTTTGTGAACGCCCTGCTCTCATGACGGACTACAAAGATCTTTCCCGTCTCGAGATGGCCTACACCCTCGCCGCCAAGGCCAGGGGCTGGGCCAGCCCCAACCCCTATGTCGGAGCCATCGTCGTCCAAAGGAATCAGATCGTTGGCTGGGGCTATCATGAGAGGCCGGGGAATCCCCACGCCGAGATCATCGCCCTGCGGCGGGCCGGCCGGCGCGCCCGGGGAGGAACCCTCTACCTCACGCTGGAGCCATGCGTCCACTGGGGCCGGACCCCCCCTTGCATCGATACGGTGCTCGAGGCCGGGCTGAAAAGGGTTGTCGTGTCGTCCCCGGACCCGAATCCGATCGTCTTCAGAAAGGGAATCGGCGCCCTGCGGCGGGCCGGGATCGACGTCTCCGTCGGCCTTCTCCAAGAGAGAAACGCAGCCCTGAACGAGGCTTACATCAAGTTCATCACCAGGAATGTGCCGCTTGTGATCCTCAAGGCCGCCCTCAGTCTGGACGGCCGCATGGCCACCAGGACCCTCGACTCGCGCTGGATATCATCGGCCGAGACCCGCGATTACGTCCACCTCCTCCGGGGCGAATGCGACGCTTTAATGGTCGGCGTCAATACGATCATCCGGGACGACCCCCGGCTCACGGTCAGGCACCCGCAATGGGGAAAAAAGAAAATCATCCGGGTTATTCTCGACTCGGACCTCCGTTTTCCTCTCCAGGCCCGCATCCTCTCCACCCTGGCGAGCGGCGGCATCCTCGTTTTCACCTCCGGGGAAGCACCGGCAAGGAAAAAGGAGGAGCTGATGAGGAAGGGGGTCGAGGTCATCGGGATTCCCGGCTCCAGGCGGGGCATCAACCTGAAGGAAGCCCTGGGCCGCCTGGGAGAACGCGGCGTCACCAGCCTGTTGGTCGAAGGGGGGAGCCGTCTTCTGACCGCGATGCTCGAGGGCCGGCACGCGGACAAGCTGTTTCTGACCTTCTCGCCGCGACTGATCGGGGGGGAACGGGCGCCCTCCGTTTTCGAGGGTCGGGGGATCGGACTGGTTCGAGAGAGCCTCGAGATCCGCCGCCTCTCAGTCATTCGCATCGGAAAAGAGACCGTCTTGGAAGGATACTTCTGATGTTCACCGGAATCATCCATCACCAGGGGATTTTCAAGGGCTACAGGAAAGGAAACCGAGAGCTCGCCGTAGAGGCTCCTCCGTCTTTCCCGGAGCTTCGAATCGGCGAGAGCGTCGCCGTCAACGGAGTGTGCCTGAGTCTCACCCGGAGAGAGGAAGGCGTCTTTTATTTCGACCTTTCGCAGGAGACGATATCCGGGACAAACCTGGGCTCCCTCAAGAGCGGCGAAAAACTCAACTTAGAACCTCCCTTGACGCTTCAGTCACTGCTCAGCGGGCATCTGGTCAGCGGGCATATCGACGCCACCGGGAGGGTGCTCAGGATCGCGGCCAGAAAATCGGGCCGGCGGCTGACCATCTCTTTTCCAGCCAGCCTCAGACCATATTTCATCCCCAAGGGCTCTGTTGCGGCGAACGGCGTCAGCCTGACCGTCGCGGCCATCGGGCCGTCGTCTTTTGAGGTGGAACTCGTCCCCCTGACTATCGAAAAATCCAACCTCGCGGAAGTGAGAACAGGACAAGAGGTCAACCTGGAGTGTGACATCTTCGGAAAATACGTGTATAATTGGTTAAGTCGAGGAAAAACCGGGACTTAGAAGACTGCCGCAGACGCTCCAATGGACAGGGAATCCAAAATAGCCACAGTCGAGCAAGCCATCGAGGCCGTCCGGGACGGCCGGATGATCATCATCGTCGACGATGAAGACCGGGAAAACGAAGGCGACCTCATGGTTGCGGCCGAGAAAGTCACGCCCAAGATCATCAATTTCATGAGCCGCTACGGCCGCGGGCTCATCTGCCTGCCCCTGACCAGGCAGCGAGTGGAAGAACTCCACCTTCCCCTGATGGTCGGAGAGAACACCTCGCGTTTTGAAACCGCCTTTACCGTATCCATCGACGCCAAGGACGGCGTGAGCACCGGCATCTCCGCTTTCGACCGCGCCAGGACCATCGAGGCCGCGATCGCCCCGACGACCCGGCCGGCGGACCTGGTTCGGCCGGGGCATATTTTCCCTCTCCAGGCCAAAGAGGGTGGCGTCCTGGCCAGGGCGGGGCAAACCGAAGCGGCGGTCGACCTGGCCAGGTTGGCCGGGCTTGCCCCGGCCGGAGTCATCTGCGAAATCATGAACGAGGACGGGACCATGGCCCGGCTGCCCCAGCTCGAAAAGTTCAGCGCAACCCACGGCATCCCCGTCCTGACCATCGCCGGACTCATCCAATACAGGATGAAACACGAGAGCCTGGTCAATAAGATCGATGAGGCGGACCTTCCGACGGCGCACGGTCATTTCCGCATCTTCGTGTTCGAGGACACCATCCGCGGCGAGAACCATGTTGCCCTGGTCAAGGGGGCTATCGAAAAAGACGCTCCGATTCTTGTCCGGGCCCACTCCCAATGCCTGACGGGCGATACGTTCGGCTCGAGCCGCTGCGACTGCGGAGAGCAGCTCCGCCGGGCCATGGAAATAATCGAGAATGAAGGCCGGGGCATCATTCTCTACATCCTCAACCAGGAGGGCCGCGGGATCGGCCTGACCAACAAGATCCGGGCCTATGCGATCCAGGACCAGGGCGAAGACACCGTAGAGGCCAACCGCAAGCTGGGCTTCAAACCGGACCAGAGGGATTACGGGATCGGGGCCCAGATCCTGGTTGCTTTGGGGGTCAAGAAGATCAGGCTGATGACCAACAACCCGCGCAAGTTTATCGGCTTGACCGGCTACGGGCTGGAGATCGTGGACCGGGTGCCCATCGAGGTCCCGCCCAACCGGACGAACCTGAAATACTTGAAAACAAAGAAAGAAAAACTGGGCCATATCCTGGATATGGTCTGATCGCGATTTTATTGTTAGAGCGGCGATGACCCTGGAGGAATTCTCGGCACAGTTCGTTCCTCTCCCGCCACAGGAGAAGATCCGCTTTCTCTACACTCATATCGACAGCCTCGGCCATGAGGACCGGATCGTCTTCCTGCTTTCCATTTTGAAAGAGGAAGATTCATCGCCGCTGGTCAAGGCCACGGTCCTGAAGTTCCTGCGCGAGGCTTCTTTCCAGGAATCCGATGTCTATCAGGCATATCTGACAGACGATTTCCGGGCCATCGCCAACGCCGCCCGGCGGGCCGTCAAGGAATTCGAAGAAAAAGAGAAGAAGAACGGCTACTACGCCGACGCCGTGCTGAGGAAACTTCGTTCGCTCTCGGACAAGGAGAGACGTCTCAAGATTCTCAAGGCCATCGCCAGGCTCAAGGCGCCCTGGATTCTCAGGGTACTGCTCGACGCCCTGAAGGACCCCTGCGAGACGAACCGGGATTTCGTGATCAAAGAGCTGAGCCGCAGGGAGATCTGGAACCTGGCCCCGTTTCTAGAAAAGCTCCATCAGTCCCCCTGGTATGTCAAGAGCTCAGTGCTGAAGGTCCTCTCCCTCAGGAAGGAGTCTCAAGCCCTGGCGGCCATCGCCAAGGTCACGGGCGACCCCAACGTCGAGGTTCGCCGCAGCGCGGCCGAGGCCCTGGGGGAGATCGGCGGACAGGAGGCCGTCGGCATCCTGGTCAAACTGACCAAAGATGAGAGCGCCTACGTCCGTCAGGCGGCGGCCGAGGCTTTGCGCAAGACCAGCCGCGTCCGGTTCAGCGGTTGACCGGGCCCGACTCTCCCTTTTTCGAATCCAGGACGAATGTCACCGGCCCATCGTTGGTCAAGTGCACATTCATAGCTGCCTGGAAGACCCCGGTCTCGACCCGGAAGCCACTCTTCCGGATCGATTCGCAGAAATGGCGGAACAGCTCTTCCGCCCTCACCGGTTCTTCCGCCCCATCGAAGCTCGGCCGCCGACCCTTTTTGGTCGAGCCGGCCAGGGTGAACTGGGAAACCGCCAGCACCTCTCCCCCGACTTCGGCCAGTGAAAGGTTCATCTTGTCTTCCCGGTCGGGGAAAATGCGGAGCTCGGTCACCTTCCCGGCCAGCGCTTCGGCGTCTTCTCGGGCGTCGCCCTTCTCCACGCCGACGAGCAGGCAAATCCCCCGCCCGATCCGCCCGACGATTCGCCCCCCCACCTCGACCGAGGCCTCTTTAACCCGCTGCAGGACGATTTTCATCCGCTGACCGCCGTTGACTTTGGAGCGCGTCTATTCTATCATAACTGTCCGTTATAAGGAGTACTAAATGGCTCAACATCCTTCCGCCGTCCGGCAGCACCGCCGCAGCCTCCGCCGGAATGCTCTCCAGAGAAAAAATAAAGCGAGCCTGCGCACTCAGGTCAAAAAGCTCAGGGAGGCCATCCAGCAAAAGGACAAGGAGACGGCTCAGAAACTCCTTCCCAAGACTGTCTCCCTGATCGACAAATCGGTCAAGAAAGGGTCAATCCACGAGAACAAGGGCGCCCGGACGAAATCGCGCCTCAGCCGCCAGGTGGAATTGATCACCCCTTCCCCCTCCAAGTGAACCCGGGCTTCTCCCGGGGCCGGCTTCGCCTTCCGCAGTAATCGAAAACAAAGCGCTCCAGCATGATCTGGGGCGAGACTTCCGTTGTCTTGATCGCCAGGTCAATCCTCTCCAACTCGGCGAGAAACCAGTTCAGGTCCTTTTCGGAGATGTCCCCCACCAGGGAGAAAAACTCCCTGAACCTGGACATATAAAGATCCCTGAAGCGTTCCTGAATCTGGGGCATGATCTGGGCGAAAATTTCCTTCCGGTCCCGGTTTTCCTTGAGCCAGACTTTGGCCAGCAGGATATTCCGGAAAAAGCTGGCCATGGTCCCCAGGATGTACTCCGGCTCCTCCCCTTCCTTGAAAAACTGATTGAGGACGACGAGCAACTGGTCCCGATCGGCCTTTTCCAGGCTGTTGGACAGCTCCCAGTGGAAAAAACTCCTCGTCCAGTCGCAAACCTGGTGGACGTCCTCAACGTCGATGACCTTCCGGTCGCCGACAAAGGACACGATCTTGAGCAGCTCGTTATCGACCCTCTGCAGGTCGTTGTCGATGATTTCCGCCAGCCTGCCGGCGGCTTCTGGTGTCGCCGATTTGCCGTGAGCCCCGAGCCTCCGGTCCATCCAGGCCAGCAGCGGCCCTTCCCGGAGGGGCTTAATTTCCTTGAGGACGATGGAAGAGGACGGCAGGGAGCCGAGAAATTTCACCAGCGGATGGGACTTCTTGACCCTCCCGGAGACGATGATGACCAGGACCGTCCGGGAGGATGGGGAAAGGCAATAATCCTTGATAATCTTTTCCTCGAGCGAGGAGAGCTTTCCCTTGGCCTCGCCGGAGACCTCGGCGACGACGATTTGCCAGGGGGAGAAAAAAAACGGCGCTGTCCGCGCCGTGTCGATGATGTCCGCCCAGCGGGTTTCTTCGAGGTCGAACCTCTCCACGTTGAAAACCGTGGCATCCGGGGTCATGAGCGAGGTCCGGAGTTCGAGGACGAACTGCTCGGCGAGGTACCTCTCCTCGCCGTAAAAAACATAGCACGACGCCGGCTGGCCCCTCCGAGCAGCCAGATCCCGCCGGCCGTCGATTTCCATCTCAGAATCCTTCGAGCAGGGTGCTGACTAGGCTGCGGGCGAATTTCTCGGCGACCTTGCTGAGCGCCTGCGTCTCCCAGGTTTCGAAACTCGTCCCCTGCGGGACTTCGTACTCGTCCTGATAGACATACGAGGGGTTGGAAAAAATGACCCTCTGGTTGGCGACGTCCCGGAGGACGATCTTGGCGACGATGGTGATGTTGTAGCGATCGGCCGTGTTCTGATCGGAAAAGGCGATCGGGTTGACGTTGAAGGCGGTGATCTCACCAACCAGGATCGCGTCGGCACTCCCTGAATCTCCCGTCACTTCCACCTTGCCCCGGGCGACCAGCTCGTCGATCACGCCCTGGGTCAGCTTGACGTCCAGTTCGAACCTCGTGGTCATGTTCTTGAACATCGGGACACTGACCGTCTTGATATTCGGGGGAAGGAAACTCCCCGTCCCGCGCAGCCGATAGCCGCAGTGGATAAGGAACAGGCAGGCGGCCGCGGCGCTGATGATTTTCTTCAATTCCATGGCGATCAGAGGACGATGTTCACCAATCTGTTTTCGACACAGATGACTTTTCGGACGGTTTTCCCCCCGATGAGCGCCCGGATCCGCTCCAAGTCCAGGGCCGCTCTTCTCATCTCCTCTTCCGTGATCCCCGGGTCCGCCTCGAATTTATCCCGCAGTTTGCCGTTTATCTGGACCACGACCGTCACCTTCTCCTCGCTGGCCAGTTCGGAGTCAAAGGCCGGCCAGGGGAACCGGGCCAGGATTTCCCGGTGCCCCGTCCTTTCCCAGAGCTCTTCGCAGAGATGCGGAGTGAACGGCGAGAGAAGGATGATCAGGCTTTCCAGGGCGGCGCGGAGGACGGCTTTCCCTTCCCCGGTCGCCCTGGCATCGTCCTTATCTTTTTTGACCTGATTGTAGAGCTCCATGATCGAGCTGATGGCGGTGTTCAGGTGAAACCGCTTCTCGATGTCCTCGCTGACCTTGCGGATCGTCTGATGAGTCTTTTTCAGGAGCGGCTGACCGTCCCCGGCCCGCGGGCGGCCGTCGCCCCCCGGCCCGGCAAATACATCCCTGTTCTCTTCGACGATCGTCCAGACCCGGTTGAGAAAACGGAAACATCCCTCGATCCCGTCCTCAGCCCAGGCGAATTCCTTCTCCGGCGGCGAGGCGAACAGGATGAAGAGCCGCAGGGCATCGGCCCCGTATTCGTTGATCATGTCATCCGGGTCCACGACATTTCCCCTGGACTTGGACATGGCCGCTCCATCCTTAGTTACCATGCCCTGAGCCAGATAATGAGGAAAAGGCTCATCGACCCGGGTGCACCCGAGGTCGCGGAGGACTTTCGTGAAAAACCGGGCATAGATCAGGTGCAGGATGGCGTGCTCGACGCCGCCGATATACAGGTCCACGGGAAGCCAGTAGGCCGCCGCCGCGGGGTCAAAAGGCGCGTCCGTCTGATGGGGGGACGTGTAGCGGAAAAAATACCACGACGAATCAAAGAAAGTGTCCATGGTGTCCGTTTCCCGCCGGGCTTTCCCGCCGCAGATCGGACAGGTCGTGTTCACAAACTCGGCCGCTCTCTCCAGAGGTGACCCCTCTTCCCCGGTGAATTTGACGTCCGGCGGGAGCTCGACGGGAAGATTCTCATAGGGAACGCCGACAATCCCGCATTTCGGGCAATAGACCACGGGGATCGGCGTGCCCCAGTATCTCTGCCTGGAAATGCCCCAGTCCCGAAGCCTGAACGTCGTGCTCTTCCGGCCAAACCCCCCGTTTTGGGCGAACTCGGCCATCCTGTCCATGGCCTCGCGCGAGCGCAAACCTGAAAACGGGCCCGAGTTTACGAGGACGCCGTCTGCTTCCATCGCCTGCTCGAGCGGCCCGTCAAAACCCGGATTGTCTTCCGGGGCGATAACGACTCTTATGGGAAGGTCGTATTTCCGGGCGAACTCGAAATCCCTCTGGTCATGCGCCGGGACCGCCATGATGGCTCCAGTCCCGTAATCCATCAGGACATAGTTAGCGATCCAGAGGGGGACCTTCTCACCGGAAAAGGGATTGAGCGCTTTCTTCCCCGTATCGATCCCCCGCTTCTCTTCTTGTCCCGGCATTTTCTTCATCCGGGCTTCCCGGATGTCGCGCACCATTTCGTCCCGCAGCCGGCTTTTTTCCGGAGAATCGGCGACCAGCCCCGGGCTGAGCGGATGCTCCGGCGAGAGGAGCAGGAAAGTCGCCCCATAGATCGTATCGATCCGGGTGGTGAAGACCTCGACCGCGGGGAACGAGCCTTCCAGAGGGAACGAGATGAGCGCGCCCTCGCTCTCGCCGATCCAATTCTTTTGCATCTGGATGACATGCTCCGGCCACTTATCGAGAAGCTCGTGGCCTTCGAGGAGCTGGCGCGCATACTCGGTGATTCGGAGAAACCAGTGCTCCATCTCTTTCTGCTCGACAGCGCTGTCGCAGCGCCAGCAGACCCCGCCGGCGGCCTGCTCATTGGCCAGGACGGTCCGGCACTGCGGGCACCAGTTGACCCAGCTCTTCCGGCGGAAGGCCAGCCCGCGCTCGAACATCTTGAGGAAAATCCACTGGTTCCATTTGTAATACTCGGGCAGGCAGGTGTTGACTTCTCTCGACCAGTCATAGCTGTAGCCGAGACTCTTCAGCTGCCTTTTCATGTGGGCGATGTTGCCGAGGGTCCACGTCTGCGGACGGATGCCGTGCTTGATGGCGGCGTTTTCCGCCGGCATGCCCAGCGCGTCCCAGCCGATCGGGTGGATGACGTTATAACCCTTCATGAGCTTGAAGCGGGAGATGACATCGCCGATGGTGTAATTCCGGACGTGTCCCATGTGGATGCGTCCCGAGGGATAGGGATACATCTCGAGGCAGTAATATTTTGCCTTGGGGGCGTGATCGACGGCCTCGAAGACCCGCTTCTCTTCCCAGATTTTCTGCCACTTGGCCTCGACCCCGGCGAAGGGATAGACGTCTTTCATTTTGACCCGGCTTTGCGTCCTAGGATATGGATTTCCTTCGGGCTATTGGATTCAACGATAAATATTAGAGACTGCCCCCCCAAAAGTCAAGACGACCCCGTATGCATGCCTATTTTCATCATGAGGCCGAGCCTTGTCTTATTCAGCAAAAAAAATTAAGCTAAGCGCAGATTCCCATGCCCATCCTCGAGGTCGAAAATCTCAGCGCCGGCTACGGCGACCTCCCCGTCATCAGGGACATCCGGTTTTCTCTGGAAAAGGGCGATCTCGTCACCATCCTCGGACCCAACGGGTCCGGGAAAAGCACCCTGCTGCGGGCCGCCCAGGGCCTGCTGAGCGAGGTATCAGGAGAGGTCAGGGTCGATGGAGCAAGCCTTTTTAAGCTGAAACGGCGCGAGATCGCCCGGCGGATCGCCTTCGTCCCCCAGATTTTCGATGCGACTTTCGAGTTCAGCGTCTTCGAGCTTGTGGCCATGGGCCGCTATGCCCATCAGCCCAGGATGTCCGGGCTTGCGCCCGAGGACAGACGAATCATCGAGGATGTTTTGACGCTCCTCGAAATCGCGCCTCTCCAGGACCAGACGATCGGCCGCCTCTCCGGGGGCGAAAGACAACGGGTCTTCATCGCCCGGGCCCTCGCCCAGGATACACCCCTTCTTTTTTTGGACGAGCCCACCTCTCACCTGGATATTAACTACGGCCAGGAGATCTTCGAAATCCTGGCCGGGCTGCAGAAGGAACACGGAAAAACCATTCTCGCCAGCGAGCACAACATCAACCTCGTCATCCCTTACTCTCAGAAGATCATCTTTCTCAGAAACGGCCGAATCCATGCCCAGGGGCCGCCCGCCGACCTGGTCACCCGCGATCATATCCGGGATGTCTTCCAGGCCGACGTGGACATCCGGGAAAACATCCACTCCGGGCTGCCGGAGATCTCTCTCGTCCCGAAAAAAAGAGAGGGAAGATAATGAAGCGAATGCCGTTCTTGATCCTGCTGCTATTCTTGAATTCCGCAGCACTTCCGGCAGGGGCTTCCCAGGAAAAGAGCGACATCCTTTTTGACGATTTCGGCCATCCATTCCCCCTCGGCAACCCGCCCCGGCGGATCGTTTCGCTCGCGCCCAACATCACCGAAATCCTGTTCGCCCTCGGGCTCGCCGATAAAATCGTGGGTGTGACTCGCTATTGCGATTATCCGCCCCAGGCGGCGGAAAAAGAGAAAGTCGGGGGCCTGGTGGACCCGAACCTGGAGAAGATTCTGGCTCTTCACCCCGACCTGATCATCGCCTTCCGGGGCAACCCGATCGGCATCCTGAATAAGCTCAGAAGACTTCGCTTTCCCATTTTCGTCCTCGACATCGGGAAATCGTTGGAGGCCCTTTTTCTGACCATCGAAAAAATCGGCCGGCTCACGCGGGCGGAAACGGAGGCAGCCCGGGTCCTCGAATCATTGGAAAAACAGGCCCGGGAGATCCGGGACGCCCTGAAGGATGTCGAGTCCAGGCCGAGGGTTTTCCTCGCACTCCGCGGCCAGGGCCTCTGGACCGCCGGCCGTGATAGCTACCTTAACGACCTCCTCGACAAAGCCCGGGCCATCAACATCGCCGGCCGGATGCCCCGGCGGTGGCTGAACCTTAACCGGGAACAGCTCATCCACGAGAATCCCGAGGTCATCTTCATCATGGCCAAGGACGAAACCGGCTTCCGCGAGGCCAGTCAGCGCCTGCAGACGGATTCCCGGCTGAAGTCGATCGGCGCGATTCAAAATGAGCGGATACATTTTCTGGACGAAAACATCGCCAGCCGGTTCGGACCGCGCCTGTTGGATGCTCTGCGCGAAATGGCCACCAACCTCCATCCGGAAAAATTCGAGGCCCGAAAATGAAGATGCGGCCGGCTCGGGCTCTCTTTTTTATTCTCCTTCTTCTCCTCCTCGTTTTGTCCTTGTGGTTCTCCCTGATGATCGGAGCGGTCCCCACGTCGCCCCATGATCTGTTGGACTTCCTGTTTGACCACGATCAGGCCTACAGGACCATCTTCCTCGACCTCAGGCTTTCGCGGGCCCTCCTGGCCTTTTTCGTCGGCGCCTGCCTCTCCCTCTCCGGGGCCATCCTCCAGGGCTATTTTCAGAACCCCATGGCCGACCCGTTTGTCATCGGGGTCTCCTCGGGAGCCTCATTCGGCGCCGTCCTCTGCCTTTTTCTGGGGATCGAGACAACGCTCCTGGGTTTCCCCCTGCAAAATCTTTTCGCCTTCGCCTCGGCCTTCGCCCTCGTCACTCTGGTCTATCTTCTCTCGAGGAGGAAACCCGCCTACCGGGTCGAGACGCTCCTCCTCACGGGCATCGCAGCCGGCGCCATGGCTTCCGCGCTGACCTCGTTTCTCCTGTTCTCCAAGTCCGACTCCTTCGAGCAGGCCGTCTTCTGGCTTCTGGGGAGCTTCACCCTGGCCGACTGGCGCCAAGTCGCGACCGTCGCCCCCTACTTTGTCCTTTGCCTGGTCATCGCCCAGTGGCTGGCCAAGGACATGAACCTGCTCGTCCTCGGAGACGAAACGGCCAAGGCGCTGGGCAGTCCTGTCGGCCGCGTGCGGAAGGGCTTCCTGGTCGTTTCGACGCTCTTGGCCGCGATTTCGGTGGCCGTGAGCGGTATCATCGGGTTCGTCGGCCTGATCGTCCCCCACTGGGTGCGCATCCTTGTCGGCCCCGACCACCGCTATCTATTTTCCCTCTCTTCTCTCACCGGGGGCGTCTTCCTCGTCATTTGCGACCTCCTGGCCCGGACACTCCGCGCCCCCGCCGAGCTGCCCATCGGCATCATCACGGCGGCCTTCGGGGCCCCGTTCTTTATCTACCTTCTCCACAGGAGAAGATAGAAATGCTACAATGCGGGAGTCCGATGACTCACTTCTTCATTAAGGACTCCCGGCAAAAATACCGGTTTTTTTCCTCCGAGCCGGAAAAAGACCTAACCATTCAGGTTTCCCGCACCAAGAAAATCTGGGAGCAGGCCAAGAAAAAGCTCCTCCTCCTGCCGCCTCGCCTGCTCAGTCAGGAGCAAGCGTTTATCGGAGTCTCGAAGTCTGCCGAGGAGAGCGTCCCGATCGTCCACGCCGCCTGTCATTCCGAGAAACGGCTCCGTTTCCGGTTTGCCTTTTTTCTCCAGAAGCAGAGGTCCAAGCACATCCTTCTCCTCCTCGGTGAGTCCATCCTCGTCCCCATCAGCGGGCTGGCGGCCTTGCTGCCCGGACCGAACATCTTGTTTTACGTCCTGGCCCTGCTGATGATCACCCAGTGGCAGGCCCTGCGCGGCATCAACCGCCTGGTCCATAAGAAGCACGAGTTCCACCCATCCTCCGCCTTTTCCGAATGGGAGGACGCCGTCGCCGCCG
>CAZYWP010000061.1:0-4683 GCA_964651495.1 uncultured Eubacteriales bacterium | reverse complement strand
TTTTTGTTTTATTTTGGGGATATCATGCCTTTGACTCTCAACCAGCTCCTGTTGCTCGTTCTCACCTTCGCCGCCGTCATCATCGCGGTCTACGTCGTCCGGTTTCTGGCCCAGCTCCGGCGGGCGGCCGTCGAGGGCGAAAAGACCATGGTCGAGGTTAGAAAACTGGTCGAGAACCTGAACGAGCTGGACAAGGTCGTCAAAACCAGGCTCACCGACCTGGGCGAAATCATGGAGGCCTCCAAGAAAACGGCCGCCCAGGTTTCGCAAGCGACTTTCTTCCTGACCACCCGGGTCATCAGGCCGACCTCGCGCTACTGGTTTGTTGTCTACCCTCTGGTCAGGTTCCTCTGGAAAAAAATCAGAAAAAGAAAGGAGAAATAGGATGGGGAATAACAAAGGTTCCAGCGCTCTGGAAGTGACCGTGTCTTTTCTGATCGGGGCTGCCACGGGGTTTGTCCTGGGCATCCTCTTCGCGCCGGCCAGCGGCAAGGAAACGCGCCAAAAAATCAAAACCCAGGCCGTCAAGACCGGAGAAAAAGCCAAAGAGAGCTATGACAAGATCTCCAAGGAAGCGGAGAAGGGCATCCAGGTCGTCAAGGAGAAAGCCCAGGAAGGCATCGAGGCGATCAAGGATTTCATCGAAAAAAAGAAGGAAGAATTCGCCAAGAAACCGCCCCAGGCCTATGACGAAGAAGAGGCCAAGTAAGCCGGTAAGAAAGGTAAAATTCGAGACCTCTTCGGAAATCGAGGTCAGGGCGGTTTACGGTCCGGCCGACCTCTCCGGTTTTGACCCGGGAAAAGAGCTCGGCGTCCCCGGTGTCTATCCCTTCACCCGGGGGATTTATCCCGACATGTACCGCGGCCGCCTCTGGACCATGCGCCAGTATGCCGGGTTCGGGACGGCGGAAGAGTCCAACAGGCGGTACCGCTTCCTCCTCGACCAGGGCCAAACAGGCCTGAGCGTCGCCTTTGACCTCCCCACCCAGCTCGGGCTCGACTCCGACCATCCGCAGTCTCGAGGGGAAGTGGGACGGGTGGGAGTAGCCATCGATTCGATCCACGATATGGAGGCCCTGTTCAGGGGAATCCCCCTTGACAAGGTCAGCGTGTCGATGACCATCAACGCCACGGCGGCGGTCATCCTGGCCATGTACCTGGCGATCGCCGCCAAGAGGCGTATTCCGTGGTCCCGGCTCTCGGGGACGATCCAGAACGACCTGCTCAAGGAATACATCGCCCGGGGCACCTACATCTATCCTCCGCGGGCTTCCCTCAGGATCATCGCCGATATCCTGACGTTCTGCCAGAGACGCGTTCCCCGCTGGAACACCATGAGCATCAGCGGCTACCACATCCGCGAGGCCGGAGCCACGGCCGCGCAGGAGCTGGCCTTCACCCTCGCCGACGCCGTCACCTACGTCGAGGCCGCCCTCCAAGAGGGCCTGGACATCGATTCGTTCGCCCCCCGCCTTTCCTTTTTCCTCGCCTCCCATAACAACTTATTCGAAGAGATCGCCAAGTTCCGGGCCGGCCGGCGCATCTGGGCGAAACTGATGAAAACCCGGTTCAAGGCCAGGAATCCCCTCTCCTGGGCCTTCCGTTTTCACACCCAGACGAGCGGGGTGACGCTGACCGCGCAGGAGCCGGAGAACAACGTCGTCCGCGTCACCCTGCAGGCCCTGGCCGCAATCCTGGGCGGCACGCAATCCCTCCACACCAACTCGAGGGACGAGGCCCTGGCCCTGCCGAGCGAGGAAGCGGCGCGGATCGCCCTCCGCACCCAGCAGATCATCGCCCACGAAAGCGGAGTGGCGGACACGGTCGATCCCCTGGCCGGCTCCTATTTTCTCGAAACTCTGACCTGCGCCGTCGAGGAAAAAGCCTGGGCCTATCTCGAAAAAATCGAGGCCATGGGAGGGATGTTCAAAGCGATCGAAGCCGGGTTCATCCAGCGGGAAATCCAGGAGAGCGCCTACAAATATCAAAAACAAATCGAGTCCAAGGACCGGATCATCGTCGGCCTGAACGAGTATGTTCCCGAGCGGAAGGAAGTCCATTTTCGTCTCCACCACCCGCCCAGGAAGAACGAGAGGGCTCAGCTCGAAAGGCTGCGCCGGCTGCGCCGGTCCCGGTCGTCCCGGAATGTCGAAAAAAGCCTGGCCTCCGTCGAGAGGGCGGCCCGGGCCGGGAAAAATCTCCTGCCTTTCCTGATCGCGGCGGTTAAGGCGGAAGCCACCCTGGGCGAAATCTCCGATAGCCTGAGAAACGTCTACGGGACCTACCGCGAAGCCGTCGTGATCTGAAACCCGATGCTCTTCCCTTTTCTCTATCTTGCCGTCTCTCTCGCCACCGGCATTCTTCTCTCCTCCCTCCTCACGCCGTCACTCGCGGTCGGGATCGCTGGGCTCGCCGCCGCCCTCGCCTCAGCCTGGACGGCCTATCTCCTGAAGAAAGATAAAATCTGCCTGGCCATCCTCCTGCTCGCGGCTCTATTCCTGGGCCTGGGGCTCTATTCCCACGCCGACCGGGATTACGACCGCAACGCCGTCCGGCGGTTCGACTTCAACGGGTACGCCGATTTCTCCGGCCGGCTGACGAAAACACCCTCCTTCGATATCGGCCGCACTTATCTCCAGATGGAGGTGGAAAATATCCGCTTTCTCGGCCGGGAACAAAAAGCGGAGGGAAACCTGAGGGTCTCGGTTCTTCATCCGGGGCAATATCCTTCCCCTCTTAAGATCCGGTCGGGAGACCGGATCACGGTCTCGGCCCAGGTCCTGCCGGCGCGCGATTTTCGCAACTTCGGCGAGCCGCGGCTGGCCAATCTGCGCAAGATTCAAAACATCCACAATCACGCGGTCAGCAAGAGCGCCCTCCTGGTGGAGGTCGGGAAGGCTGGCGGGGGCTTCTCGCTGCGGCGGTTGGTTTCGAGCGCTCGTCTGGGGCTTCTCGGCCGAGTCGAGGAGCATTTCTCCTCCCCCGACCGCACCGCCCTCTCCCGCGAGGGCGCCGTGCTCGAGGCCCTGCTCCTCGGCGAGCGCGGACGGATGGACGATGGGACCACCGCGCTGCTCCAGAAGTCCGGGCTGTTCCATCTCATCGCCATATCCGGAGCCCACATCGCCATTATTTCCCTGCTCCTGTATTCTCTGCTCCGGTTGCTGCGGCTGCCCAGGCGCGCGGTCGACATCTCCCTGATCGTGCTCCTGTCCTTCTATGCCATGCTGGTGGAAGGCCGGGCCTCGGTCTTCCGGGCCGCCATCATGACCATTGTCTATCTCGCCGGCCGGCTTCTCTGGAAAAAGACCAACCTCCTCAACACCATCAGCTTCAGCGCTTTCCTGCTTCTCCTGGTCAACCCGTTTTCGCTCTTTGATATCGGGTTCGAGCTCACCTTCGCAGCCACCCTGGCCATCATCCTCTTCTACCCCAGGATAGTGAAATTCCTGCCCCGGCTTCCCGGGCGGATCCACGAGCTCTTCGCCCTGTCCCTTGCCGCCCAGTTGGGGGTCCTGCCCTTGATCGCCAGTTCGTTCCATCGGGTGACTTTTTCATCCCTCCTGCTCAACATCCCGGCCATTCCCCTGGTCGGGGTGATCATGGCCGGGGGGTTTCTTTTTCTCGGCCTCTCGCTGGTCAGCGCCCCCCTGGCCCAGCTTGCGGCTATGGCTCTCACACTCCTCGTTCGGGCGTTTCTCTGGATTTCCGGCCTTCTCAACCCTGTCCCGGCGCTTTCTTACCGTCTTCCCGGCCCGCATTTGGTCACGCTCATCGGCTATTTTCTCTTTCTGCTCCTCCTCCTTGCCCGTCCCAGGTTCAAAGGGCAAAGGCTCGCGGCGCTCGGCCTTTTCGCCGTCTTTCTGGCTATCCTGGTGACCTATCCATTTTCCGCCGCATCCTCACCATCGCTCAAAGTCACTTTTCTCGATGTCGGCCAGGGAGATTCCATCCTGGTCGAGTTTCCGGGAAGAAAAAAAATGCTCGTGGACGGCGGGGGCACGCCGGACGGGAATTTTGACATCGGGGAACAGGTCGTTTCGCCTTTCCTCTGGGGGAAGGGGATCAAGAAAATCGACTATCTGGTCCTCACTCACGGCCACCCGGACCATATGAACGGCCTCGTCAGCGTGGCCGCCAATTTCAAGGTCGGCGAATTCTGGGAAGCGTTCAGCCCGCCGCCGAACAGCGCTTACGACAAACTCAAGGCCGGCTTTCCCTCTTCGGTCGTTCTGCGCCGGGTGTTTGCCCGTTACAGCCACAGGGAGAGCGGGGTGACGATTGAAGCCGTCCACCCGGAGTCAGCCGAGCCCTTTTCGCGGGAGGTCTCCAACGAGGATTCCCTCGTCCTGCGCTTGACGTCGGACGGCGCTTCCTTTCTCCTCGCTTCTGACATCGGGACGGGAGCGGAGGCCGAGATCATCGGAAAGGGATGGGACATCCGTTCCCAGGTCCTCAAATCCCCGCACCATGGCAGCCGGTCATCCAGTTCCCTTTCCTTTCTCGAACAGGTGCGCCCTCAAGTGGTGGTGATCACGATCGGCCGGGGCAATCCCTACGGCGTCCCGCACCAGGACATCCTGGAGCGATATCAAGCTTTCGGCGTCCGGGTCCTTCGCACCGACGAGGCCGGCGCGGTCGAGATCTCGCTCGATGGACCCGGGCTCCGCATCCGCACCGCCG